>CAYTAY010000099.1:0-5054 GCA_964435845.1 uncultured Azoarcus sp.
GAGCAACCCGTCGCTGCATTCGAGGAGGTGCTCGTACGCCATGCGGCAGGCACACACACCCAATACGTGCACAATTCACACGAAAAGCATATTGACGCCTAGACTCGCAGTCCTTTCAAAACCAGCGCCAGCCTGCAGTGTGGCCGTGCTGCCTTGAGTACCTGAGCAATGTCCGACCTCGTCATCAAGATCGACAAGACCTTACGCCACCACGCGCAACGTGCGCTTCGCACCTTGCGCGCGCGACACTGGGATCTGCTACGACCGGCTGCCGACCGCCCGGTTATCGTGCTTGGCTGTTCGCGAGCTGGCACTACTGTCGTATACAAGACGCTCTCCGAATCCCCTGAGCTGGGAACACTGCAGCGCGAAACACATGACTTCTGGGTCGATCTCCACCCGCTCGACGAGAAGGGCTGGGACACCCACGCACTTGACGCTGCAGACGCCTCCAAGAGGGACCGTGACTACGTTGCGCGTTACTTTTACGCCTGGACAGGACATCGTCGTTGGGTCGACAAGAACAATCAGAACGGGCTGTGCGTACCCTACCTGCGCGAACTTTTCCCTGACGCCATCTTCGTCTACGTCAAGCGGGACCCCGGCGACAACATCAATTCGCTCATCGAGGGTTGGGGCAAGCCCGACAAGTACGCTACCTGGAGTGGCATTTTCCCCGAGACCGTTGCCATCGATGACGGCCGCTACACACGATGGTGCTTCTTTCTCGCGGAGGGCTGGCGCAACTATCTGAACGCCACTATTGAGGATGTCGCTGCCTTCCAGTATCAGGCCATCAACCGGGCCATTCTGGAAGCCCGCGCCAGCGTGCCGGCGAATCAATGGGTAGAGGTCTTCTACGAAGACTTGGTGCGTGATCCCGTCGCTGGCTATCAAAAACTCTACGCTGACTGCAGGCTGAACTTCTCACTCGCGGTGCGGGCACATTGCGAACAAGTGCTCAGCAAACCGTATGACGTTTTCGGCGAGATCGAACTCGACAAATGGAAGAAGAGCCATAACCGGGAACGTGTGGAGCGAGTACTGGGGCGGGTCGCCGAAGTCGCACTCGAGATGGGCTATCCATCGAGATGAGTTCGCCCCGCTTCTCGGTCATCATCCCGGTATTCAATGGCGCCGGGTTTGTTTCACGCGCCATCGAATCGGTTCTGGCGCAGACCTGGCCAGCGCACGAGATCATCGTTGTCGATGACGGCTCCACCGATGACACGGCCGCAGTTGTAGCCCGGCACCTGGCCGACCACCCCCAGCAGCTGCGCTACCTGCACCAGGCCAATGCAGGCGTCTCGGCCGCACGCAATACGGGCGCTCAGGCGGCGCGCGGCGACTGGCTCACGTTCCTGGATGCAGACGACTGGTATTACCACAATAGGCTCGAAGCTCACGCTCGCTTCATCCTAGACGACCCCCGGCTCGACTTTCTCACCGGCGACTACGATTACCGTCGGCCCGACGGCAGTATTATCTCGCGCTCGATGGAACAGCACGACGCTGGCCGTGCCATGCTCGCCAAGTCGGCCGGCAAGGACCGCACAGTCATGACCGCCGACGAGATGGAGAGCTTCGTCGCCGAACACTTCGGCGACACCCACACGCTCAGCGTTCCGCGCGAAACCTTCCTTCAGGTAGGGGGCTACCCTAGCGGACACCGTGTCTGCGAGGACGTCTTCTTCCTTGTAAGACTGTGCGCCCGCAGCGAACGGATCGGTGTCTCATGCACTCCGCTGGCGGTGTATCTGATTCATGGTGCAAGCGCCACCCGCAGCAATCCGCTCAAGGCACAGATCGACAACGTCGCAACACTGAAGATCATCGCCGCCAACTCCGAGGACTTTCCGCTCCCTATCCGCAGAGGCGTCATCGAGCGACTTGCGAGTGGACGGCTCAACCTCGCCTATGCACAGCTGCGCTCGGGAAACAGAGCAGCTGCGCTCGGCGCGGTCATACCGCTCTTGTGGGAGAGGCCGGGGCTACGGACCATCAAAGCGGTTCTATCCGTTCTTTCGGGCTGAACACCGCCAGACGCTGCGGCGAACGAGATTCCGAAAGGCATAATCAGCCCCCTCAAATCATGCGAACACCTAAATGACCACCGGCCAGAAGATCAGAAGCGGCGCGTTATGGTCCTTCATGGGCAACACCGGGAGCCAAATCATCGGCTTCCTGTTCGGCATCGCGCTTGCGCGACTGCTCGCTCCCGACGTGTTCGGTGTCTTGCTGACCATACAGATCTTCACCGGCATTGCTGGATTCGTCGCCGGCGCGGGCATGGGACAGGCGTTGGTCAGAGCACGAGATACGACCCGCGCCGACTACGACATCGTGTTCACCCTCCAACTCGTCATCGGCTGGCTGATCTATGCCGTCTTCTTCTTCACTGCTCCGATCATCGCGGAATGGTACGGCGAGCCACTCTACAGCGACCTAATTCGCGTGTCGGCACTGTCGTTCTTGTTCAGGCCATTCAACAACGTACCCGTCAGTATCCTGCACCGCGAGATGCGGTTCAAGGAGATGGTCTGGGTACGCTTCCTCGCACTGCTCATATCCAATTGCACAAGTATCGGCCTCGCATATCACGGCTTTGGCGTATGGGCACTCATCATTGGCGGCATGATCGGCTCGATAGTCTCCATCCCCTTGTTCAGCATGCAGGCAAAATGGCGTCCGGGCCTCTCGCTCAACGTCTCCCGGGCGAAGGAGATTGCCCACTACGGCATGCTGGTTTCAGTCACGGACATCATCGTCTTCCTGAGGGAGCGGGTGACGACGCTGATCCTTTCCCGCACGCTTGGGCCATCGGCGGTGGGTCTCTACAACAAGGGCGAAAGCCTGGCCGGCATGCCCAACGCCTTCATTACCGGGTCGGTGTACCAGGTGTTGTTCCGTGCAATGGCAGCCGAACAGGATGATCTCGACAAATGCCGCTATTTGTTTTTCCGTAGCATCACGCTGGTCGCTGTGTATGGCACCCCGTTCTACATCGGCTTGATCTGGCTTGCGGAGCCCTTGGTACGCGGGCTTTACGGTGAGAAATGGGTCGAAGCTGCCACGCCCCTGTTCATCCTGGTCTTTGCCTGGCCGTTCTGGCTGCTCGACATGCTATCCGGCGCCGTGCTGGCGGCGTTCGCCTGGCTCCATCGGGAGGTTGTATCGCAGACTGCGACCCTCATCGTTACCGCCCTGGCAATCCTCATCGGCCTGAACCATGGGCTTCAAGGCGTTGCATGGGCGCTCGTCGCTGCTGCCGTTTTTTCCGCAATCTATATGCACAGCCTCGCCATCAGCTGCCTACGTGCACGTTGGTACGACTTCGCACGCGCGCTGGCCCCTGCCGCCCTGCTCAACACCATCCTTGCCGCCAGCCTGTACCTTGCGAGCCAGTCCCTTCCCGACAACTTGCTCTCATCCGATTTGATTCACGTTGTCGTAATGACGGCGATTGGCGGCAGCGTGTATGCTTTTTGCTTCCTGTTCCTACCCATTCGCGCGCTCACGTCGGAGCAGCAGAAATGGAAGAAATGGCCAACCAAGAAGCCGCAGTGAGCTTGCACAGACCGCCATTCATTACCCGCTCGACCACCCTATGGACACCTTGGCGCACAGTGGCAACCCCCAGCGCGAAACGCCCCCTTTGCATAGCCAGGACAACATGCCTACCGAACCACTTGTCTCGATCGTAATGCCGTGCTTCAACGCCGAGGCTCACCTCGAGAGAAGCATTGGCAGCGTCCTGGCGCAGGCGTTCACCAATTGGGAGTTGATCGCGATCGATGACGGTTCGCGCGACGGGACTCTTGCCCAGCTGCAGCGCTTTCAGGACGGCCGGATCCGAGTCATCGGACAATCCAACATGGGGGTGAGTGGTGCACGCAATACGGGGCTTAAGCAGTGCACTGGCGACTACATCGCATTCCTGGACGCGGATGACACCTGGTCACCCCGTTTTCTGCAGACCATGGTCTGCAAGCTGGAGTCGGCCCCCGATACCGTCCTGGCCTATTGCGGGTGGCAGAACCTGGGGATTGAAGATAATCGTGGCGAGCCTTTCGTCCCCCCAGACTACGAGGGCCCGGGCAAGACGCTGGCACTCCTCCAGGGCTGCCGCTGGCCAATACACGCAAGCCTTACTCGCCGCGGAGCCATCGAGTGCGCCGGAGGCTTCGAAACCAGCCTTAGGATTGGCGAGGACTATCTGCTCTGGATGGAGGTCGCGGCTCAGGGGCCCATTGTGCGGGTTCAAGAGGTGCTGGCGTTCTACCATCATCATGAGGGGCCACAGGCAACCGACAACCGCGCACTCGCTGCACTCGATACGCTGAAGGCAAAGCAGATCTTCACGGCTCGCCACCCGGACCTCGTTCGCAAAGTGGGCCGCACTCAGGTCAACGCAGCCGTCTGGACGCCCGTGATCAACCAGGCATCAGAGCTGTACTGGGGCGGAAACCTCGAGGGTGCGCGGCCATTGTTCCGCAGAGCACTCCTGGCGGGTCAAGGATCGATGAAGGACAAGGTACGCATGCTGCCCAGCCTGCTGCCGCTCTGGCTGCATCGATTGGCTGTGCGCCTTCTGACCCGATAAGGAGAGGCGAGTGACGAAACCCACGCTTTACGCCATCTTTTCACACATCAACCCCCAGCAGGTTATCCGGCTTGCCTGTACCGTCCGTGCCCTGTCGCCAACAGCGCACATCGTCGTCCACCACGACCCCGGACACCCGCCGATTGACGCACGGCAACTCGAACTCGCTGGCGCACACCTCATTCCTGACCCCGTTGCCGGCGAGTGGGGTGACTTCTCCCAAGTGCAACAGCACCTTCATGTGATGCGCTGGTGCAGGAACAACCTTGATTTCGAGTGGTTCATCACCCTGACGGGCCAGACGTACCCAATCAAGCCACTGGCGGAGTTCGAGTCAATGCTTGCAGTAGCCCCGCATGACGCCTTCGTTGAGCATTTCGACGCATACAATCCCGCAATCTGGCCGCTCGGCGAGGCAGTGCGCCGCTATCATTACCGATTCGTGACCCTC
>CAYTAY010000099.1:5107-11426 GCA_964435845.1 uncultured Azoarcus sp.
GCACCGCGTCCCCGCATTCGTGCGCGTTGCCGTACCGCGACTGTTCCGCGCCTTCAATGCATCTCAGCCCCTGTTCCGGATCTTCACCTATCCAAAGGGGCTTCGCACCCGACTCGGGATATTGACGCCCCACCGTCCCTTCGGAGGCGACGGACTTCGGCTGATCGGAGCCAACCAGAACACGAACTACAGACGCAACGCAATCGAGTACATGCTGGACTACGTCGACGCACACCCGGCTTATCTCGAGTACTTCCGCCGCACTGCACTGCCGGACGAGGCCTTCTTCGCCACGGCACTCTGCAGCTCTCCGACCCTAAGAGTCAGCAACGATAACCTTCGGTTCATCCACTGGCCAGGGCCGCAAGCAGCAAGCGTTGGAGTCCTGACGCGGAATCAACTGCCCGAGCTCGCGGCGTCGCAGGCTTGGTTCGCCTTGAAGTTCGATGAGCGTGTTTGCCCGGAGGTGCTTGACGCGCTGGATCAACGCCTCGGGCTCCCAATGACGAGATACAGCTAATGAAGACCGCAAACCGAATCCCCGTGCTCATGTACCACCGCGTTGGGGATGCCCACAACGACTGGGAGCGCAAGTACTGCATCAGCCCGCAGGGCTTTGCTGCCCAGATGCATGCGCTCGAAGCCAAGGGCTGGCAGGCAATCAGTCTCGACGACTTCGTCGCCTGGCTCGACGCCCGACATGAGGTTCCGGAAAGGTCATTCCTGCTGACGTTCGACGACGGCTTTCTAGGCGTGTATGAGCACGCTGCCCCCGTACTGCAGGCAATCGACTGGCCCGCAACCGTCTTTCTCGTGAGTAACCTGATCGGCCAGCGTGACAGCTGGTGCGAACGACACAATCCGAGTGGCGCCACCTATCCGCTCATGGACGCTGGACATATCCGGGAGCTGCAGGACAGAGGCTTTCGATTCGAATCGCACACGCGCGGGCATGCCGACCTTCCAACCCTGGATGATGACGCCCTGCACGCCGAGCTTGCGGGCGCTCGCGCTGATCTGACACGCCTACTCGGCAGACCGGTCAATTATCTCGCTTACCCATTCGGTCGCTACGATGAGCGCGTTGCAACCGCGGCACAGACCGCGGGCTATGTCGCCGCATTCAGCACCCAGCCTGGCTTCAACCGACGCGAAGTCTCACGCCATGGCCTGCGGCGGCTGGACGTCTTTGGCACCGACTCACCCGCTGCTCTGCTGCGCAAGATCAGCCTCGGCACCAACGACGGCAGTCTAGGAAACACCCTTCGGTACCGCACAGGGCGACTCCTGGCCCGCATCGGCCTGGCCAACCCTTGAGTCAAGATAATGAGCAACGATTCTCCGTACATCACGGTCGCACTGTGCACGCATAATCACGCTGATCGCCTTGCCCGCACGCTGGTCGACATCGAGCGGCTGATACCACCGACACGACCATGGGAGTTCATCCTTGTCGATAACGGATGCACCGACGGAACTGCCCGGTTGTTGGCCGAGCGTGGGGTGAAGCCGCCTGGCGCAACTGTTCGGGTCGTGCGCGAAGACAAGCTTGGCCTCTCGAACGCACGCAACCGGGCTTTGGCAGAAGCGCGCGGAGCGTATCTGCTGTTCATGGACGACGACGAGACGCCAGACCGTAACTGGCTGCTAGCGCACGAACAGGCAATGCTTGCCCATCAGCCCGATGCGCTCGGCGGCAGGATCGATGTGATGTTCGAGGATGGAGAGCGTCCGAGCTGGCTGGACGACGAACTGCTCGGTTTTCTGGGGAAGCTCGACAACGGCCAGGAGCGATGGCTCACGGATGAGAGCAGCCCCATTTTCGGGGGGAATTTCGCTTTCCGGCTGGGCGTATTCGACACGATTGGCAATTTCGACGCGCGCCTCGGACGCATGGGCAAGATCAACATAGGCGGCGAGGACACCGAAATCTATCATCGCCTGTTGGCTCACGGCTGCAGCGTACGCTGGGTGCCGGAGGCGGTCATCCATCATCGGATACAGACCCCCAAACTCCGTCGCGGCTATTTCCTGGACCTGCATTTCCGTCAGGGGCGCTGGCAGGGCGCGCGCAAACGAGGCGATAGCGGACGAGTCCCACCCAGATATCTATTACCTCAATGGCTACGTGCGTGTTCTCGTGCGCTCGGAAAGCGCCTGATGGAGGGTAGCGACCACTCACTCCGCCAAGAAATGAACGCAGCCTACTTCACCGGTTACATCCTGGGCTGGATGCGCGATGCCGCCTGAGCCCACTAACGACGCCTGCGCCTCGGGCGCTGCGATCACCGTCCTGATCTGTACCCATAACCGTGCGGACCTGCTGGAGCGCGTTATCGACTCGCTGAACGCAGCCGAACGTCCGCGCATGCCGGTCCGGATCCTGGTCGCTGCCAACGCCTGCTCGGACGATACCGTGGCACGTATGCGTAGTTACCAAACGACGCATCCAAACTCCGGAAGGCTCCCACTCGAGCTTCTCGAAGTGCCCACGCCGGGGAAGTCACACGCGCTCAACGCAGCCATTCCGCGGATCACAACAGAGCTCGTCGCCTTCGTGGACGATGATCACCGTGTCGACTCGAACTACCTGTGTGCGATCGAAACCGCGGCCTCGCTCTGGCCTGAGACCGAGCTTTACTGCGGACGGATCCTCCCGGACTGGGACGGCAGTGAGCCGGGGTGGGTCCACGATGAGGGTCCGTATCGAATCTACCCGCTGCCAGTGCCACGCTATGACCAAGGGGACGCGCCCAAGGCCATCACTGCGACCGAGGGCCCTATCCCCGGCGGCGGCAACCTGGCAGTCCGGAGCAAGGTGTTCTCGACATGCGGGTTGTTCTCGACCGAACTCGGACCTCACGGGCACGACCTGGGCGGCGGCGAAGACAGTGAATACGTGCTGCGAGCACTAGAGCGCGGCATGCGCTGCCAGTACTACCCCGGCATGATCCAGTTCCATTATGTGGACAACGACCGGCTGACACTTCCCTACCTGATCCGCAAGGGCTATCAGCGCACACGCTCAACAGCACGGATCCACGGGCGCGGCAAGGTCCCCCTTTACATGTGGCGCAAACTGGGCGAGTACGCCTTTCACAGCACATTCTGCCTATCGTGGGCAAAACGGCGCTTCTTCCTGGTGAGAACCGCCGCGGCCATGGGTGAGTTGCAGGGCAGCCGCGAATCAGGACACCGGGGCCGCGGACTGAATCTACCCGCCGACGCGCTCGGCATCGGATTGTGGCTGCTGGCCCTGCTCGCCGTCGGTTCTGGCGTGTTCGCCTGGGTCGCAGCGGGCCACAACAGCTGGAGCGCCTTTCTACCCGCTGCAGGCGTGGCCGCAGCGGGAACCTTGGCACTGCTGTGGAAATCGATCGCCGATTTTTCGCGAACAGGCCCCACAATACGCGACGAGATTCTGGCGCATTACCGTCGCTATTCGGTATTCGCCTTGGCCAGACTCGGCGTCTGGAGCTTCCTTATCATGCTCGTTCTGGGCAGCTTGGGGGTGTTGTGCTACTACATGCTCGGTGTACTGCAGCAGCAGCCGTTCTCCGTGCTCGGCGCCACCTTGGCGGCAACGCTCGGCATCGCCGGCACCAGCCTATTCCAGTTCACGCGGATCCTGCGCTTCAATCCCGGTCTGCTCGTAGCCTCCATGCACTACCGAACAACACGCTTGCATCCCTTCTGGCGATGGGCGACTGCAAAGCGCATCCGCCGGATCGAAGCGATAGTCGCAGGCCTGCTCGTCCTGCTGCTCGCGAGCAGTACCCAGGCACTGCTCGCAAACGGGGACATGCGCGCGCTCGTAGCACTCTGGGCTACCGTCACTGCGTTCCTGGCCGCTTATGGCTGGGTAACGCTGCAGCCCGAGGTACACGCAAGAAGAGTAGCCCTTAAGCCAAAAGCCGATCGACGTCCGCCGAATATCGTGATGATCGGCTCGGACACGCTCCGCGCCGACAGGCTCGGCGTGCTCGGGTACGCGCGCGACACGACGCCGCATCTGGACCGCCTGAGCACTCAAGGCACCTTGTTCCCCAACTGTTATGTCCCCTGCGCGCGAACAGCACCAAGTCTCGTGTCCCTTTTCACCGGCACGTGGCCACAGACACATGGCATTCGGGACAACTTTGTCGGCGAGGGCGAAACACGGCTCAAGGCGCCCGCCCTTCCGGAGATTCTGAAAGCCCTTGGCTACAATACGGCAGCGGTATCGGACTGGTGCGGCGCCGACCTCGCGAAATTCTCTTTCGGCTTTGATCTGACCGATCTACCGGAGGACCAGTGGAACCTCAAGTACCTGCTCCGCCAGGGCCCGAAAGACCTGCGCCTGTTCATCTCGGCATTCACGCAAAATCGGCTGGGGCGCCTGCTGTTGCCCGAACTGTTCTACCTCGGCGGCGCACCGCTCACCAGCGATCTCGGCCGCCGCGCCCGACGTACCCTGCGTCGCCTGGCTGAAACAGAGACCCCATTTCTGCTCAATATCTTCTACTCGACCACCCATCCGCCCTTTGCCTCTGAATGGCCTTGGTATGAACGGTACACCGACCCCTCGTACGACGGCAGCTCGCGTTTTGCGATGGCAAAACTGACCGATCCGTTCGAGATCATCCGCCGCCAAGGAGCCCCCAAGGAAGAGTTCGATCTCGACCAGATCATTGACCTCTACGATGGGTGCGTCGCGCAGTTCGACAACGAAGTAGGCAAGCTGCTTACGCAGCTCGAGACGAGTGGTATCGCTGCCAACACCATTGTTGTCGTCTATTCGGATCACGGAATGGAGTTCTTCGAGCACGACACATGGGGCCAGGGCAATTCTGTGATCGGTGATCACTCGACGAAGATACCCTTGATCATTCGCGCCCCCGACATCTCCCCGCGGGGCGTGGACCAACAGATTGTGCGCAGCATCGACCTGGCCCCAACCCTTCTCGAAATGATTGGCACGATAGCGCCACCCTCGATCGAAGGCTCATCTCTCGTACCCGCATTGAAGGGCGAATCGAGCACATTGGGACTGGCGGCCTACAACGAAACAGGGCTATGGCTGACTCGGCTCCCCGGCATGCACGTCGATCATCTGCTGTACCCAAACCTGCTCGAACTCCTGGAAGTCCCGGACAAGGAAGCCGGCACTCTGTCAATCAAACCGGAGTTCAAGGAGCCGGTGATTCGCGCCAAGGATCGCATGATCAGGCACGAAAAATGGAAACTCGTCGTGCAGCCCCTTTCCACAGGAATCAAGGTCGGCCTGTACGACTTGAGCACCGACCCCGAATGCAGGATCGACGTGCTCGCATCCCACCGCGAGGTCGGGCAGGCGCTCTGGCTGCGGCTGATGCAGCTTTGTCATGATGAGCTACCAAACCCGCCTCGTGACAACGCCGCAATGAAACCGGGTACGACGCATAGATGCTGAGGCATCAATTGAAAGACTCTTGCCAGCGGCGTTCCACCTCTTCGGGCGGGCAGAACCGACACTTTCGGGCACTGTCCGCCTCCTGAGTACTGCCGCCCCGATCATTCTCGCGCACCTCCACAGCCACTTCCCCTGATGGCCGTTCAGTCTCCTCCAGCCCCTTTTCCACTTCCGGTGCCGGCGCGTCCTTGGAAGGCGCAGGCGCCGTCCTTACGATTGGCACTGGGAACGGCCTCTTCCCGCCGAGCTCCAGGTACAGCGCTTGCAGACGCTGCGCCTCGGGAAGGTGTCGCAAGCCCTCTGCTGCCGCTTCACGGGCCTGCTGCGGCAGACCCGAACTGCGCAGATGCTCGATCAAGGCCAAGTATCCTGCGAGATAAGCCGGATTGGCCTGCAACGCCGCCTGAAACGCGCTCATCGCCTCGGGCTTCCGGTCCAAGCGGGCGAGGATTCGCCCCAACTCCACGTTCAACTGCGGCCTCATCCAGAAATCCGGCCTGGCGTTCCTGAGCACATAGCCGTACTCGCCCACGGCAAGCTGAAGCTGCGCATTGCGATCCCGCAAACTGCCAGCCTTGAGCGATCGATTGACAGCGTTCAGGCCATAGCAATAGTGGTGCAAATGGAGCCAGTTATCGAACCCGAACTGCCTGATGAACGTGCGGGCTTCCGCACTGGTGTTGTCATCTCGTAGCTTGACAACACAAAAACGAGGCAGCAGCGCCTGCTCTGACTCTGTCCCGCCAGGATTCCACTGCGCATTAGCTGGCGCAATGGAGAAAAGAATCACCGCCCCGGTTAAGAGGCCCAGCAGTTTTGCGTTCATCACCCATTCACCCTCAGCTGCGCAAGTTCAAGGCGCTGGTCCGCTGAGCCACCGCAGTCCAG
>CAYTAY010000100.1:0-11396 GCA_964435845.1 uncultured Azoarcus sp.
CGAGGTATGAGCCTGAAGCAAAGAATCTGAAGGCAACGGGTTAGTGGGTTGATCAGGGCCATCGCATGAATGCCATCCAGGTTGGCACGCCATCGTAGGAGCCCGGCTTCGCCGGGCGATGCAGCTTCAGGGCCATCGCATGAATGCCATCCAGGTTGGCACGCCATCGTAGGAGCCCGGCTTCGCCGGGCGATGCAGCGCTCGGCGCGGGTACGGCGGCCGAATCGCCCGGCGAAGCCGGGCTCCTACGGGGCATAAACTTGTGAACATCGTCGATTGATGGTGCTTGCTCAACATTCATGCGATTGCCCTGGGTGTTCCTTCCAGCGCCGGGCGGTTTCGGTTGTCCGCAGGATGAAGTCGGTCTTGGCCTCGGCGTAGGCGCGGCGGTCGCCGGATGTGCTGGCGATGCCTTGCTTCAGCGCGCCGTACTCCCTCGCGGTTTCGGGGTGCGCGATGAGATAGTCCCGGAACAGCAGTCGCTCCCAATCGGGCGAGCTGGCGGTGAGCATGTGGATGTGGTGGCTGCGACGGCCGTGCGCATCGCGCTTGATGAACCAGGTGTATTCCGGACTGACTCCATCGCGCCATGAAGGGCGCCAGAAAAATTCGTAACCCTGAGCTTCGAGAATGGGGGCGATGGACTCGCGTACCTCCTTGAGCGAGCGCACTTCGACAAGCATGTCCACGATGGGCTTGGCCGCGAGACCGGGCACCGCGGTGCTGCCGAAGTGCTCGATGCGACCGACGCTGCCCGGTGGCAAGCAGGCCAGCAGATGGTCACGCTCGCGGGCGAACGCGACCGGCCATGCAGGGTCGTAGGGGGTGATCTGGACTTGCTCGCTGGCGGCGCGCTGGACATGCTCGTCGCTGTCGGACATGGCTGACCTGCTCCCCAATCGTTCAAAGTGCATCATTCTAAGACCACCGACAGCTGTGCGTCTCCCGGTCTGGGCTACAATGCGGACCGCTTTTCATCCGCCCTTACTGGATTTTCGATGGCTTTCTCCGAGCGACTTGCCGTGATGGCGCAATATCTGCTGCCCAAGCAGGCGCTGACCGCGTTGATGGGCAGGCTGGCCCACAGCGAGGGCGGTGCGCTGACGACTGCTGTGATCCGCTGGTTCGTCCGTCGCTATGGGGTTGCGATGAGCGAGGCAGCCCAGTCGGATCCGTCCGTCTATCCGAGCTTCAATGCATTCTTTACCCGACCCCTGAAAGAGGGCATGCGGCCGATTTCGGCAGCTGCCTTCGTGTGTCCGGTCGACGGCGCGATCAGCCAGTTCGGCGCGGTGGAGGCCGGACGCATCTTCCAGGCCAAGGGTCACGACTTCACGGCGACCGCGCTCGTTGGCGGAGATGCCGGGCTCGCCGAACGTTTCCGGGACGGCAGCTTCGCGACGATCTACCTGAGCCCGCGTGACTATCACCGTATCCACATGCCGTGCGACGGTCGTCTGACGCGCATGATCCACGTGCCGGGCGACCTGTTCTCGGTCAATCCGCTCACCGCGCGCGAGGTACCCGGCCTGTTCGCGCGTAACGAACGCGTGGTGTGCGTGTTCGAGTCCGAATTCGGGCCCTTCGTGATGGTGTTGGTCGGCGCGACCATCGTCGGCAGCATGGCCACCGTGTGGCATGGTCAGGTGAATCCCCCCCGGCCCGGGACCCTCCGCGAATGGCGTTACGGCGAAAACGAGGTGGTACTCGCCAAGGGCGAGGAGATGGGCCGTTTCCTGCTGGGCTCCACGGTGGTGATGCTCTTTCCCCGGGAGACGCTGGCCTTCGATCCGTCCTGGCAGCCAGCCGGCAAGGTTCGCCTGGGCGAGCCCATGGGCTTCAAGCTGTGAGAGCCTGACGCGTCAACACCGGGTTTTCTCGCTCGGCGCGGTGCTCAATGCGGCAAATTCGGCGAGGGCTTCGCGCGACCAGGTGATCCAGCTCTCCTCGTAGAGAATACCGGCCTTGAGGATGAGATGCATGATGCGGGCCTTGCGTGACGTGATTCGCCCGACTGGGAAGTCCTGCGCCTCGATCGCCCGATACGCACGCAATTTGTCCACGTGCAGCGCCATGCGGCGCTCGATCTCCCGCTCGATGCCAAGCGGCCCGGCGATCGCGTCGGCCCGCAGTCGCAACATCAGCTCATCGCGCAGCGGTTGCAGCGGCACCTCCTCGCCAGCCCAGCGCAACAGTTCATCCCGCCCGGCGGACTGCACCGCATAGCTGCGGCTGCGTCGCCGACCACCATCCTCGACCGGGTTCGAGTTCACCCAGCCGGCGCTTTCCATGCGCGCGAGCTCCCGATAGATCTGCTGGTGAGTCGCATGCCAGAAGGGGCTGATCGCCCTGTCGAAACGGCGAGCGAGCTCGAAACCGGTCGCCGGTTGTTCCAGCAGTGATGTGAGCAGGGCATGGGCGAGGGACATTTAAGGAGTCTAGCGCTTAGCTTCAATTTCATGCAACTAGTTGCATTGCGCTTGAGGGTGGATTAGATTATGCAACGAGTTGCATGAAATGCAACAAACGTTCGCCGGCAAACAGCCGCGCCGGACTGCTACGAGGAGACATTGATGACCGCTTATCCCCATCTTCTGCAGCCCCTCGATCTCGGTTTTACGACCCTGCCAAACCGTATCCTGATGGGCTCGATGCATGTCGGTCTCGAGGAGGTGGAGAACGGTTTCGAGCGCATGGCGGAGTTCTACGCCGAGCGCGTGCGAGGCGGCGTCGGACTCATCGTGACCGGCGGCATTTCACCCAACGATGAGGGTCGGCCTTTCCCTGGTGGTGCCCGCCTGGTCGACAACAGCGAGGCGGCCCATCACAAGGTGGTGACCGATGCGGTCCATCGCGAGGGGGGTCGTATCGTGATGCAGATCCTGCACTTCGGGCGATATGCGTATCATCCCGAACTGGTCGCACCGAGCGCGATACAAGCGCCGATCGCGCCGTTCGCGCCGCGCGCGCTGAGCGGCGAGGAGGTCGAGCGCACCATCGAGGACTTCGTGCGCTGCGCGGTGCTGGCGCGCGAGGCCGGTTACGACGGCGTCGAGATCATGGGCTCCGAGGGCTATCTGATCAACGAATTCATCAGCGCCGCGACCAACCATCGCGACGACCCGTGGGGCGGGGATTACGCTAACCGCATCCGCTTTCCGGTCGAGATCGTGCGCCGGGTGCGCGAGCGGGTCGGCAAGACCTTCATCATCATCTATCGCCTGTCCATGCTCGACCTGGTCGAGGGCGGTTCGACCTTCGAAGAGGTGGTGCAACTCGCCAAGGCCATCGAACAGGCCGGCGCGACCCTGATCAATACCGGAATCGGCTGGCACGAGGCGCGTATTCCGACAATCGCCACCTGTGTGCCGCGCGCAGCATTCACGTGGGTGACCAGGAAGCTGCGCGGCGAGGTCGGAATTCCGCTGATCACCACCAACCGCATCAATACCCCTGAGGTGGGCGAGCAACTGCTGGCGGATGGCCATGCCGACATGGTGTCGATGGCGCGGCCGTTTCTTGCGGATGCGATGTTCGTCGCCAAGGCCGCTGCAGGCAAGGCCGACGAGATCAACACCTGTATTGCCTGCAATCAAGCGTGTCTGGACCACACGTTCAGCGGCAAGATCACCTCCTGTCTGGTCAACCCGCGGGCCTGTCACGAAACCGAACTGCGTATCGAACCGGCAACAGCGAAGCGACGCATCGCGGTGGTCGGTGCCGGGCCCGCCGGTCTGGCCTTCGCCACCACCGCCGCGCAGCGCGGTCATTCGGTGACGCTGTTCGAGGGGGCGGATCGCATCGGCGGCCAGTTCAATATCGCGATGCGCATTCCCGGCAAGGAGGAGTTCTCTGAAACGCTGCGTTACTTCGGGCGCATGATCGAAACGAGCGGCGTCGAGCTGCGCCTCAACACCCGCGTCGGGGCGGAGGAGCTGACCGGCAAGTACGACGACGTGGTGCTGGCGACCGGCGTCATGCCGCGCACACCTGCGATCGAGGGTGTCGATCATCCCAAGGTGCTGAGCTATCTGGACGTATTGCGTGACGGCAAACCGGTCGGCAAGCGGGTCGCCATCATCGGCGCTGGCGGCATCGGCTTCGATGTCGCCGAGTTCCTGACCCATGCTGGCGAGAGCCCGAGCCTGGTGCCCGAGAAATTCTTTGCCGAATGGGGCATCGATCCAGAATACCGCAACCGCGGCGGCCTGACTGCGCCGCAGCCCGAGCCGGTGCCACGCGAGGTCTGGTTGTTGCAGCGAAAGAGCAGCAAACTGGGCAGGGACCTCGGCAAGACCACCGGCTGGATCCACCGCACTGCGCTCAAGCATCGCGGGGTGAAGATGGTCGGCGGGGTCGAATACCGCCGTATCGACGACGCCGGCCTGCATGTGACGATCGGCGGCGAGGATCGGGTGCTGGAGGTCGACAACATCGTTCTCTGCGCCGGACAGGACCCGCTGCGCGAGCTGCAGGCCGGACTCGAGGCAGCAGGTATGCCGGTGCATCTGATCGGAGGCGCGGATGTGGCCGCCGAACTCGACGCCAAGCGCGCGATCAAGCAGGGCACCGAACTCGCGGCATCCATCGAGGCGCTGTCGGCCAAGGCGCAGAAACAGGCCGTGAAACTGCCCGGGCAGCCGGAGTTCTCGACCCTCGGGCTGGCGGTGGACGGGCAGGTCGCCATCGTGTCGCTCAGGCGCCCCGACAAGGCCAACGCAATGAACATGCAGATGTGGCAGGAGCTTCGCCAAGCGATGCAGTGGGCCGATCGTACGCCGCGGGTTCGTGCTGTGGTCTTGCACGGCGAGGGCAGACACTTCACCGCGGGCATCGACCTTGAGATGATGATGGGCTTGCTGCCGCGTATCAAGGATGCCTGCGAGGCGCGCACCCGCGAGAAGCTGCGCGACATCATTCTCGACCTGCAGGATACGCTGACCAGCCTCGAGCGCTGTCGCAAACCGGTGCTCGCGGCCATCCATGGTGCTTGCATCGGGGGCGGAGTGGATCTGGTGTGCTGTGCAGACATGCGCTATTGCGCGGCCGACGCACGTTTCTCGGTACGCGAGATCGATCTCGGCATGGTCGCCGATGTCGGCACCCTGCAGCGCCTGCCGCGTCTGGTCGGCGAGGGTAAGGCGCGGGAGCTTGCCTACACCGGGCGCAACTTCGGCGCTGAAGAGGCGCTCGCGATGCGTCTGGTCAATCGGGTCTTCGATACGCCGGAGGCCTTGTTCGAGGCGGTGCTCGGCCTCGCGCGGGAGATTGCTGCGAAATCACCGCTTTCCGTGCGCGGCGTCAAGCAGGTCATGAACCATGCCCGGGATCACTCGGTGGCCGACGGGCTGGAGTACGTCGCCAACTGGAACACTGCGATGCTCTTGTCCGAGGATTTACAGGCCGCAATCCGCGCCGGCATGATGAAGCAGACGCCGAAGTTCAGGGATTGATCCGGTTGTGGTGACGCCGCCATCTCTGTGGCGTCACTGACTCCAAAGCGGTGGTTCGTCCATCAGCGCGATCTGTTCGCGCAGTTCCAGCACGCGGTCCTGCCAGTAGTGCTGGGTGTTGAACCATGGAAACGCGGCCGGAAAGGCCGGGTCGTCCCAGCGCCGTGCGATCCACGCGCTGTAGTGGATGAGGCGCAGGGTACGCAGCGCCTCCAGGAGGTGCAGCTCGCGGGTGGAGAAGTCGAAGAAATCCTCGTAGCCGGCGAGCACATCGCCGAGCTGACGGCTCATTTCGGCACGCTCGCCCGAGAGCAGCATCCATAAATCCTGGATAGCAGGGCCCATCCGGGCGTCGTCGAAATCCACGAACTGCGGACCCGGCGGGTCGCCGCGCTCGTTCCACAGCACGTTGCCTGCGTGGCAGTCGCCGTGCAGGCGGATGAGCGTGCTGTCGCCGGCGCGGTCGAAACAACGCCGCACCCCGTCCAGTGCCTGCTCGACGGTGCTGAGCCAGGCGTCGAACAGGTTGGCGGGAATGAAATCATGTGTCAGCAGGAACTCCAGCGATGCCTCGCCGAAGCTGGCGATGTCGAGCGTCGGACGGGATACGAACGGACGGAGCGCCCCAATCGCATGGATGCGCCCGAGAAAGCGCCCCATCCACTCCAGCGTATCCGGATCGCACAGCTCCGGCGCGCGTCCGGCGACACGCGGGTAAAGCGCAAAGCGCAAATCCTCATGCCGATGCAGCGTGTTGCCTTCGAAGGCCAGTGGCGACACCACCGGAATCTCGCGCTCGGCCAGTTCGATGGCAAACTCGTGCTCCTCGAGTATGGCGGCGTCGGACCATCTGCCGGCGCGGTAGAACTTGGCCACCATCATCGGGCCGTCCTCGATACCGAACTGATACACCCGGTTCTCGTAGCTGTTCAGCGCTAGCATACGACCGTCCGAGACCAGGCCGAGACTTTCGATGGCATCGAGCATGCGGTCCGGCGTCAGCGTCGCGAAGGGCGTGACGTCGAGATCCTGGCCTGAAACTGCTGAGCTTGCGTGCCGCTTGGTCATGTCTTCGGGTCGGGTACGATTCTGGAAGGGGTGCCGGGATGAGCGCTACCCCGTTTCCCTCAGAGTATCGCACGACTACAGTTTCGGCCTGCCTGCTTCGCTTCGTAAAGCGCCTCGTCGGCGCGCTGCAGTACGCCCTGGATGGTCTCGCCGGCGAGGACCCACTGCCTGAGCGCATTTGACTCGGCCGTTTGAAAAGCCAGGGTGATCTCGCGTTGCAGTGGCCTTTGCAGGCGGGCACTGTCGTAGCGGACCTGAATCTCGACGATACGCCGCCCCCAGTCGTCGACGATGTTCTCGCCGATACGCTGATCTCGCGGCATGCGGGAAGCGGGTATTCAGCACTTGAAGCGCTCCTCCGCGATGGCGTCGGCCACCTCACCGGTCGGACGTGCTTCCACGCGGGCACGCTCGAAGATCTCCAGCAGGTTGTCGTAGATGCCCTCGATGTGGCGGATCAGCGCATCGCGGTCGAAACCGATGCGCTCGTGATACACGTCGATGATGCCGCCGGCGTTGATCACATAGTCCGGCGCATAGAGGATGCCGCGCTTCATCAACTCGGCACCATGTCGGGCCTCTGCCAGTTGGTTGTTCGACGCGCCGGCGACGATGGGCGCCTTGAGCTGGGGGATGGTGTGGTCGTTGAGCACCGCACCCAGGGCGCAGGGTGCGAAAACGTCGACATCCAGACCGAAGATCTCGTCCGGCTGCACTACGACGGCTTGCAGTTCTTCGGCGGCACGCGTGAGCGACTCACGGTGGATGTCGGCCACCCACAGGCTGGCGCCGGCCTCCCTGAGTTGGCGTGCGAGGTCGAAGCCGACATTGCCCACGCCCTGCACTGCGATCTTCAACCCTTCCAGCGAGTCCCGGCCGAGTTTGTCCTTCACCGCAGCCTTGATGCCGATGAAGGTACCGAAGGCGGTGGCCGGCGATGGGTCGCCGCTACGTGTGCCGGTGTCCGAGGGTTTGTCCGCTATGCCCGCGACGTGGGGGGTGATCTGCGCCATGGTCTTCATGTCGGCCACGCTGGTGCCGGAATCCTCAGCCGCGATATAGCGCCCGTTAAGCTGCTCCAGCGTGCGGGCGAAGGCGGCGAGCAACGCCGGGGTCTTCTCGGTGCGCGGGTTGCCGATGATCACCGACTTGCCGCCGCCGAGCTTGAGGTTTGCCATCGCGGACTTGTAGGTCATGCCGCGTGAAAGGCGCAGCACGTCGCGAACCGCCTCTTCCTCGGTGGCGTACGGCCACATGCGGCAACCGCCAAGCGCCGGCCCGAGATTCGAGTTGTGGATTGCGATGATGGCCTTCAAGCCGCTCTTGTCGTCGCTGCAAAAGACCACTTGCTCGTGATCGGCGAAATCGCTCAATGAAAATACAGCCATGGTGATGTCTCCTTTCTTGTGTGGAATTGTGTGCATCGGCACACCGTCACGCTTTCTTGGCGAGAGGCGTGCCGATGCACGATGGATGAAAACGGATCAAGCTGGTTCAGCCGGCGAGTGCCGCGATGATCTTCCTGGGCATGCCGCGCTTTCCGGCCTTTGCTGGCTGGCCGCTGCGGAAGGCTTCCAGCAGTTCGGCCTGACGCTGGCGGGCATGTGCTACGTGGCGCTCGCGCACATGGCCAAAGCCGCGGATCTGCTCGGGCAGCGAGGCCAGTTCGATCGCAGTCTCGTGGGCGTTGGCGTCGAGTGTAGCGATGACCTCCTCGATCACCCCCTCGTACTCTGCGATCAGTTCGCGATCCAGCTTGCGGTCATGGCTGCGGGCGAACGGGTCGAGACGCGAACCGCGCAGGTGACGGAATCGGGTGAGCAGGCGCATGGCTTTGAGCATCCACTGGCCATAGGCCTTCTTCTGCAACTTGCCGGTCTGAGGGTCCTTGTCGGCGAGGGCGGGCGGGGCGAGGTGGAAGACCAGCTTGTAATCGCCTTCGAACTGTTCCTCGACACGCTTCATAAAGTCGCTGTCGGTGTAGAGGCGTGCCACCTCGTACTCGTCCTTGTAGGCCAGCAGTTTGTGATAGCCGCGTGCCACCGCTTCGGTGAGCAGAGCAATGCCCGGTGCGACGCGGCTCTCGGCGGCTTGCACACGTTCGACCAGCTTCAGGTAACGCTCGGCGTAGGCCGCGTCCTGATAGGCCGCGAGATGGTCCTTGCGCCGGGCGATGACCTCGGTGACGTTGGTCGACAGGCGGTGGTGCCCCGGCGAGCCAGCCTTTGGGTTGGCCATGGCACTGACCGATTCGAAATCTACGGCGGCACGGCGTCCCCACAGGAAAGCTGCCTTGTTGGCCGCCACCGCCGTGCCGTTGATCTCGATCGCACGCATGATGGCATCGGCCGACAAGGGCACCAGACCCTTCTGCCAGGCGTAACCCAGCATGAACAGATTGGTGGCGATCGAGTCGCCCATCAGCGCGGTGGCGATGCGGGTCGCATCGAGAAAATCGGCGTTCTCCTCGCCGACCGCCTCGACGATCTGGGCCCGCATGTCGTCCGCCGGAAAGCTCGGGTCGGGTTGTGCGGTGACGTCGCCGCTGCGCGCCTGTGCCGCGAAGCCACGCACGAACTCACTGGTCATGGTCTGATCGCGGTTGACTACCGCGCGGGTCACCCCGCGCTGCATCTTGGCGAGCGACTCGTCGCCGGCGGCGACCACCAGATCGCAGCCGATCACCGCGTTTGCCTCGCCGGCTGCCACGCGTGCCGCGAAGATGTCCTCCTGCCGGTCGGCGATCCGCACATGCGACCACACCGAGCCGCCCTTCTGGGCGAGGCCGGCCATGTCGAGCACCGAAATGCCCTTGCCCTCGATGTGTGCCGCCATGCCGAGCAGGGCGCCGATGGTGACCACGCCGGTGCCACCGACGCCGGTGATCAGGATGCCCCAGGGCGCGGCGGTGCTCGGCAGCTGTGGCTCGGGCAGTTCGACACCGGTGCTCCGACCCTCGGCCAGGGCCTTGCCCTTGCGCAGTTTGCCGCCCTCGATGGTGACGAAGCTCGGGCAGAAGCCCTTGACGCAGGAAAAATCCTTGTTGCAGGAGGACTGGTCGATCGCGCGCTTGCGACCGAACTCGGTCTCGACGCTGGTCACCGACATGCAGTTGGACTTGTCGCTGCAGTCGCCGCAACCTTCGCAGACGAGCTCGTTGATCACCACCCGCGTGGCGGGGTCCGGAAACTTGCCGCGCTTGCGGCGGCGACGCTTTTCGGCGGCGCAGGTCTGGTCATAGATGATCGCGGTCACGCCCGGTGCCTCGCGCATCTCGCGCTGAAGAGCGTCCATCTCGTCGCGGTGGCGGATGGGTATGCCACGGGGCAGGTCGGCCGGGCCATAGGCGCGGGCGGTGCCGTCATTGACCACGACGACGTTCGACAAACCCTCGGCGAGCAGCTGGCGCGCGATGATCGGCACGCTCAGCGCGCCGTCGTGCGGCTGACCGCCGGTCATCGCAACCGCGTCGTTGTAGAGGATCTTGTAGGTGATGTTGACCCCGGCGGCCACCGCCGCACGAATCGCGAGAATGCCGGAGTGCATGTAGGTGCCGTCACCGAGGTTGGCGAACACATGCGGGGTGCGCGTGAAGGGGGCCTGACCAATCCAGGGCACGCCTTCGCCGCCCATCTGGCAGAAGGTCTGAGTGTGCTCCGGTGACAGCCAGGTGGCCATGTAATGACAGCCGATGCCGGCGATGGCGCGCGAGCCGCTCGGCACCTTGGTCGAGGTGTTGTGCGGACAGCCCGAGCAGTAATGCGGCACACGCTGGATCACCGGGCGTGGCCTGGCCAGCGCGGCCTCCTTGGCCTCGATGAAGGCCAGTCGCGCCTTGATGCGGTCGGAGGTGTAGTAGCGGGCGATGCGTCTGGCGATGGCACGGGCAATCATCGCCGGCGTGAGTTCGCCGGCCGCGGGCAGCAGCCACTCGGCGTGGGGCAGCGACCATTCGCCTTTCTCGT
Source organism: uncultured Azoarcus sp. (assembly GCA_964435845.1). GTDB lineage: Bacteria > Pseudomonadota > Gammaproteobacteria > Burkholderiales > Rhodocyclaceae > Azoarcus_F. The sequence goes on from CAYTAY010000100.1 coordinate 10,487, forward strand.
CGAACTTGCCGACGACACGCGGGCGGACTTCGTCCTTCCAGTTGTAGAGCTCTTCCTTGAGCTGGTACTCGAGAAACTGGCGCTTCTCTTCGATGACGAGAATCTCCTCGAGCCCCTCGGCGAAGTGGCGCACCCCCTCGGCCTCCAGCGGCCAGACCATGCCCACTTTGTACAGGCGGATGCCGATCTCGGCCGCGGTCGCCTCGTCGATACCCAGATCGTCCAGTGCCTGACGCACGTCGAGATAGCTCTTGCCGCTGGTGATGATGCCCATCTGGGCCTTGGGGCTGTCGAACACCGTGCGGTTGATTCCGTTGGCGCGGCAGTAGGCCAGCGCGGCATAGAGCTTGTGATGGAGCAAACGCTCTTCCTGAACCAGCGGCGGGTCCGGCCAGCGCAGGTTGAGGCCGTCGACCGGCAGGGGGAATTCCTCTGCGCTCGGGATCACCGTCTGCACCTGGAACGGATCGACGTCGACCGAGGCCGAGGTTTCCACAGTGTCGGTCAGTGCCTTGAAGGCCACCCAGCAACCCGAGTAGCGCGACAGCGCGAAACCGTGCAGACCGTACTCGAGATACTCCTGGATGCCGGCCGGGGCGAGCACTGGCATCATCAAAGCCTTGAAGATATGCTCGGTCTGGTGCGGCAGCGTCGAGGACTTGGCTGCGTGGTCGTCACCGGCGATCACCAGCACGCCGCCATGCCTTGATGTGCCGGCGGCATTGGCGTGACGGAACACATCTCCGCTGCGGTCGACGCCCGGCCCCTTGCCGTACCAGATCGAGAATACGCCGTCGACGGTTGCATTGGCATCGAGCGCGACCTGCTGCGTGCCCCACACCGAGGTTGCTGCGAGGTCTTCGTTGAGACCGGGCTGAAAGCGGATATTGAGCGGGTCCAGAAAGCGGCG
>CAYTAY010000101.1:0-11090 GCA_964435845.1 uncultured Azoarcus sp.
AGTGAGAGGATGAGGCCACCACGGTTTCGGTGCGTTACACACAAAGTTCGCTCAGCCCGTGAACCATTCCGGATGCCGTTCAAGGTCCATCGCGCACACCGACTGCATCACCTCGCGCAACTCATCCACCGGTAACACGTCACGCCCCTTGGCCCCGACCGGGGGGGCGAACGGGCGCAGCATGCGGTCGGATGCGGCGACACTCAGGCGCGTAAAGACATCACACGGCGTCGAGCACACCCAGATCCATCTCATCTGGACAGGACTCGGAAGTGAAGAGGCAGGTCTTTGTCATGGCGCCATTGCGCTTGGGGCATGCGATCCGAATTCAAGAGTCTTACACATGCCATCGGCAATGCCTGCAACTTTTAATCCCTCGGCACCGATTAAGCCTAGCTCAACGAGCGCCCCGTAGAGCGCGGTCAGGCCCGCGGACTTGAGCGCGGGATAGGCGCGCCAGAAACCCTCAGGCCCACGGAAATCCGGCAAGCCGGAATCCACACCCATGCCGGCGCCGGCGGTGATGAAGAGCGCGTCGGCGTCAGCGATCCACTCGGCCGCCTGACGCTTGTCGGTCTGGGCGCACAGCACCTGATGCCAGCCGTCGTATTCGTCGCGCCTGGCGGTGTGCCACTCGAGCTTGTCGAGGCACTCCTCGAGGTCCTTCTGCAGGTCTTTTCGCACCATGACCTGCGCGCTACGGTGCCAGTCGCGCGCCTTGGGGTTGGAGAGCGCGGAGGTGATCGTCTCGTCCAGCTCCAGCCCCTCGGCACGGATGGTGTCCATCACGGATTTCTTCTTGCTCTTCCAGAACTCGAGCCGCTCGTTGTGGTGACGCAGCTTCTGGCGTGCGGCCTCGGCAAGCTCCTCGGCGGCATAGTCAAACTTCCATTCTTCGCGAAGCATGGGTGTTTCCCCTCTTTAGCGGCTTTGCCGATGTGGCGGGGGCCGCAAGCTGGATTCAAATCCCCCCGGGCCCGTGAGGTGGGCCAGACCGTTCAGCGCCAGTATGTTGGGCGCAGTGGCTCATGGCGCGAGCCTTTGCGCGCGTTTTCGGCTCGCTTTTGCCTCCCGGCTCAGCACTTGTGTGGCGTGCGGTAACCGCGGAAACGAGCGTCGTTGAAGAGCTCAGCAGCCTGCGCGGCGCAGACCTCGATACGGCGCTCGATATCCGACTTGATCCTTTCGGGCGTGCGGTTGCGGCCTTCGCGCAGGTCGTAGATGCGCTCAAGTACGCGCTCGATCTCGTCGGTGTCGATCAAGCGGAACTTCGCGCTGTGCAGGAACGCGGCCTCGAACTCCTGGGTCATCTCGATGAGTTCCACCGTGGAGATCAGCCACGCCTTCTTGCCATGGAAGTTGCGCCAGTGGTTTACCGGAAACAGCCTGTCGGACCGGCCCAGAAACCGGCTGATCAAGCCCTTGGTCCAGCCCATTTCGCACAGCCGGGCAACGGTGTAGTAATCATCCTGGTCGTTTCACATCTCACACCTCCCTCGAGACATTCGCGCCGAGGGTCGGCCCGAGAACAAGGGGTGTCCGCACAGTGCCGGGATTGCCTGTGACGGGCAGAACGTGAGTAGCGGTGGGGGTGATGGTATTCATGCATTCGCCTTTTCCGGGGCGCCCTCTTTAGCGGTATGAGTTTAGCGTCCCCCGCAAGTTGGGCTAAATCAGGGACGTGAGTCGAGTGTAGGATCAGGACGGCAGCTCAGGGGGAAATTCCCCGCAAACCTTCTGCTGCTACCAACTCCCCGAATGCCAGGCGTCACAATGTCCCGGCCTGCCAGCGCGGTCGAAGGCTCACCGGCTGAGCCTGTGCTGGCTGCACAATGAGGGTTCACCGCAATCGGGAGTACGAGCATGCTGGGCGCCGTCATCGGAGATATCGTGGGATCCGTCTATGAGTGGAACAACGTCCGCCGAAAGGACTTTGGCCCGCTCTTTCATCCGAGCGCGTTCTACACCGACGACACCGTGTGCACGATCGCGGTGGCCGACGCGCTCGTGAGCGATCGCCATCCGGGCGAGGCGCTAAAGGACTGGGGCCTGAGGTATTGGGATAACGGCGGCTGGGGCGGAATGTTCTCGCGCTGGCTGCAGTCACCAGGGCTTGAACCCTACAACAGCTTCGGCAACGGCGCGGCGATGCGGGTTTCTCCCGCAGGGCTGCTGGCCACCTCGGTCGAACAGGCCTCTGTTCTTTCGACGCGGGTCACGGAGGTCACGCACAACCACCCCGAGGGCTTGAAGGGCGCGCGGGCGACCGCGCTGGCCATCTTCCTCGCCCGACAGCGGGTGACGCCACAGAGCATCAAGGTGGCCATCACCGAGCGCTTCGACTACGACCTCGCGCGCACGCCCGACGATATCCGTCCAACCTACTGTTTCAACGAGACCTGCCAGGAGACCGTGCCGCAGGCGCTGGTGTGTGCGCTAAGCGCGACGGACTTCGAGGACGCGATCCGCAACGCGATCTCGATCGGCGGCGACAGCGACACGGTTGCCGCCATCACAGGCGGGGTGGCCGAGGCGCTGTTCGGCATCCCGGACGAGATCGCCGACGAGGGTTGGCGGCGCCTGCCGGCCGAGATGCGTGAGACGCTGACCTTGCTCTACCGGAAAGCGGGAATATTGCTTTGAGGCGGGTCTCGCCTGAACGGTGCGCTACCGGACGACTTGTTTGGACCGCTTAATGCAACACCCGCTCACCCCCGCAGCACTGCTCGAACCCCGAACCACTGCCGCAGGGGCATGGCCTAGCGTCACGCCAGGCGGGTTCTGCCTCACCGCATTCCATCGCCGCCATTGCGCTCTCCACATGATGCGTGGTGATCTCCTCCCATATCGCATCGAGCGTTTCCGGTAACTGCTCGGTGAGCGCTTCGCACTGCAGGGCAGAAAGCGGCGTCGTCTGCACCGGGCCGCAGTCAATACCGGCGAGTTCGGGCTTGAATGCGTCACACGCCTGCCCGAGCCTGAAGATGGGCCACATCCGGTCTTCGATCTCCGCTTGCGCGCGCAGCCCCTCCCAGGCGTCGTGGGCATGGTGCATCCCAAGGATGAAGCCCGCGCACCAGTGGCTCGCATCGAGATACTCTTCCCCATAGCGCGGGTAGGCCCGGATGATCGGGGAGAAGTATTCGTCCGGATCATCAAGCCCGGCATCGATCTCGCCGAGCATGGTCTCGAGCAGATGCGTGATCTCGGCGGCAGGCAATGCGTCCGTGGCTTGTGCTTGGGTGTCCGGTCGTACGCTTTGGTCACGCTGGATCAGAATCGGCACGAGATCTTTCAGCGCGTAGGGCGCGTGACTCATCACCAGCGCGGTCAGAAAGCCGTGAATGACATCGATCGGCAGCGGATTGTTTGCCGCGGGCAGCGAGGCGAGGGTGTGCTCGAGTTCGTCCCATCTTTTTGCGCCCATCTGCCCCCGCCCTTGTGTTTGTTTGCGCTGCGATTCTACCGCCCGACAGGGGGAGCTGTCGGGCGGTTCAGGTGAGACAAGACTTACGTTAGCGGTAGGCGTGGCTGATCACCTCGCGGGCGGCGAGCACGACCTCGCTCGGACCCTTGTCGGTCTGGACGAAGATCCGGGCGTGTTGCGCACGAGAATTCATCCGGAAGCGCGTCTTGAGCGTGCAGCCCGATCCGTTGTCCCAGTGCCGAACGCTCGCGCCGTGGTGCTCAAGCGCCTGGCAGCCGGTGCGGGTGAGCACCAGTTCGCCCTCGAGCGGGCGTGAGCCAAACCACACCGCCATGGCCAGCAGGCCGAGCGCAAACGCGAACAGGATCGCACCGACCGTAAAAACCAGCCAGCCGCTCACGACTAGTCCGGGTTTTTTATCTTGTGTGTCTTTCATGGCTTGATCCTCCCCGCTTGCTGACCGATAGCGTCGCGAATCGATGCGAACAGTGCTTCGTACTCCTTGCACTCGCGCAGCTGATAGGGCTGCCAGGCGCGCAGCGGTTGTTCCGACGGACGAGGCGGCCAGGGCGTGTCTTCCGGTGGCTCTGTGATGCGTAGCCAGCGCCCGAGCACCTTCTGCACGCAGTGCTGGCACAGGTCGGCCTGCGCCCGGTTGCCGTCGCCGAAGACACTCCCGTAGCCGGCGGTAAAGTCGATCGCCAGGCGCTCCTGGTCCTCGTCGTCATTGCGTAAGCTCATCACGCGACCACAGCGGTCGCAGATGCACACACGTTCAGGGATGAGTCGGGTCTTGTACATGGTTGAAATGCCTCTCACAAAGTCTCAGGACGCGCGTGTAAGCACCAGTCCAGTCGGGCTGGTTTCGCGCAAGGGTGTGTAAGAGGCGAGGATCGTCGGACGACCCGCAGACCTGAGGCTTACTTTAACGCAGATTCGGGTCTGTGCAAGTGCCGAATCGGTGCCGAATCGGTCTAGTCGCGAGCCTGAGCGGATCGCACCCGCCGGCCTTGATCCTCGCCTCGGTTGCCGCTTAGCCCGTCTCGGCGAGCCGGTAGGGTCGGCCCCTGAGGTGCGGGTGGTAGCGCCCGAAGCCGGAGCGGGCCGGGGCGTTGCGCCGGTGAAGATCGCTTTGACCGGAGAGCCGGTCCGCACTGGAGAGCAGCACCGCCTCCATGCTCTGGGGCTCACGCAGGCCGAGCCAGGCCGGCGCTCCCGCGGCGCAGGTGAGCGCGTGGATGAGCGCGATGTAATGCGCCTCGGCCAGCTTGACCCGATGAAGCGCGCGCGCCACCGCGATCCATTCAAGCACGGTGAAGCGGTGCCCGACGAGCTTGCCCCGGTCGGTGAGCTCCAGTGCCTGCGCCCCGAGCCGGTATTCATCGGCTTTGCCGGCGTCATGAACGAGGGCGGCCATCAGGAGTACGCCAGGATGCACACGCGGCTCGCGAAGCGCCATCTCGAGCGCGATCTCGCCCACCTCGACCGTGTGGCGCAGGTTGCCGCAGCGCTCGGCGTGATGCCCTGAGAGCGAGCTCGGGCCAGTCAGGTAACGGTAGAGCCGTTGTTCATCCCAGAAGATGGCGTTGAACAGATGGCGAAACGGCAAGGACAAGAGGTGCCACAACGCGCTGGCGCGCGTGAGCAGATCGCGGTCAATGACCCAGGAGGCAGGCACGGTCTCGAAGAGGTTGAGCGCAGGCTCAGCGCGCTCCAGGCGGGCGAGGCGGGAGATCCGTACCGCGCCATTCAGGCACTCCGGGCGGCCGAGCCAGCACACCGACACGAGGCTTCCGGCGCGCAGGCTCACATCGCCCTGGCGAGTGCTCCACTCGACGCTGAGGCTCGCGCGTTCGTGAAAGAGCACCGCACGATTGATCACGTGGCCTGCCTCGCCGGGCAGGCGGGTGATGGACTGGATACGGAAGATCGGCGGCAGCTTGTCGATGACCGGATCTGGGGCGCTTGCAACTCGTGGGATGAGTTGATCATTCATCGTCAGGCTCCTCTTCTTTGCCCGATGCCGCGACCTCGATATCGAGCGCGCGATCGGAGATCGCCTGGGTGATGAGGCGCTCGAAGGCGCTCCCGTCGCGCCGGGTGAGGTTGGGGACGTAGCGCGAATACACCCGGAACAGCATCTCGGTGGTGGTGTGGCCCAGTTGGCGTGCGATCCACTCGGGCGCCTCGCCACTGGCGAGCCACAGGGTGGCGGCGGTGTGGCGGCACTGGTAGGGGCGACGCTTCTTGAGGCCGAGATGACGCAATAGCGGGTACCACACGCGGTTGGTGACATTCTTGTGATCGAGCGGGGTGCCCAGGCGGTTGCAGAAGACGAACTTGCGCACTTTGCCAGTGGCCTCGTACTGGGCTTTGAGCGCGTCGAAGACGAGCTGGCTCATCTGGATGTCGCGCTGGCTGCCGTCGGTCTTGGTGTACTCCTCCCGCCCGCCGACGACGGTTTCGCGAACCAGAATGAGCCGGTGGTCGAAGTCGACGTACTTTCACTGCAGCCCGTCGATCTCGCCGGTGCGTAGGCCAGTGAAGAAACGCACCGTGAAGTAGTGCCTGAAGTCCGGGTGCACGGTCTCGAGGATCTGCTTCACCTCGGCGATCGTGAAGGGGTCGACGTCGGTGCGTTTGGTCTTGAGTTGTTTGACGCTGTCGAAAGGCGTGCGAAAATCAAAGCGGTCGCTTTGCCGAGCTCGGCGCGATAGGCGAGGACGTCTGCCTTGGTGATCTGGCCGACCGCCCTGTCCCCGAACCTGGGGATCAGGGCACCCTCGAGCGTGGCGCGCAGCGTTGCCTTGTAGGAGCGGCGCCACTCCACCTCCTTCTCGCTTTACCAAGTCTCGGCGAAGTCCTTGAAGAGCGGGGTCGTCGGCGCGCTCGCGGCCTGAACAGCCGCGCCCAGGGTCTGCCCTGCCACGACCGCCGCCGCAAGGGGCAGGTCGAACTTGATGGCGTTCTTGCTGCCAGGGAAGAAGCGCCGGTAGTCGAAACTGCCGGCGGCGACGTCGGCTTCGATCACCTTGAGGATCTTTTCCAGCCTCTTCTTGTTGGGTGCAGTTTCCGGAAGGGCCGTGTATTCGCGACAACGGACCCCTTGATAGCGGAAATCGAAGAACAGGAAGCCTGTCTGCGTATGCTTGCGAATGCTACCCATGGCAAACACTCCCATTGGCCATCGGAATGGCGAAGCTGCTACCGACAGACGGAAGTCCCCTGTCCCTCTCGATATGCTCCCAGATGTAGAGGATCTTCCGTCCGCCAAAGGGTCGGATGTAGTGAGTCCCTTCGATCAGCACCGAGTCCTTCAGACGCTCACGGACAGTGCGCGGGTCGTACTTGATGAGTTCGGACAGTTCGTCGGTTGTCAGGTAGGTGACAGGCATAACAGGCTCCTTGATTACATCGGTTATCTGTAATGTGTATTTACGATCACCTGCTCATAAATATAAGCACCTCTATGCACGTTATCAACTACAGGCGATAATATTATTGATCACCCGTTAGAAAACAGACTCAGGTGCCCACATGATCAGGTTCCGACTCAAGGAACTCATTGCCGAAAAGGAATTTCGCGAACGTCGCGTGATCACGATGACCGAGGTAGCCGCGCAAACGGGAATTAACCGGATGACGCTGTCCAAGATCGCGAATCACCCTGGGTACAGCACCGTGACGGACAACCTGGACAAGCTGTGCGACTACTTCGGCTGCAGGCTCGAGCAGTTTGCTGAGCACATCCCCAACATGAAACGAACCGAAAACAACGCGACGATAGATCCCAAGCAGTAGACCGCGCAGATTGCGCAGTAGATGGGCCAGGGAGGCAGGAGTCGAAACGGGCAATAACGAAGCATTGCCATTTTGAGGGGGCCAAGAATAGGCCAAAATTGGGCCAACAAAAAAATGGGGTAGTCCAATGGGCCAAGCCCGTTTAGACCTAACCCATTGATTTTTATGGCGCGCCCGAGACGATTCGAACGTCCGACCCCTGCCTTCGGAGGGCAGTACTCTATCCAGCTGAGCTACGGGCGCGGGGACTTGGCTGACAGTGCCAATGACATTGCCGACGCAAGGGCGATGATGTTAGCGTGAATCTACAGGCAAGTCCATGCTGCTGCGCAAAACCCTTGCGTGACGTTATAATCGGGCTTTCGTCCGCATACTGACCAAAGGATCAAGCATGTCGAAGACTTCTGTCCAGTCCGCTTCCAGGCAACGTGTCCGTTTCGCTCTTCCGGCTGTCGGCACCATGGCTGCCCTGATCGTGGCAGGCTGTGGCAAGGCGCCCGAGGTGGACTACGAGGTCACCGCCTCGCTGATCCAGCCGGTCGCCAGGGTGGTGGTCCAGCGGGTGCAGATCACCCCGGGCAACCGAACAGGCTCCGAGATCTATCAGGCACTGTGCACCAGCTGCCACGCCGGCGGTCTGCTCGACGCACCCAAGACCGGTGACGCCGAAGCTTGGGCACCGCGCATCGCCGAAGGCTTCGAAGCCAACGTGGCCTCGGTGATCAATGGCCTGGGTGCGATGCCCGCCCGAGCCGGTTCGCCGGATCTCACCGACACCGAGATCGAACGTTCGGTAGCCTATCTGCTGAATACTGCGGGTGGCGACTTCACCGAGCCCCCGGTTGAGTAGGCGCCGACGAAAGCTCCAGACCTCCTGAGGGGTGGCTTTGCCACCCCTTTCTGGTTCACGTCGGTCAAGCGAATGTCACAGGAGCATTGGCTGCACATGCAGCACCATGACAGCCCCTTGATTCGCAGCACAGGTCAATCCAACATGCATGCGCAGGTCTTCGTCAATATGGTGAGCCTGGCCGGCCAGCTCGCGAGCCGCACGCAGAGCCGGGAGCGGCTCGAGGCCTACACAACCACTGGCAGGTGAGCCTCGCCGAGCTGGTGTAATTCTCCGCGCCACGCCTGCGCGACGCGATCGATCAGGTTGGCAACGTCGCGGGTAGGGTGCGTTACGACGCCAACGACTTTCCGATTGTGGAGCCGGGTCAACCGCTGCCACGCGACTGGTGGTTCGTCCAGTTGAGCCAGACCGACTCCCGCCTGCATGGTCCGCTGCTCATCGACGGCACCGCCTACGTGCTGGCCGACCGGGACGGAAAGCGTGTCGGCTCCGACGCATTGCTGTTCGACCTGGCACCGCTGGCGAAGTTGTTGTCCAACACGGTGAGTTTCGATGTCGAGGCCCTTCAGTTACTGGCACACCGCGACAGCCCGGTCGGTATCGAGCTGCGCCGACGGGAGCGCGAGTTGAAGGCGGGCACGGGCTACACGCGCATCGACCGTCGCCCGTCGGATATCGTTTCGGGAAATATCGTGATTGCTGCGTGATAGGCCCGAACGGCTCACCTACTTCACTACCGAACTGCCGGGTTTCACCGGTTGGCAGCTGACGATGGGAATGCGCAGCCGGGATCTCTATGCTCCGGCCCTGTCCGAGCTGGTCTTTCCGCTCGGGACGATTGCGCTTCTGGTCTTGCTCGGTGCGCTGCTCACCTCGAGTGCGATCCGCTCGCTCACGCGCCGCGCGGTGGGGCAGTCGAACCAGTTGCCGGCCCTCGGGCGGGAGCAGCGCTCGCGGCTCGAAATGGCCAGGGGTTTCGTGTTTCGCACCGATGACCAGGGATGGCTGATCGAACTCTCGCCGGGCGCTCGTGACGTGCTCGGGGGCGCAGAGCTTGCCGACGGCTGCGCTGGCTGTCGCCAGGCAGTGACGGCGAGGCACTCGACACCTCCCGCGAGGCGCCACCGGATATCGTGACCCTGACTGACGACAAAGGCGCCGAACTGATCCTCGAAATCAGCCGGATACCACAATGAGAAGCAGACCGCATCCCAAGCTCTGTAAGGCATTCAACCTAGAAACCTCAGTTGGACGTGTTCGAGTGTGCGTCTGGCGCGTCGTCTGGCAAGGCGCGACGACGCGGCATGGTCGCTCCCTGCAAGGAGGAGCAACACAGCCAGGCGGCGCGCCAGGCGTGCAATCGGGCACGTAGCGAGCTCACTCATTTGGTGACCGTCATCGAAGGTGCGAATCGCAAGCTGGCTAAGGCATTCAAGGTCATTAAGAGCGATCAACTGAGGTTTCTAGGTTCAAGGTCATAGAGAGCGATCAACTGAGGTTTCCAGGATGACCAACAGCTGACCGGCAGCCTCAATCGCGGTTCTCGAGCAGCGCCATGAGGTTGGCGAGGCGGGCCTTGCCCTCCTCGCGGGAGACCGGCTCGTTGGACTTGCGGTCATTGATGCGCACGTCCTCGCCCATTTCCTCGATGAAGCGCGACGGCTCGCAGCGACGGGTGTCGCGTCCGGCCTTGCGTCGTTCGCACCAGGTGATGTTGAGGCTGCGCCGGGCGCGGGTGATGCCGACGTACATCAGCCGTCGCTCCTCGTCGATCTTGTCTTCGTCGATACTGGACTGGTGTGGCAGCAAGCCCTCCTCGACACCGATCATGAACACATGCTTGAACTCCAGCCCCTTGGATGCGTGCAGCGTGGCCAGCTGGACGCCGTCGAAGTCCGGGTCTTCCTTGTCGAGCATGGAGATGAGCGCAATGGTCTGGGTGAGTTCGAGGAGGTTCTTGTCGTCCTCCTCGCCCTTGCGCCCGAGCCAGCCGACGAAGTCGCGCACGTTGTTCCACTTGGACTCGGCTTCGCGGGTGTCGAGATGCTCGAACAACCACGCCTCGAACCGGATCGCGATGAGCAGATCCTCGAGCAGCTGGGCGGCCGGCTCGCGCGGCGCACGGTACTGCAGGCGGCTGATGAAAGCGGCGAACTCGCGCACCAGTTCGAGCTGGCGCGGGCTGAGATGCTGGGTGACGCCTTCTTCGAAGCAGGCGGCAAACAGGCTGACGTGGCGCTGGCCGGCGTAGGCACCGAGCGCCTCGAGCGTGGCCGCGCCAACACCCCGGCGTGGCGTGGTGACCGCGCGAATAAAGGCGAGATCGTCATCGTCGTTCACCAGCAGCCGCAGGTAGGCGATCAGGTCGCGAATCTCGGCCTTGTCGAAAAAGGACTGCCCGCCCGAGATCGCGTAGGGGATCTTCTGGTTGCGCAGGTGTTGCTCGAGCACTCTCGCCTGGTGGTTGCCGCGGTAAAGAATCGCGTAGTCCGAGAAACGGGTGCGGTTCTGGAAGCGGTGAGCGGTGATTTTCATCGCGATCGACTCGGCCTCGTGCTCTGGGTCGCGGCATGAGGTGACCACGATCTGGTCGCCATCGCCGTGCTCGGACCACAGGCGTTTTTCGAACAGCTTCTCGTTGTTGGCGATGAGCGTGTTGGCCGCATGCAGGATACGACGCGAGGAGCGGTAGTTCTGCTCGAGCTTGATCACACGCAGTTCGGGGTAGTCCTCCTTGAGCAGCTTGAGGTTCTCGACGTCGGCGCCGCGCCAGGCGTAGATGGCCTGGTCGTCGTCACCCACGGCGGTGAAGGCACCGCGCACACCGGACAAGCCACGCAGCAGGCGGTATTGCGCGCGGTTGGTATCCTGGTATTCGTCGATGAGCAGGTAGCGGAGGCGGTTCTGCCAGCGCTCGCGCACCTCGGGGTGGTTTTCGAAAAGCTGCACCGGCAGCGAGATGAGGTCGTCGAAATCCACCGCCTGGTAGGCACGCAGGGTGCGCTCGTA
>CAYTAY010000102.1:0-7612 GCA_964435845.1 uncultured Azoarcus sp.
GGGTGGCTACGTGGTCACCGAGCGCATGCTCGGCATGTTCAAGACCGGTGATCGTAAGCAGGGAGGTGCCCAATGATGTATAGCGGTCTGGTTAGTGCGACCTACTTCGTGGTCGCGGTCGTCTTTATCCTTGGTCTGAAGGCCATGAGCTCGCCGGTCACGGCGCGCCGTGGCATCGTGTGGGCCGGGTTTGCCATGATCGCCGCGACGGTGGTCACCTTCTTCATTCCCAATCTCAACAACATCGGCCTGATGGTGTTGGCCATCGTGCTCGGCGCCGGTGTGGCGTGGTGGAGCGGCAAGACGGTCAAGATGACCGACATGCCGCAGATGGTGGCGATCTACAACGGCATGGGCGGCGGCGCGGCGGCGGCGATCGCGGCGGTCGAACTCGTCAAGGGCGTGCCACATGGGACAGTGACCTCGACGCTGCTGATACTCGGTGCGATCATTGGTTCGGTGGCCTTTTCCGGTTCGTGCGTGGCCTACGCCAAGTTGCAGGGCCTGATGAAGAAAGCGATCACGCTGCCGCAGCAGAACACGATCAACTTCTTTCTCACCGTGCTGACTTTCGGTATCGGCCTGACCATTGGCTTTGCCGACAGTCCGACTGGTTTCGAGATCTTCCTGTTCTTCGCCCTCGCACTGGCGCTGGGTGCGGTGCTGGTGATGCCGATTGGCGGTGCGGATATGCCGGTGGTGATCTCGCTGCTCAATGCATTCACCGGTCTGGCCGTGGGCTTCAAGGGCTTCGTGCTCGACAACCCCGCGCTCATCGTGGCAGGCATCATCGTCGGTGCCGCCGGCCTGCTGCTCACCCAGTTGATGGCCAAGGCAATGAACCGGCCGCTGAAGAACATCATCTTTGCGCCTATCACCGGGGGCTTGTCCGAAAACGGTGCCGAGGTCGAGGGCACCATGCGCGAGTTGTCGCCACTGGATGCTGCAGCACTGATGCGCTACGGACACAAAGTCATCATCGTCCCGGGCTATGGCATGGCGGTGGCGGGCGCGCAGCACAAGGTGTGGGAGATGGCGCAGTTGCTCGAGGAAGGGGGGGTCGAGGTGAGCTTCGCGATTCACCCGGTGGCCGGTCGCATGCCGGGGCACATGAACGTGCTTCTCGCCGAGGCCGGTGTGCCGTATGACAAGATCTACGACCTTGAGGAGATCAACGCCGACTTCGCGCAGGCGGATGTGGCACTGGTCATCGGTGCCAATGACGTCGTCAACCCGGTCGCGCGAACCGACAAGTCGAGTCCGATCTACGGTATGCCTATCCTCAACGCCGACATGGCGCAAAACGTGATCGTCGTGAAACGTGGCAAGGGTGCGGGCTACTCGGGTATCGAGAACGCGCTGTTCTACAAGGATAACTGCCGTATGCTCTACGGTAGCGCGCAGCAAGCAGTCGCCGAAATCATCGGCCACGTGAAAACCCTGGAAGCCTGATTTCCGGCTGACAGTGCGTTGCGGCGGGCGCCGGATTCGTTCCCGGCGCCCGTTTTCGTTAGGCTAGCAGCCTGTCGAAGGTACGTGTTCGTGCTTTGAGGGTGCCCATTGTGAGATTTCGGCTGATTTTGCTCGCGCTGGCTTTCGGACTGATGTCCGCCGCCTCGGCTCAGGAAATGGATGGCGACATGGCGGAGGGCGAAATTGGCGAGATCGGGGAGGACGACGATCGGCGCTTTCGTGACATCGCCGGCTATCGCTTCGGCGCGCCGGCGAGCACGGTGAGATCGATGCAGCATCTGGCGACGGCGATGCAACTGCGAGCCTATTGCGCCGATCCAAATGTGCCGGACGCGTTCGTGCGGCTTCAGCTTCAACGCTTCAGCGAACTGACTGGTCGCGAAGAAAACTGTCGTTCCCTGCTGGACTATTGAGCCGTTGGCGCCCAGCCCGCGTTTTTCACTCCGCCACGGCTGCGGCCATCGATGCGCTCGCTATATGGTACGCCGTACTCCCTCGCGGCCCCTCGACGTCCTCGTTTCGTGCCAGTGTGTAGAGAATTCCGGGCTAGTGGCCGCCTAGCGACGACGGCGCTGGACGATTTTCACCGGGACCGCGGGCCAGGCCAGGGTGAGCGCAAGGGCTTCCGGCCGAACCGTATCGCCCACTGGCCAGGTGATCACATGGCACTCGAAGGCGTCTCCGTCATGTCGTCGAAAGCGCCAGTTGCCACTGGCGGGCAAGCCTTTTGCCCCATCGGCACGCAAGGTTTCAAGCGACATTGTCTTGAGAGCTTCGGCGGCATAGCCAAAGGCTTTCGTCGCCGCAGGGTTGGCCTCGAGGATGCGCTGGCCGTCGGGGGAGCATATCAGTGTCGGCAAAGGACTGGCCCTGAACGCTTTTTCCGTCAGCCCCTCGCCGGGCCTGCGTGCTGCGACCGGCTGAGTGCTTGCGGGTAGGCGGGGTGTGTCGCTCGCGTCCAATATCAACAACCGCCAGCCCGGTCTGGGGGCGTCCAGTATGCGGCCCTGCAGGTTTTCCTGGTTGGTGACATCGCGTAACGAGACCCGAGGCGCCCGCCCGGCACTCTCGTATTCGATGCGAAAAAGTGTGTCGATCGCGCGGTCGACCAGTTTGTCGCTTGTCAGGGCGAGTCTGAGTTGTGCAGCGCTGTTTGCCGCGTTGATTCGACCCTCGGAGTCGATGACGATGATGCCCTGTGCCATTGTGGCTGCCAGCCGTGGCCAAACGGCATCGCTGGCGGGTTGCTCGGCGTAGGCTTCGGCGATGATGTCGGGGCTCAGTACAAGCGCATGGATGCCCGGGCGGATCCTGGCCGCAGCGATGAACCTCAGGTTGCGGCGACGCGCCCCCGGAAGGGCAACCTGAAGCCCGCCGCGCATCTGCCCCTGAATGAAAAGCTTCGCGCGAGCATCGAGGAATGCTTTTTCGGAGGGAAACAATGTGCTCAGAGGTTGACCGGCGAGTGCGCGGTAGTCGCGCTCGAGCAGGCGACAGGCGGCGCTGTTGACTTCGATGATGGTCTCATCGCCGGTGATGACGATGCCTTCGTCGATCAACTCGAGCAGCGCCAGATAAAGCCCTGTCTCCAGACCTTCGGAGAAGTCGGCTCTGAAAAGCTCTGGATGCGGGTGTTTGCTATCCGGGGATGGAGCTTGGTTTGTCACGGGCTTGGCTGGGCAGCAGATTCGACGCTGCCAGCATAGCCCAAGCGGCTCGGGTCACTCGCCGGAATAAGGGGCAAAGCGGGGGCTATTTCCGCCCTAAACCCCCGAGCAACACCGCGATCGGACGAGGGCGTGCGTGGGAGGGGCGTGGCTCGTTCGACGCGCCAGCGGGTTTGTCGGACGCCTCGCCGGGCGCAGCGGATGCCATTGCAGACTCATACGGCTTGCTTAAGTCGAAGCCATCGGCTGCGATGCCCGGGTGCGACTTGCCGCGCCCCGGTTTGTCGCCCTGCCTGGCTCGCTGCGCGCCGGCACGCGGTTCGCGATCGCTCTTGCCCGAGTCGCCACGTTCGCGTTTTCTGCGACTGCTGTCGGCGATCTCGAAATCGGGCTCGGCGGCGAAACCGGGTACATCCTGCTGGGGGATCTGGAACTTGATGAGCTTTTCGATCTCGGCGAGGCGGGGCTTTTCCTCGGCGCAGACCAGCGAGACGGCCTGACCCTGACGCCCGGCACGTCCGGTGCGGCCAATACGGTGGATGTAGTCCTCGGCGGTATGCGGCAACTCGTAGTTGATGACCATCGGCAGTTCGTCGATGTCGAGACCACGTGCGGCGACGTCGGTCGCAACCAGCACGCGCAGCTTGCCGGCTTTGAACGCCTCGAGCGTTTCCGAGCGCTGCACCTGGCTCTTGTCGCCGTGAATGGCGTCGGCGGCAACGCCGTGGCGCGCGAGGAAGGCGGCCAGACGACCGCACAGGATCTTGGTGGACACGAAGACCAACGATTGGGTATCCGGGGTATGACGCAGCAGATGGGCCAGCAGGTTGCGCTTGAGACCGGCCGAGATCGGGTGCACCACATGGCTGATGGTGTCGGACACCATATTGCGTCGCGCCACTTCGATCAACTGGGGATTCTTGAGCATGCGGTCCGCGAGTTTTTTGATCTCGTCGGAAAATGTGGCCGAGAACAGCAGGCTCTGGCGTGTCTGCGGCAGCATGTCGAGAATACGGCGGATATCAGGGATGAAGCCCATGTCCAGCATGCGGTCGGCTTCGTCCAGCACCAGCAGCTCGACCTGGTTGAATGCGATGGTCTTTTGCTGCACATGGTCGAGCAGGCGCCCCGGGGTGGCGACCACGATTTCGACGCCACGGCGCAATTCATCTACTTGTCCGCGCATATCGACGCCGCCGTAAACGCAGATCGAGCGTAGGGGCACGTACTTGCAGTAGGTCTGCACCGACTCGTGCACCTGCACCGCAAGTTCGCGCGTGGGTGCGAGGATCAAGGCGCGCACCGGGTGGCGAGCTGGGCTGGTGGAAGTGTTGGCGTGGCGTGCCAGGCGCTGGATGAGGGGCAGGGTGAAACCGGCGGTTTTTCCGGTGCCGGTTTGGGCGCCGCCCATGACGTCCAGTCCCTGCAGCACGACGGGAATGGCCTGTTTCTGGATCGGCGTGGGTTCGGTGTAACCGGCCTCGGTAACGGCACGTTGCAGCTCGGGAATCAGCCCGAGTTCGGCGAAACTCATAGATGTCTGTCGCGTAAGGCGCGACCATCAAGCCGGCGTTCGAACGACAGTGTCGGCGAAGGCGACGTTCTGCGGGCGGGGGTTTCGGCTTTCAGTGGTAGCGCAAATGTTGAAATAAGCGGTATTCGATTCGAACCGTCCGGCATGTACGCCGTTGACGGCTGCTTGCCAAGGCATCAGTACGCAGCCCGGCAGAAGCTCTTGCATTATACATGCTGAAGCCTTGACAATGCGTCGCGGATTGGCTCAGCGTGGCAAGTGCGCGATTCATCGCTTGAGCGCGAGATAGGCGGTGACCTCTTCACGGTCATGGTAGAGGTGCTTGATGCGCAGCTCGTAGGGGCCGGCCTGCACAACGCGCTTGTGGATCAGGCTGCGGCATTGCTCGAGCGCATCTAAGCGACGCTTCATCGGCAGCTTGAGGTTGAATATCGCTCGCCGGCACCGGCCGGTCGCAATCCATTCCGCCATCAGCGAAGCGATCCGAGAGGGCTGTTCGACCATGTCGCAGACCAGCCAGTCAACCGTGCGCGGCGGGCGCCAGGTGAAGCCGTCGGCGCGCAGGTGCTCCACCATGCCCGTGGCTATCACAGAGTCGGCCATCGCCCCGTTGTCGATTGCGGTCACATGCAGGCCGCGGCGTGCGAGCTGCCAGGTCCAGCCGCCGGGCGCTGCCCCGAGATCTACCGCGCGCAGGCCGGCGCGCATGTGTACGCTGCGCTCCTCTTCGGTGAGCATGCCGAGAATCGCCTCGGCGAGCTTCAGTGTCGAGCGGCTGCCGGCCTCGCGTGGCATGCGCAGGCGCGGGATGCCCATCGGCCAGGGGGCGGCGTGGCCCGGAATCGTCGCGCCGAGCCAGGCGGTTTTCTCATCCGGAAAGAGTACATGCAGCTGTGGCAGGCTGTTGCTCTTGGGGCGAAACAGCCCGGCGCGGGTCAGTGCTTCGCGCAGGTGGGGTGCGAAGCGGCGGCAGAAACCCGACTGCTGCTTGGCCTCGTCGGTGTCCGGGGTTTCTAGCAGGGTGTCGGAGAAGCGATGGCCCGCAGCGCGCGCTGCCTCCACCAGCGGCGTGGCACGATCGCGCTCGGGCAGGTCATCAACCCGGGCGAACCAGGGTACCAGTTGGCGGGCGAAGACCAGGCTGAGCCAGTCGCAGTGTGGCGCGAGCTCGCGCCAGGACAAAGGCTCGACCGATTCGAACACCACGAAGGCCTGACCCTCCCGGGCGCGAACGAAACCGTTCATCCCCAGTCGACCGGCGAAGCGATCGAGTTCGCTTGCATTGTTTCGACCTGTTGTTGGATGATCGCGGATGATACGGAAAACCGGACCAGGGAGTTGAGAAATGGAATATCGCAAGCTCGGTGGCAGTGAGCTGGAAGTGTCGTCGATCTGTCTGGGCACGATGACGTTTGGCGAACAAAACGACGAAGCCTCGTCCCATGCGCAGCTCGATCGTGCGATCGCGGCCGGTATCAATTTTGTCGACACCGCTGAAATGTATGCGGTGCCACCCCGTCCCGAAACCTACGGGGCGACCGAAGTCATCGTCGGCAACTGGCTGGCGCGTCAGGCGCGGGACAAGATTATTTTGGCCACCAAGGTTGCAGGGCCAGCGCGCAGTCTGCAATGGATCCGAGGCGGGCCGCCGGCACTCGACGGCGCCAACATCCGTGAGGCGCTCGAGGGCAGTCTACGCCGCCTGCGCACGGACTACGTCGATCTCTATCAGCTGCACTGGCCGGAGCGTAACCAGCCGATGTTCGGCCAGTGGTGTTATGACCCGAGCAAGGAGCGTGACTGCATGCCGATCCATGCGCAGCTCGAGGCACTGGCGGGCCTGGTGGAACAGGGCAAGATCCGCTACGTGGGGCTTTCCAACGAACACCCATGGGGTGTCATGGAGTTCGTCCGGTTTGCAAAGCAGTACGGTCTGCCGCGTGTGGTGTCGATCCAGAACGCATACAACCTGCTCAATCGGGTCTACGAGTACGGCCTCGCCGAGATCTGTCATCGTGAGTTGCTTGGTCTGCTGGCCTATTCGCCGCTCGCCTTCGGCCATCTCAGCGGCAAATATCTGCGCGATGCCTCGGCCCCGGGGCGTCTGACCCTGTTCGAGAACTTCGGTCAGCGCTACACCAAAGAAAACGTGCTGCCTGCGGCGCAGGCATATGCTGAAATTGCCGAGCGTGAGGGCCTTAGCGCCACCACCCTCGCGCTCGCATGGGTGTACCGCCGCTGGTGTGTGTCCAGCACCATCATCGGCGCGACAACGCTGACTCAGCTCGAGGAGAACCTCGCGGCCTGGGACGTGGTTTTGTCACCCGAAACCGTGGAAGAGATCGAAGCGGTACATCTGCGCTACACCAATCCCGCCCCCTGATCGTGCCGCTGCCGGTGAGGCGTGCTCAGCCGCCACCCTGAGGCAGCAGGTCGGCTGGAATCACGACCTCGGGCGGGTCGAAGTATTCGAGCGACTGGGGCGAGACCCGGCCGGCAGCCGGGTCGCGGGGGTGTGGAATGCGCGACGGCACGACTTCCATCTCGTTCATCAGCATGTAGTCGTTCATCTCGCGCCAGCCGAGGAAAATGGCGGCCTTCTCGGCGTCCGGGTTGAGCGTGTAGCAATCCTCGAGCGAGCGTCCGGCATGACGACAGGCACTGCCAACTGCGCGGCCCTCGGCTTCGCGTGCGGCGGCTTGCTTCTGCGGGTCGGGAATCTCGAGGAGTTCATAGACCATTTCGCAGGCGGTCAGCAGCGGTAACATCAACACCAGCAGGAGGAGCTTTAGGGTCATGGGCGGACTGTCGTGAGTGAATACAGAGCTTTTACTTGTGTATCTTGTGCGCCGTGCAAAGGCGCTGTTTCTCAGCGGGTGCGAACCCCGCCCGGCAACTATCGCTCCGGCCGGTAGCAACTGGAGCAATCGTGGAGGTA
>CAYTAY010000102.1:7622-10794 GCA_964435845.1 uncultured Azoarcus sp.
GGCCTCGAAATGGGTAATGCGCAAGCCGACCCGCCGAGATTACGGGGAAGGCCGCTGCCCCAGGTGTAGATGAGCGAATCCAGCCTGGGGTTGCGCCGGGGTATTGATGGCGGCATGCATGCAAGAGGGAGACAGACGCAACACGGGAAGCCCCATGGCGTGGTCGAGCGCAAGACCAACTGGAGGCCCGTGAGGGCAAGGCCAGGCGCGTTTGGGGTGGCGGAGAGGCCCGTAGTACCGCTGAAGTCGGGTAATGCCGATGGAGGGAAGGGGCCTTGGTTCAGGATCAACGCAACAAGTGGAAAGGAACAGGAGATTGGGAAACCTGCAAACTCCGATAAGTGTTCAGCGACTACAGACGGCGTTGCATGCCAAAGCGAAGGAAGAACCCGGATACCGGTTCTATCTGCTGTACGACAAGATCTATCGACCGGACGTACTGGAATACGCTTACCGAAGTTGCAAAGCCAACAAGGGTGCAGCCGGCGTGGACGGGGAACGGTTCGAGGACATCGAAGCGTACGGAGTGGAGCGCTGGCTCGGGGAACTGGCGCAAGGGCTGAAGAAGAAGGACTACCGACCGGAAGCGGTCAAACGGGTCTGGATTCCGAAGCCAAACGGCAAACTGCGTCCCCTGGGCATACCGACGATCACCGACCGTGTCGTACAAACGGCCGCACTGCTCGTGCTGGAGCCCATCTATGAGGCGGATCTGCAACCGGAGCAATACGCCTACCGGGCAGAGCGTGGGGCGCAGGATGCGGTACGAGCGGTCCATCGGCTGCTCAACACCGGCCATCAACATGTCATCGACGCGGATCTGTCGGGCTATTTTGACAGCATCCCGCACGCCGAGCTGATGAAGAGCGTAGCCCGTCGCGTGAGCGATCGGCACGTGCTGCACCTCATCAAGCAATGGCTGGAGGCGCCGGTCGAGGAAGACGATGGACGCGGCCACGGCAAGCGCAGCACAGGCAACCGGGACGCCGGACGCGGAACGCCACAAGGCGCACCCATCTCACCGCTGCTGTCGAACTTGTACATGCGGCGATTCATACTGGGATGGAAGCAACTGGGGTGCGAGCGTCGCTGGTCGGCGTACATCGTCAACTATGCGGACGACTTCGTCATCTGTTGCAAAGGCCGGGCCGATGAGGCCATGGAAGCGATGCGCACGATGATGGACAAGCTCAAGCTGACGGTGAGCGACGACAAGACACACCTGTGTCGAGTACCGCAGGAACGGTTCGACTTTCTCGGCTACACGTTCGGGCGATGCTACAACCGCGAGAGCGGGCGGGCCTATATTGGCACCAAACCCTCAAAGCGGAGCATCAAACGGATGGTCACGAGCATTACCGAGGAGACCGACCGCCGCCGAACGCTACTGGATGCCGACTACGTCGTGGGACGGCTCAACCGCAAGCTGACAGGCTGGGCGAACTACTTCTGCCTGGGACCGGTCAGCCCAGCGTACCGAGCCCTCAATACCCATGTCACAGCACGGCTGCGCCGGTGGTTATGTAAGAAGCACAAGGTTCGCGGCAAAGGGGGATGGCGCTACCCCGACCAGTACCTATATGAACATCTGGGATTGGTTCAGTTGCCTACGCGTACCCGTAACCTTCCGTGGGCGAAAGCATGAATGTCTTGTCCGAGAGCCGGATGCGGGAAATCCGCACGTCCGGTTCGATGAGCGGGATGTGGAAACGGAGCTATGGCACGGCTATTTGGGCACCGGCAGACGAAAGGGCCGGAAAACAGCGATGCCACACCTACCGCCACCGCGCCACATCTCGACTCTACAACGACAATCGCAAGCGAGTCTTGATCCCGATTTTGCTTCATGGAGTGATGGGATGGCATCAACAGCTTTGCAATGGCCGTGGCCGAGGGTGTTTGCGCACCGCTGTGGGGGTGCGCTTGCGCCTGAGAATACGCTTGTCGGGCTGAATGTCGCGGCTCGTTACGGCTGCGGTGTCGAGTTCGACGTGATGCTCAGCGCAGATGACACGCTGTTCGTGATTCATGACGAAACCCTGGAGCGCACCACGAACGGGCGCGGGCGGGTTGCCGAAACTTCCGACGCCGTGCTGGCGGAGTTGGATGCCGGAATTGGTCATGACGCGCGCTTTGCCGGCGAGCCGGTGCCGCGTCTTGCGCGGATACTGGCCCGGTGCAAAGAACTGGGGTTGGCGATGAATATCGAACTCAAACCTTCGGCTGGAACAGACCGTGAGACTGCGTCGGCACTTGCTGCGATGCTCGCCGGGATCGCACTGGACAGGCCGCCGATCGTCTCTTCGTTCTCCGAGGCAGCGTTGGCGGTTTTCGCCCAGGCCGCACCTGCGACACCGCGCGGCTTGCTGGTGGAGGCGATACCGCCGGACTGGGAGGCACGCTGCCGCCGACTGGGTGTCGTCGCCTTGCACGTGGAGTGCTCGAAGGTGAGCGAGCCGTTCGCTGAGACAGTGAAACGCGCCGGCCTGTGGTTGGCGACTTATACCGAGAACGATCCGTTACGCGCCGCCGAGCAACTGCGCTGGGGTGTGGATTGCGTGATCACCGACCGTCCGGATTTGATCAACCCCGTGAGCCTCCGGCTAGCGTCGATTCCGTGATCCGAGAGGCAAAAAGGCCACCCGAGGATGGCCTTTTTGCCTGATTCCGTGGTCGGGGAAAGAGGATTCGAACCTCCGGCCCCTGCGTCCCGAACGCGAAGAACACATCACTGTTTACAAGGGTTCTGAGGTATTTATTGTATTATTGGCACACTTTTTGGTACAGAAGAGGTGAAAAAGGTGGCTACTATTCGAAAGAAAGGGCCTCGCCAGTGGCATGTGCAAGTCAGACGCAGGGGGTACCCGAGACAGACTGCTACATTTGAAACCCGCGCTCAAGCCGATGAGTGGGCCGCGAAAGTGGAGTCTGAGATGCGTAGCGGAACATTTCGAGATCTTGGTGCTGCAGAGCGCATGACGATGGCCGAAGCCTTTGCGAAGTATCGTGACGAGGTGGCCACCGAACACAAAGGGGCTTCGGTCGAGCGGCTGCGATTAAACCGGTTCATCCAAGACAAGATATCCGGCTACAGCCTGGCGACGTGTAGTCGAGAAGTTGTAGGCGACTACATCAAGCGGCGCCTCGAGGAGGTCTCCTCGGGTACGGTGCG
>CAYTAY010000102.1:10804-11048 GCA_964435845.1 uncultured Azoarcus sp.
GGATTGGCATATTCCGTTGCCCGAGAACCCGGTCCATCACGTGCGCAGGCCCGCGCCGTCACGGCAGCGAGACCGCAGACTCAAGAGGGACGAGGAGGAAGCGATCGCTTCCACGCTGACAGGGGGAGGGCGGTCAGAGAACGGTACGTTCTCGAAAGGAACGCGGAACCCGTGGATCCAACCGTTATTCGAGCTGTCTATCGAGACCGCCGCCCGACGAAGTGAGCTGTTGCGCGCGACGTGG
>CAYTAY010000103.1:0-10925 GCA_964435845.1 uncultured Azoarcus sp.
GCCGATTTACGAATATCGCTGCAATGCCTGTGGCTTTCAGAAAGAGCACCTGCAAAAACTCAACAGCGAGCTCCTGAGCACCTGTCCCGCCTGTGGCGCCGACAGCTATGTCAAGCTGCTCTCGGCGGCCGGCTTCCAGCTCAAGGGCAGCGGTTGGTACGCCACCGACTTCAAGAACGGCGGCTCGAGCAAACCGGCCACCACGTCGGAGACTGCGCCGGCCTCGGCCGACACCCCCGCGGCAGCTTGCGGCGGCTCCTGTGCCTGCCACCCAGCCTGACCGGCGACCTGTTTGAAACAGCTGCACGGCCCACGGGCCGTGCTTAGTTTGGAAAATTAGCGATGCGAACTCATTACTGCGGCCAAGTCACCACCGCCGACCTCGACCAGAACGTCACCCTCTGCGGCTGGGTGCTGCGCCGTCGCGACCACGGCGGCGTGATCTTCATCGATCTGCGCGACCGCGAGGGCCTGGTCCAGGTAGTGTGCGATCCGGACCGCCCGGAGATGTTCGCCACTGCTGAATCCATCCGCAACGAGTTCGTGCTGCAGATCACCGGCAAGGTACGCCGGCGTCCGGCCGGCACCGAGAACGCCAACCTGGTATCGGGCCAGATCGAGGTGCTGTGCCATGAGATCGAGGTGCTCAACGCCTCGGTCACGCCGCCGTTCCAGATCGACGACGACAACCTGTCCGAAACCGTCCGCCTGACCCATCGCGTGCTCGACCTGCGTCGCCCGCAGATGCAGAAGAACCTCATGCTGCGCTACAAGGTCGCGATGGCTTTCCGCCGCTTCCTCGACGCCAACGGCTTCATCGACGTCGAAACCCCGATGCTGACCAAGAGCACCCCCGAAGGCGCACGCGACTACCTGGTGCCCTCGCGTGTCCACCCGGGCCAGTTCTTCGCGCTGCCGCAGTCGCCCCAACTCTTCAAGCAACTGCTCATGGTCGCGGGCTACGACCGCTACTACCAGATCACCAAATGCTTCCGCGACGAAGACCTGCGCGCCGACCGCCAGCCCGAGTTCACCCAGATCGACCTCGAGACCTCGTTCATGAACGAAACCGAGATCACCGGCCTGGTCGAAGAGATGGTGCGCTTCGTGTTCAAGGAGTCGCTCGACGTCGAACTGCCCAAGCCCTTCCCGCGCATGACCTACGCCGAAGCCATGCGCCGCTTCGGCTCCGACAAGCCCGACCTGCGCGTCACCCTCGAACTGACCGAGGTCACCGACGCGGTGCGCGACGTGGCCTTCAAGGTTTTCAGTGGCCCGGCCAGCAGCGGCGGCCGGGTCGCGGCCATGCGAGTGCCCGGTGGCGCCAGCCTGACCCGTGGCGAGATCGATGAGTACACCCGCTTCGTCGGCATCTACGGCGCACGCGGGCTCGCCTACATCAAGGTCAACGACGCCTCCCAGCCCAACGAGCAGGGCCTGCAGTCGCCGATCGTCAAGAACCTCAGCGAGGACGCCCTGCGCACCATCCTCGAGCGCACCGGCGCTGAGAGCGGCGACCTGATCTTCTTCGGCGCCGACAAGGCCAAGGTGGTCAACGACGCGCTGGGGGCGCTGCGCATCAAGCTCGGTCACGAGAAGGGCCACGTTACCGGCGAGGCCTGGAACCCGGTTTGGGTGATCGACTTCCCGATGTTCGAATACGACGAAGACGACAAACGCTGGACCGCCTGCCACCACCCCTTCACCTCGCCCAAGGACGGCCATCTCGAGTTGCTCGAGAGCGACCCGGGCGCCTGCCTCGCCAAGGCCTACGACCTCGCGCTGAACGGCTCGGAGATCGGTGGCGGCTCGGTGCGTATCCACCGCGCCGACATCCAGAGCAAAGTATTCAGTGCGCTCAACATTGGTGAAGAAGAGGCCCGCATCAAGTTCGGCTTCCTGCTCGACGCGCTCAAGTACGGCGCGCCGCCGCACGGCGGTCTCGCCTTCGGCCTGGATCGCATCGTCACGCTGATGACCGGCGCCGAATCCATTCGCGACGTCATCGCCTTCCCCAAAACCCAGCGCGCGCAGTGCCTGCTCACCGATGCGCCGGGCGATGTCGACGAGCGCCAACTCCGCGAACTCCATATTCGCCTGCGCCAGAGGGTGGAGACCCAGGTCGAGATCGCAAAGAGCTGATTGACCGCATCACGCGCAAGACAGCCAACGCCCGCCTGTGCGGGCGTTTTTGCTTCAGAATGCCCCTGGAACAGCCGTAAACATGCTGCTAGGCTCATGGATTGGCGGGCGCAATCATGCCCCGCCCGATGCCGCTCATTCGCTTGCCGGTTGAACAAAAAAATTATGATTCAGCTCGACAACCTTGCCGTGCTCGTCGTCGAATCGCGTCAAAGCATGCGCGGGCAGTTGCGCACCATGCTTACCAACTTCAACATCTCCGATGTTCAGTACGCGATCAGCGCCGGCGCCGCGGTGCGCAGGCTCAAGCAAGAGCGGTTCGGCCTCATTCTGTGCAACCATGACCTCGGTGAAGGGCAAAATGGTCAGCATCTGCTCGAGGATCTGCGCACACGCAGCATCATCCCCCGCGAAACCGTGTTCGTGATGATTTCGAGCGAGCGCAACTACGAGCGGGTGATCGGCACTGCGGAGCTCGCCCCCGACGACTACATTCTCACCCCGCTGACACCTGGCACCCTGCTCGCCAGGCTGCAACGCGTGATGGTCAGGCGGGAGGTCTTTCTCCCGGCCTGGAAAATGATCGACGCCGGCGAAACCGCCCGCGCCATCGACTACTGTGCCCAACAGGAAGCACAGCACCCCAGGCACCGGCGTGATTTCATGCGGCTGCGGGCCGAACTGCAAGAGGGCATGGGCGCTCACGATCAGGCCGAGTCGATATTCCGCGCCATCCTCGCGACACAACCCGTGCCATGGGCGCAACTCGGTTTCGCCCGTCAGCTTTACCGCCGCGGAGACTACCCGGCGGCCGAGACCATCCTCGCCACCCTGATCGAGGAGCGCGATTACTACATCGAGGCCTACGACTGGCTCGCCCGCACCCGCGAAGCCATGGGGCAGCTTCAAAAAGCCCATGAAGTGATGACCGGCGCCATCGCACTATCGCCGCATCGTGTGGGCCGCCTGCGCGAGTTCGGCCAGATTGCGGTCGGCGCCGGCGACTACGAGGGGGCAGAGAAGGCGCTCAGCGAGGTCGTGCGCATGGGCAAATACTCCGACTTCCGCGACCCGGAAGACCATGTCCGTCTGGTCAAGACCCAGCTCATACAGAAAAAACACCAAGAAGCCCAGGCCACCATGATCGACCTCGAGCGCAGCATGGCTGGCGAAACCGCAACA
Source organism: uncultured Azoarcus sp. (assembly GCA_964435845.1). Lineage (GTDB taxonomy): Bacteria > Pseudomonadota > Gammaproteobacteria > Burkholderiales > Rhodocyclaceae > Azoarcus_F. The sequence continues at coordinate 3,325 of CAYTAY010000103.1, forward strand.
CCCATCTGTACCGCACTGGCCAAGGCCATGGTGCTGCAGGCAGCCGGAAAACGCGCTGAAGCACGCGAGGTGCTCGAAAAAGCCGCGAAAGACGCCTCCACCGCGCCGCTGGCAATCTCGCTCAAGCATGAGTTGATCAAGGCCTGTCTCGAGAACGGCCTCGAGGCCGAGTGCAAGGACCTCGTCGGCAACGTCCTGCGTAACGCGGAGGACGAGGAAACCCTCGCCAAGACCCACAAGCTGCTGCGCGAACGCGGCCGGCACGACATTTCAACCGACATCGAAACCAGTATCCAGGGGGAGGTCAAGCGCCTCATCGGCGCCGGCGCGGTCAAGGCCCAAGCCGGCGATTTCGACGGTGCGGTGAGCGAGATGATGAACGCCGCCCGCCGACTGCCCGGCAACCCCCATGTGTTGTTCAATGCAGCGCTCGCCCTGCTGCGCCACATCGAGCGCAACGGCTGGAACGAACAATTCGCCACCCAGGCACGCAAGCTCATCATCCGTTGCCGTCGACTCGACCCCAGCAACCCGCGCCTCGAGGCCATCGTCACTTTCCAGCAGGGTCTGGTCAAGAAATACGGCATCCGCGCCGGCGCCGCCACGGCGTCACTCACCGAAGCCCGTCGCGATGCGACCGTCTCGGCGCTCATGGGCAGGGGCTGATCCCGGCACCCGCAGTGCCGGAACGCTGGCCGAGCGCCAGCGTCTCACCAAAAACTCCATGACCCTAGAAACCTCAGTTGATCGCTCTCCATAACCTTGAATGCCAGACATGATGCGTTCGAAACCTCTCGCTATCGTCGCCGTCGTCGCGGCCCTCGCTTATGCCGCCATCCAGGGCCACTTCGCGGAGCTGCTGCCCACGCAGACGGGCCAACCCGTGCCAACGCTCAGCCAGCCCGCCGCAAACAGCGTCGACGCCCGTGCCGCACGGCTCGGTGTGCCGCGCGAGGCCATTCACACGCTCGACCTCATCTTCGCTGGCGGCCCCTTTCCTTACCGCCAGGACGGCACCACTTTCCAGAATCGCGAGCGTCTGCTGCCGCAAAAGCCCCTCGGTTATTACCGCGAGTACACCATCGACACCCCGGGCTCGACCACCCGCGGGGCAAGGCGCTGGGTCATCGGCGGAGACCCGCCCGAGGTCTTCTACTACACCGACGATCATTACCGGAGCTTCAGGCAGATCGAGGTCCGCGGGTGATCGGTCACCCTGCCGCCATGCTCGCCGGGCGCGCGCCCGGCATTCACTCGGCCGAATCGCCTGATCCAGAGCTGCTCGCGATGGATGCCGCCAAGCAGGGTTTTTACTTCGCCAGAATCAACCTGAGCAACTGCACCGACAAGGCCTGCCTGCTGCGGGGCTTCGCCCACGCACTGGCTTTTCCGGAATGGTTCGGCGACAACTGGGACGCCTTTGCCGACTGCCTCGCCGATCTAGACTGGCTCGGGGCGCCGGGCCATGTGCTCCTGATCGAAGGCGACGCCGCCTTAGCTCGCGAGACACCCGAGGCCATCACCATCTGCCGCGAGATCCTCGCCGACGCCATCGTCCAGCGCAGCGCCCACGGCCTGCCGATGTGGGTCTTCTGGCACAATGCCGCCCGCCACAACGCCGGCAACACATGACTGCATCTGGATTCAAACGCCCGGAATCAGTGCTGGTGCTGGTCCATACTCCGGCGCTGGACATCCTCCTGCTCGAGCGCAAGGAGCCGCCCGGGTTCTGGCAGTCGGTCACCGGCAGCCTCGAAGCCGGCGAGACCCCGCTGGAGGCCGCCCGGCGCGAGATCGAGGAAGAGACCGGCCTGCAAGTCGAGACCGGCGCCCTGCTCGACTGGCAGCAGATCAACCGCTTCGAGATCTACACCCGCTGGCGCCACCGCTATGCGCCTGGCATCACCCACAACACCGAACACGTTTTCAGCCTCAGCCTGCCGGCACCCCGGCCGGTGCATCTCGCCCCGAACGAACACACCGCCCAACTCTGGCTCCCGATCGAAGCCGCAGCGAACAAAGTCTTCTCCTGGACCAACCGCAACGCCATCGTCGAGCTTGCGCGTCGCTCGAGAATCTCGAGGGTTTGAACCTGGAAACCGCAGTTGGAGGTGTTCGAGTGTGCGTCTGGTGCGCCGTTTGGCAAGGCGCGGGCGCGGCATGGTCGCTCCCTCTTGAAATCCGGTTTGTCGCACCTATATTCGTATTGAACCCGAAAGGGCAACCCACACAAATCAAGGGGGTGCATCATGGCAAACATCACCCGTCGCGATCCTCTCGACGACTTCTTCCGTGGTTTCTTCGTGCGGCCGGTCGAATACGGCAGTGGCGGCGCCGTCGAGGCCCCCGAAATGCGGGTCGACGTCAAGGAAGATGCCGAGGGCTATCAAGTTCATGCCGAACTGCCCGGTATCCGCAAGGAAGACATCCATGTCCACATCGACGGCCCGGTCGTCTCCATCTCCGCCGAGCGCAAGCATGAAAAGGAGATCAAGAACGGCGAGCGCGTGCTGCGCACCGAGCGCTACTTCGGCAAGGTCTCGCGCAGCTTCCAGCTCGGCCAGGAAGTCGACGAATCCAAGGCCAACGCCCGCTTCAACGACGGCGTCCTGGAGCTCAGCCTGCCCAAGAAAGCGGCCGCCCAGGCCAAGCGGCTCGCCATCGATTGAAGGCTGACCGAGACACTCTCGCCCGGCAAAGCCGGGCTCCTACATGATGCCCGGAACATCAGGCACCGCACACTGTAGGAGCCCGGCTCCGCCGCGCGATCGGGCGCAGAAACGCACGCCCTCTTTCAAATCACCGGTTTGAGCGAATCCGCGCGACCGATGGCGTAATACATCAATCCGGCAGCCTTGACGTGGCGCGGGTCGTACATGTTGCGGCCATCGACCAGCACCGGTTGCTTGAGGTGCTGTTTGAGCCAACCGAAATCGACGGTGCGGAACTGCTTCCACTCGGTGCACACCACGAGCGCGTCCGCGCCCTCCAGCGCTTCGTTGGGGTGCTCGACCAGGGCCAGATCGTCGCGATCACCGTAGATGCGCGCGGTCTCCTTCATCGCCTCAGGGTCGAAGGCGCGCACCTTCGCGCCTGTCTCCCAAAGGGACTCCATCAACACCCGGCTCGGTGCCGCGCGCATGTCGTCGGTATTGGGCTTGAACGACAAGCCCCAGATCGCGATCGTGCGACCTGCCAGATCGCCGTCGAAGGCCTGGCTGAGCTTGTCGAAGAGCACGTGCTTCTGGCGGTTGTTCACCGCCTCGACCGCATGCAGCAACTCCGGCTCGTAACCCACCTGCACCGCGGTGCGGGCCAGCGCCTGAACGTCTTTGGGGAAGCACGAACCGCCATAACCGCAGCCCGGGTAGATGAAGTGGTAGCCGATGCGCGGGTCGGAGCCGATGCCGAGCCGCACCTGCTCCACGTCGGCGCCCAGCCTTTCGGCCAGGTTGGCGATCTCGTTCATGAAGCTGATCTTGGTCGCCAGCATCGCGTTGGCCGCATACTTGGTCAGCTCCGCGGCCCGCACATCCATGAACATCAGCTTGTCGTGGTTGCGGCTGTAGGGCGCGTAGCACTCGCGCATCAACTCGCGTACCCGCTCGGAGTCGGTGCCGACGACGATGCGCGCGCTCTTGGTGAAATCCTCGATCGCCGCCCCTTCCTTGAGAAACTCAGGGTTGGAGCACACATCGAAAGGCAGACTCATCCCGCGCTCGGCCAACACCTCGGCAAGCACGGCGCGAACCTTGTCGGCAGTGCCCACCGGCACCGTCGACTTGTCGACGACGACCTTGTAATCGCTCATGTGCTGGCCGATCGTACGCGCCACCGCCAGCACGTATTGCAGGTCGGCAGAGCCGTCCTCGTCAGGCGGCGTGCCAACCGCAACGAACTGCAGCGTACCGAACGCCACGCCCTCGGCGGCATCGGTGGTGAAATGCAGTCGGCCTTCGCCATGGTTGCGCAGCACCATGGGCTCCAGGCCCGGCTCGTAGATCGGAATCCGCCCCTGCTTGAGACCTTCGACCTTCGCTTCGTCCACATCGACGCACATCACGTTATGCCCGACGTCCGCCAGGCAAGCGCCAGTGACGAGACCAACATAACCCGTACCGAAAACCGTGACGTTCATTCGCAATCCTTTTCAAAACGCATAATTCGCACAACAGGCGCGATGCTACCATCGGGTGGCCCCATTTCCCGTGAAATTGTGCGGCTTGTGCGGCGCTTCAAGGCGCCATTCGCGGCTCACTCCGCTCCCACCCCTCCCGCAACCGCATCCACCACCTGCAGGAGCGGCGTAAGCCGCGAACCCTCACAGTGCATCGAGCCTGCGGCGGCGCAGCAATTTGTTCCGCATTTCCTTAGAATGGAACCCTAAACAAATCGTTACCGGACCCCGCCATGTCAGATAGCACCAAAAACGTCGCCCCAGCCCTCAAGGCCGAGATCCTTGCCGAGGCGCTGCCCTACATCAAGCGCTTCTTCGACAAGACCATCGTCATCAAATACGGCGGCAACGCCATGACCGACGCGCACCTCAAGGACTGCTTCGCGCGCGACGTAGTGTTGCTCAAGCTGGTCGGGCTCAACCCGGTGGTGGTCCACGGCGGCGGGCCGCAGATCGAGAGCCTTCTTGCTCGTGTCGGCAAGAAGGGCGAGTTCATCCAGGGCATGCGGGTGACCGACGCCGAGACCATGGAGGTGGTCGAGATGGTGCTCGGCGGCCAGGTCAACAAGGAAATCGTCAGCCTCATCAACCAGCACGGCGGCAAGGCGGTCGGGCTCACCGGCAAGGACGCCAACTTCATCCGCGCACGCAAGTTGCTGATGCAGAAGAAGGACGCGCCCCTGGGCGATCTCGTCGATGTCGGCCAGGTCGGCGAGATCACCAGCATCGACCCCAGCCTGATCTCCTTCCTCGACCAGGGCGACTTCATCCCGGTCATCGCGCCGATCGGCGTCGGTAACGGCGGTGAAACCTACAACATCAACGCCGATGTCGTCGCCGGCAAGCTCGCCGAGATTCTCAAGGCCGAGAAGCTGGTGCTGCTGACCAACACCCCGGGCGTGCTCGACAAGAACGGCAAGCTCCTCACCGGCCTCACCCCGCGCGATGTCGACGACATGGTCGCCGACGGCACCTTGTCCGGCGGCATGCTGCCCAAGATCGGCTCCGCGCTGGATGCCGCCCGCAGCGGGGTCAAGTCGGTGCACATCATCGACGGGCGCGTGGAGCACTGCCTGTTGCTGGAGATCCTCACCGACCACGGGGTCGGAACGATGATCAAGAGCGAGTGAGTTAGGGCAGGCGTGCGGTGCGTTGAGTGTCGCGAAACGCAACGGTGGTCGCTTACACCGCCACCACCGACTCCACGTAGGCAACAAGCGATCCGACCGTCGCGAAGGTCGAGCCGTCGATGTCATCGTCTTCGGAGACGAACTCGAAGCGCTCCTCCAACGCATGGATGAGGCCGACCACTGCCATGGAGTCCAACTCCGGCACGGCGCCAAGCAAGGGCGTATCGAGTTCGAAAGACAGCGCCCGGCCGTCCAGACTCAGGGTTTCATCGAGCACCGACAACACTTCTTTCTTGATATCCAAGGCTATATCACTCCAACTCACGCAAGCCTTCCAACGAAAAACACTCCGGCGGCGCCGAAAGGCGCAGATTATAGGGCATGAATCGGCTGCGATGCCCGCAGGCTGCTAGACTTTGCCCCGTTTCCAGGCCTTCACCACCCGCATGAAGCAAGCCCATCTGCTCCACGATCTCGCCCTTTACGCCGCCGATCGCGACTCAGACGCCATCGCGCTGACATTTGGCCGCGAACAGCTTGGCTACGGCGCGCTCGCCGCACAAATCAAATCTGTGGCGAGCGGCCTGCGTCAACTCGGCCTTGGGCGGGGCGAGCGCGTCGCGGTTTGGCTGGAAAAGCGCTTCGAGACCGTGGTCGCGGTCTTCGGCAGCAGCGCCAGCGGTGGCGTTATCGTGCCGATCAACCCGATTCTCAAACCGGAGCAAGTCGGCCACATCCTCAGAGACTGCAACGTTCGCGTGCTCATCACCTCGCCCGAGCGTGCCACGGCGCTGCTGGACACGCTCTCGGAATGCCACGATCTGCGTCATCTGGTCGTCGTCGGCAGCGCCGACAAGCTGCCGGATATCGGCGGCACCGCAAGCCATTCCTGGACGGACCTGCTCGAAACGGGACCAGCCCCGGGCCATCGCGTCATCGACAGCGATATCGCGGCCATCCTGTACACTTCAGGCAGCACCGGCCGCCCCAAGGGCGTCGTACTCTCCCACCACAACATGGTCACCGGGGCCAAGAGCGTCGCCGAGTATCTCGGCAACTGCGCCGACGACGTGCTGCTCGCCGCGCTGCCCCTGTCTTTCGACGCCGGCCTGTCGCAGCTAACAACTGGCTTCCACGCCGGCGCGCGCGTCGTGCTGCTCAACTACCTGATGCCGCGCGACGTGATCAAGGCACTGCAACGCGAACACGTCACCGGCCTCACGGCGGTACCCCCCTTGTGGATCCAGCTCGCCCAACTCGAGTGGCCGGATCAGATCGCGACCCACCTGCGCTATATCGCCAACACCGGTGGGCGCATGCCGCTCGACACCTTGACCCGCCTCCGGGTCATGCTGCCTGACACCAGGCCCTACCTCATGTACGGCCTCACCGAGGCGTTCCGCGCCACCTACCTCCCACCCGAAGAGCTCGACCGACGCCCCGACTCGATCGGCAAAGCCATTCCCAACTCCGAGGTCCTGGTCCTGCGGGAAGACGGCACCCCCTGCGCGCCGAATGAACCGGGCGAACTGGTCCAGCGTGGCCCACTCGTGGCGCAGGGATACTGGAACGACCCCGAGAAGACCGCAGAGCGCTTCAGACCGCTCCCCACGGGTGCAGCCGGACGCGAACCCGGTTTGATGCTGCCCGAAATCGCAGTCTTCTCGGGTGACACAGTACGCATGGACGAGGACGGCTTTCTCTACTTCATCGGCAGACGAGACGAAATGATCAAGACATCAGGTTACCGGGTCAGCCCGACCGAGATCGAGGAGGTCGTATACGCCACCCGCATGGTCGGCGAGTGTGCGGCCTTCGGGGTCCCGCACGAGACACTAGGCGAGGCCATCTGCATCATCGTCACCCCCCCATCGGCCGGCCAGCCGGACATGCTCGCGCTGCTCGCTGAATGCCGCAATCGCCTCCCGGCCTACATGGTGCCCAGCCACGTCCAGGTGCGCCCCGGACCCCTGCCGCGCAACGCCAACGGCAAGATCGACCGCAAGCTCCTGTCCTCTGAATACTTGGAGCGCCTGTCGCAGAGATGAGCGAGAAACCACGCCCGGAGCATGCTCCCATGTCCCAGTTCGCAGTGGCGAACGGACAGCTCGTCATCGGCGGCATTCCGCTAGAACAGCTTGCGGCGCGCATTGGCCGCACCCCCTTCTACGCCTACGACCGCAAACTGCTCGACGCGCGCGTTGCTGCTTTACGCGCCGCGCTGCCGGCCGGCATCAAACTGCATTACGCGATGAAGGCCAACCCCATGCCGGCGCTGGTGTGCCACATGGCCA
>CAYTAY010000104.1:0-3169 GCA_964435845.1 uncultured Azoarcus sp.
CGAAGAAGCGGAAGTATGAAGAAAAAAAAATAAACCGTCAACACCAAAACAACCGCACCAAAACAACAGACCGATTGGTTACATCCCGGAAGCGGCGACAGGATACGCGCGAGCGCATGAGAGAGGCGGCGCAATCGCCAGCAGCAAGGCGCACCCGCGCGATGCGGCAATCCTCCTCCCGGGGCGCGGGCGAACGGGGCGGTGTAGGTACGCTGGACGGTGCGTGGCCGGCAATCAGGACGGGGCCGACTCGTCTTGTACGGTGATCGTGCAAAGCTCGGAGTGCACTCTGGCGAGCACCTCGGCGGCCTGCTCCGGGTCGAAACGGGTTCGCTTGAGCTTCTTTACGCCCATCAGGTCCAGCCTGACATGTCGTGCCGGGGTGAGGCCCTCTTGCCTGAGGGTTTCACGCACGCAGGCGAGCACACAGCCATCCAGCGCGAGGATCGGACGGCCGGAATGTGCAGTGCGCAAAAGCGCCGGGACCTTGCCGCCGACGCCGGCGATGCATGACATCTCTGCCAAGCCCTCCTCATCGAGGGAGATCGCGACGTGATTGGCCAACTGGGCGGCACTCGAGCAGCCGGAACAGGAATAGACCAGCGGCGATCGCGTTCTCTCAACCCGGCGGCCCCCGTCGCCGAGGCCAGCCTGTTTTGCGGTGCCTGCGCGCTTCATCAATTCCTGCCCCGAGATCAAGGGTGCGCCATCGAACGATCGCACCCGTGGAACATACCTACGGCGTGACTCAGCAGCACCCGCCGCAGCAGTCGCTTTGTTTCTTCACCGGCTGCAGGGTCACCGCGCCGCCAAACCAGCGTGCGAACTCCTGCTCGGTGGGGTAACGGCCAGCAAGTGACACTTCGCCATCCACCAGCACCAGCGGCAGCGCGGACTTGCCGTTTCGCGCCAGAAAGTCAGCCACCGCGGCGTTCTGCTCGAAAGCAGCCGCCTGCTGCACGAGGTCGAAGCAATCGACCGTCTTGCCCTGCTCGCGCACCTGGTCGATCACCTTGCTGGCGGCATCAGCGGCGTTGAAGTCGGCGAAGATCTGGATATTGGTCATGGAGTCACCCGAAAACGTTTTGTATAGAAAACGGTTCCGCACCCGGTCGGATCGAGCCCGAAACTCTGATCGAGCGTTTGCGGGGCGAACACGGCTGGCCGGGCGGAAACCGGCACGGACATTTTCGTCCTTGCGAACACGCCAAGAAATGATCTGGAATAAGAAACAGCGGAAAAGCGATGGGAACTACTGCCCGCTCAGCCGTTCGGCCGCATCGAAACCGCCCTTGGCCTTCCATTCTTCGAAGCCACCCTGCAGGATCAACACGTTCTCATAGCCGGCCACACGGAGCGCAAAGCCCGCCTGGGCGGAAAGACTGCCCGTGTTGCAGTAGATGACAACCGGCCGATCACGCGGGATCTGCTCGCGCTCGGCGAGCACCCGACGCCACTCCAGATTGACCGCGCCGGGTATGTGCCCGCCTGCAAACTGCGCCTGGTCACGCGCATCGATGACATGAAACCGCGGCCAGTCCGCCGCCGGAATCTGTTCCGCGAAGATTACGCCGCCACCGTATTCGACGAAGTCGAGATAGTCCTCCATCGCCTCGAACGCCGCGTCGTTGGCGATTGCCGGCGTCGCCGCAATCGCCACCGTTGCTGCCATGATGCGCAAGGCTTTCAGGGGCATGCACGCTTCTCCAGTCATGGTTATCCGTGGTTCCGCAAGCATACCAGTGCAGTACCGGTCTGCGCAGCGGCGGGGGCCGGCTCAGTCGCCCTTGGGGCCGGGATGGTCGGTATCTGCAGCCGCCCTGCGGGTGATGACACAGGCCGCGGGCGTGTCCCGAAACGGCATTGCCAGCATGCCCGCGAGTCGGTCCGCCTGGCGCGGGTCGCGAAACTCCGACAGGCCGATGACCATGCCAACATGGCCGTCCCTGGGCTGCGCGACATAAGTGCCAAACAGACGGTCCCACCAGGGCAGACAGAAGCCGAAGTTGGAGTTGGTTTCGTTTTCGAACACCGAGTGATGGACCCTGTGCATGTCGGGCGTGACGACGAACAGCCGCAGCACACGGTCCGCTGCCGCAGGCAGGCGGATGTTACCGTGGTTGAACATCGAGCTTGCGTTGAGCAACACCTCGAAGATCACCACCGCGACCACCGGCGGCCCGAGCACCACGATGGTCGCGAACTTGATCAGCATCGACAGCACGATCTCCAGCGGATGAAAGCGCGCGCCGGTGGTGACATCGTAGTCGAGGTCCGCATGGTGCACCCGGTGCAGCCGCCAGAGCAGAGGAATAGCGTGGACCATCACGTGCTGCAACCAGATCACGAAGTCCATCACCACAACGGCCAGCACAATGGCGAGCCACAGGGGCAAATCGACCAGGTTGAGCACGCCCCAGCCGTGAGCCGCACAAAAGGCCGCCACGCCAACCGCGGCCGCCGGGAACAGCAACCTGACCACCAGCGTATTGAGCGCAACGATGCCGAGGTTGGAGGCCCAGCGCACCGCACGCCCGATCGTCAGCGCCCGACGCGGCGCGAGCACTTCCCACAGCGCCACCGCGGCAAACACGCCAACGAAGAATCCGAGCCGGATCACGGGCTCGCTATCGAGAATCAGGTCTTGCAGGCTCATGTCGAGTCAGAGCGTCGGGCCGCTTTAAGGTTCGTCGCTTGGCAGCGCAAACGCCTGTTACACCGGTTCGCTCCCCGGCGATCAAACTCCACGCCACGGGAAGCGCTATCGACTTGAGCGCGGCCAGCTTCGCGCACCATTCTTGGGTCGTCATGACGCCCTCGCCCGTCCCGCCACCCGCCTGGCTCGTGGCAGAGTTCGAGCGACGTGCGGAGCGCCTTGACCCGCGCACGGATGGAGCCAGGGCGAGTGCCGCCGCGCCCGCGCTAGCACTGCGGATCGCGTTCCCCGGGAAGGTGCTGGACACGGGCAAGATGAACGCTTGACCTTACAACGGTGTCAAGGTTTACAGTTCGAACCATCGATCATTTCCGGAGTACCCCCATGAACAGCCCGGTCCCGGCCAACGCGGTGCTTACGCTGCACGTGCGCGGCATGAACTGCGCCTCCTGCGTGGCGCATGTCGAAAAGGCCTTGCTGCGCGTCGAAGGCGTCGAATCGGCGAGCGTGAAC
>CAYTAY010000104.1:3184-10734 GCA_964435845.1 uncultured Azoarcus sp.
GGTCGGATTCGACGCACTGGCGGCGGCGGTGCATCAGGCCGGCTACGAGGTGGCAACCGACGAGACGACGCTGGACATCGAGGGCATGACTTGCGCCGCCTGTGTCGGTCGCGTCGAGAAGGTTCTGCTCCGCGTGCCCGGCGTACTCGAAGCCAACGTCAACCTCGCCGCCAATCGTGCCCACCTCAAGACCGTGTCTGGCACGCCGCTGTCGGCACTGGTCACTGCAGTGAAACGCGCCGGTTTCGGCGCCAGACCGGCGGATGCCACGAGCGCAGATACACGCGAGAGCCGCGGCGAGGCCGAGGAGCACGCGCTCCGGCGTGCGGTGTGGCTGGCGCTGGCGCTGACCCTGCCGGTGTTCATCCTCGAGATGGGGTCACACATGATTCCTGGCATGCACGACTGGGTCATGACCCACATCGGGCATCGCGAGAGTTGGTGGCTGCAGGCGGTGCTCACCACCGCGGTGCTCTTCGGCCCGGGCCTACGCTTCTTCCGCAAGGGCGTGCCTGCCCTGCTGCGCGGCGCTCCGGATATGAACGCGCTGGTTGCCATCGGCACCGGCTCGGCGTGGTCGTATTCGATGGTCGCGCTGCTCGCGCCTGGCGTGCTGCCCGAGGGCACGGTCAATGTGTACTTCGAGGCCGCAGCGGTCATCGTCACCCTGATTCTGGTGGGTCGCCTGCTCGAAGCACGGGCGCGCGGGCGCACCAGCGAGGCGATCCGGCGGCTGATACGCATCCAGCCACGCACCGCGCGGCTGATCCGTGACGGTGTCACGCACGATGTTGCCATCGAGGAGGTCGTCGCCGGTGACCAGGTTCAAGTTCGGCCGGGCGAAAAGATTCCGGTCGACGGCGAGGTGACCGAGGGCGAATCCTTCGTCGACGAATCGATGATCACAGGCGAGCCGCTGCCGGTGCGCAAGACGAGTGGTGATGAAGTGGTCGGTGGCACGCTCAACACCAGCGGCGCCTTCGTGTTCCGCGCCACCAAGGTCGGTGCCGACACCGTGCTGGCGCAGATCATCCGCATGGTCGAGGCAGCCCAGGGCGCCAAGCTGCCGATCCAGGCCATGGTGGACAAAGTGACAATGGTATTCGTACCGGTCGTCATGGGCGTGGCGCTGCTGACCTTTCTCGTCTGGCTGGCCGTCGGCCCGGCGCCGGCACTCACCTTCGCACTGGTCAATGCAGTCGCCGTATTGATCGTCGCCTGCCCGTGCGCCATGGGCCTGGCCACGCCGACCTCGATCATGGTCGCCACCGGGCGCGCGGCCGCAATGGGCGTGCTGTTCCGCAAGGGTGATGCACTGCAGTTGCTGCGCGACACCGATCTGGTCGCTTTCGACAAGACCGGCACCCTCACGCTTGGCCGGCCACAGCTCACCGACCTGGTGACCATCAACGGGTTTGAACACAATGATGTACTGGCGCAGGTCGCCGCGGTGGAGCGGCAGTCCGAGCATCCGATCGCGCAGGCGCTGGTCGACGCCGCCGAAGCACAGGGACTTGTCATACCCGCCGCCGAAGGCTTCGAGTCGGTTGTCGGATTCGGCGCCTCGGCCAAGGTGGCCGGACACGCGGTGGCGGTGGGCGCCGCGCGCTTCATGACGCGCCTTGGTGTCGACGTTGCACCGCTCTCGGCCGAGGCCGAGCGCCTGGCCGAGGCCGGCAAGACCCCGCTCTATGTCGCGATCGACCGCAAGCTCGCGGCCACGATCGCGGTCGCTGACCCGCTCAAGCCAAGCTCAGCCCAGGCGGTTGCGGCACTGCATGCCATGGGTCTCAAGGTGGCGATGATCACCGGCGACAACATCCGCACCGCACGGGCCATCGCCCGCCAGGTCGGCATCGACGACGTCATCGCCGAGGTGTTGCCGGAAGGCAAGGTCGAGGCTCTACAGAAACTGCGCTCCCATGCCAATCGCATCGCCTTCGTCGGCGACGGCATCAACGACGCACCCGCGCTCGCCCATGCCGATGTCGGCATCGCCATCGGTACCGGCACGGACGTGGCCATCGAGAGCGCGGACGTGGTGCTGATGTCGGGCGACCTCGCTGGCGTGCCCCGCGCGGTGGCGCTGTCGCGGGCGACGATTCGCAACATCCGCCAGAATCTCTTCTGGGCCTTCGCGTACAACACCGCCCTGATCCCGCTTGCCGCCGGGGTTTTTTTCGCATCGACCGGGCTGTTGCTGTCGCCGGTGTTCGCAGCGGCGGCGATGTCTTTGTCCAGTGTCTTCGTGCTCGGTAACGCGTTGCGCCTGCGCCGCTTCTCGGCCGACGCGGCGCTGCCGACCAGCAGCGCTGCGGCCAGATAAGGAGCGAGCATCATGAACATCGGCAAAGCGGCAGAAGCGTCCGGCGTATCGGCGAAGATGATCCGCTACTACGAATCCCGAGGCCTGATCCGGCCGGCCGAGCGCACCGCGGCCGGCTATCGCGCTTACTCCGAGGCAGACATCCACACCCTGCGTTTCATCCGCCGCGCCCGTGATCTCGGCTTCCCGGCCGATGACATCGCCGACCTGCTCGCTCTGTGGCAGGACCGCGCCCGCGCCAGTTCCGATGTACGCCGGATCGCCAGCGCCCACATCGATGCGCTGGATCACAAGATCAGACAACTGCAGGAAATGCGTGCGACCCTGGCCAGACTCGTTGCCGACTGTCATGGCGACGAGCGCCCAGACTGCCCCATTCTCGCGGACTTCGCTCCCATGCAGCCTCGGCCATGACGTCGGCCGCCTGCCCCCGGACGTGCCTTAATTCACATTACCGGGGGAGAGCATCTTGAATCCTGCCGCTCGCGTGAGATAGTTGTCACGCTTGCGCAAAGCAAACTGGGAAGATCCCTCCACAAGGTCACGCCAGACGTCACCCGGCACCGCTTCCCCGCGCACACTCAAGGCAGGATCAGCATGCAGCCGCTCGAGAAGAAACGCAGCAACCAAAACCGCCTCGACCGGATCCTCGTGATCGAAGACGATCCAATCTTCCTGCGTCTTTATCGTCATCTGCTCTCGCCACACCAACACGCCTACGAACTGGTGGAATGCACCGATGGTTACGCCGCGCTGGGACACATGCTCGAGCTTACGCCGCGCCTCGTGCTGCTCGACCTCACCATGCCGCGTTTCGACGGCGCGGGTTTTCTCTCGATCGTCAAGAGCAAACCCGAGCTCGGCAACCTGCCGGTCATCGTCATCAGTTCGGACGCCGATGAGGCACACGTGCGCATTGGCGACCTGGAGAACGTCCGCTGGTTTTCCAAACCCATCCAGCTCAAGATGCTGCAACACATGCTTGAACTCGAGCTGGGCAAGCCAGTCGCGAAGACTGCAGAGCGCACCACTGCCCGCTGCAAGACCGACCCGCCGGAGTTCGACCCAACCGATCTCGAGACCTACGTCGGGCACAACCGCATTACCCAGGAGACGATAGCGAACCAGTTCTGTATCCTGGCTGCAGAGCGGCTGGCAACGCTGGAGCTTTTCGTCATGACCCCGGACCGGCAGGGTCTGCGTACGCTGGCTCATGTTCTCGAAGGGAGCGCCGCAACGCTCGGGGCACCCCTGCTGCTCGCCGAATGCAAGCGTTTGCGGCACTCACTGGATGCAGGCCGCCCGCACGAATGCATTCGCGAGGAGGTCATCGTGCTCGGCAACGCGCTGCGATCCTTCACGGTGACCCTGGCACGGCATTTCGATTTGACCGATTTCTGAAGAAATCCACCGAGCTGCGACATGCGTGTCGCGTTTGGCGTAAACTGGGCAGTTGAAGGTGCCAACAGGCGCTGATCCGGCCGCCAGTGGCTCCGTCGCGCTGTGCCTGCCGGCGTATCGGAACCGTCCCGCGCCGACTGGACTTGCCAGCCAACACGGCACTTGCGTGGATGGTCGGCGCTGTTCGGGCAGTTCGACGGCCGAATCGGTCGAACGATTACTGAAGCAATACTGCCCAAGACGTCGACGCCAGATCGCCGTCTTCGGAGATGAAGAGAATGAGCAATACCGAAACACCGTCCCGTCAGGCTCGACCCCGCATCGATGCGCAGACCGGCGAGATTCGACGAGCGAACCTGCAGATACTCACCGCCACTCGGGGCTCGAAGCAGGTCCTGGCCTCGCTTGCCGGCATGAACAGCAGTCGGATCAGTCTGATGACCTCGGGCAGAAAGCCAGTTTCCGACCCCTTCTCGATCGCCATCGAAGAAGCACTGTCTTTACCACGCGGCTGGATGGACACCCCACGCGAGCCAGATGAAGTCTCCAGCGAAACTTGGCGTAAGTTGGGTGGATTCCCGGAAGACGCCGTCGCCGCGCGGGAAGCCGCAGCCCGGGCCGAACAATCCACCAGCGACCCTTTCATCCTTGCCACACTCGCCGCCCGCGACAGCGCCGGCAAGGGCGTTAGCACCGTCAACCCCCTGTTCAACAAACCGGTAGGCCAGATCGGTCCGATCGCGGAAGCACTCGCCAAGACCATCATCAAGCTCTCCCAGGCTGAAAAGCTCAGCGAAGAGCAGGCCTTCGAACTGCTCGGCAAGGTCATCAGCGAATACAGCTGATCCTCGACGGCGGCGCTGTAAAAACCGCCGCCAGCCGCCAACCCTCACGATTCATCTTCGCAATGACCTCATCACTCTTCGAGCCGGTGGTCGCCGGCGCACTCCATCTTTCAAACCGGATCGTCATGGCGCCGCTCACGCGCAACCGGTCGCCTCGCGCGGTGCCTCAGCCGATCGCCGCGACCTACTATGCCCAGCGTGCCAGCGCCGGCCTCATCATCACCGAGGCAACCGCCATCAGCCAGCAGGGCCAGGGCTACTCGGATGTTCCCGGGCTGTATGCCCGCGAGCAAATGGAAGGATGGCGAAGGGTGACCGACGCGGTCCATGCCGCAGGCGGTACCATCGTCACCCAACTGTGGCATGTCGGACGTATCTCACACGCATCGCTGCAACCCCAAGGCGGAGCCCCGGTCGCACCGTCTGCGATTCGCGCGGTGGCAAAGACCTACATCGTGGACGACAACGGGCGGGGAGGATTCGTCGACACCTCGGAACCGCGGGCGCTCGCACTCGACGAACTGCCCGGGATCATCGAGGACTATCGCAACGCCACCCGCGCGGCGCTCGAAGCCGGCTTCGACGGCGTCGAACTGCACTCGGCCAACGGCTACCTGATCGACCAGTTTCTGCGTTCGGGCAGCAACAAACGAACCGATGCCTACGGTGGCAGCATTGCCAACCGCAGCCGCTTGCTCAAGGAAGTGATCGAAGTCATCGTCGCGGAGGCCGGCCCCGGCCGCGCCGGTGTGCGCATCTCACCGGTCACCCCGTCAAACGACGCTTGCGACCCCGACCCGCAACCCCTCTTCGAGCATGTCGTGCGAATGCTCGCACGCTATCCGCTCGCCTACATTCATGTGGTCGAGGGCGCAACCGGCGGCGCCCGCGACCATTTTCAGGGCAGTGCGTCCTTCGACTATGGTGCGCTGCGGGCAGCCTACCGGGCCGCCGGCGGCAAGGGGGCCTGGATGGTGAATAACGGATACGACAAAGCCTTGGCCCAAGCAGCCGTCAGTGATGGCCTTGCAGACCTGGTCGCTTTCGGCAGACCCTTCATCGCCAATCCCGATCTCGTCCGTCGCATGCAGGAAAACGCCCCGCTCAACGAAGGGGACCGGAAAACCTATTATGGCGGAAGCGAGAACGGCTACACTGACTACCCCATGCTGGCCTGACACCCGGTTATCCCGGTTTCGTGCGCCAGGGGCGAACTCTGGCACGCGGGGATCTTTTTCCACTCGCACGGCGTCTGATGACACCAAGCGCAGCTCAAGCGAGCCGGACTCATCATGATGCACAACGACCCTCGATTCCAACACCTGTTCCGTGCGGTGCGCCGCGACGCCGCAGCCAAACCCACCTGGGTACAAAAGGCCGGCGCGGTGATCGTCGCCATCGTGTTCTTCTCGGTAGTGCTGATGTTCTCGGTAGTCTTGTTCGCGCTTGCCCTCACCGCAGGCGCCGCCGCCTGGGCCTATCTTTGGTGGAAGACCCGCTCGGTACGCAAGGCCATGCGCGACAACCCACCGGGGGGACTGGTGATCGAAGGCGAAGTCATCCGCGAAGTCGATGAAACAGCCAACACCTCAGCAGACACGGACACACCAGCTCGCAACCAGTCGTGACACGATGACGGTGCGGCAGGACGCGGGCATAAAGCTGAAGAACCGCATCATGGCAGGTGGCTTTTCGACAACCCCATGGGCTTGATGGGCTTCGAATTCGTCAAGTCAGCATCCCCCTCCCCCGACCGCCTCGAGCCGATGTTCGAGACGCTCGGCTTCACGCTGGTGGCCCGCCACCGGTCCAAGGATGTCAGCCTCCAGCACCCGGGCATGCAAGCCCGGGGCCTCGAGTCAAGCGCGCCGGAACGAACACGCCTCATGAAACGGAGACCGACTTGAACGAAAAACGGTACCTTTGGGATCCATCGCCAACACCCTCCCTGCCAGTCAGGGGAAGCGACCGACGGCTACCGGTCAGGCGAATCTTCTGCGTCGGACGAAATTATCCCGGCCACGCAGCGGAGATGGGCGCGCCGGTCGACAAGCAAACGATGAAGCCGTTCTACTTTTTCAAGGACGCGGGCAGCATCGTGACATCCGGAGCGCGTATCCCGTATCCGCCCGGCACGACCAACCTGCACTACGAGATGGAACTGGTGCTTGCCATTGGCAAACCGGGTTTTCGTGTTTCAGAGGCCGAGGCGAGTCGAATGCTGTTCGGCTACGCTGCCGGTCTCGATCTTACCCGGCGCGATTTGCAGTCACAGGCGCGCGAGGCGGGCAAACCCTGGGACTTGGCCAAGAACTTCGAAAATGCTGCGATTTGCTCGGAAATCGCGCCCTGCAACGCCATCATGACGCAGGGCGCGATCAGCCTTGAAATCAACGGCATCTCCAGACAACAGGCGGATATCTCGATGCTGATCTGGAGTATCCCGGAGTTGATCTCGGATCTTTCCAGTTTCTACCATCTGCAGGCAGGCGACCTGATCTACACCGGCACGCCAGAGGGCGTCGGCCCGCTTGCACCGGGTGACCGGCTCAAGGGGTATGTGGAGGGTGTCGGAGACGTGTCGCTCGAGCTCGGCGAGCCCGAATGACTACCCCGCAGCAGAACCGCTCCGAGCCGGAAACCGACGACCGAGAGCGCCAGACCGCCATCGCTGCCCTGCGCGAGACTGAGAACACGGCCCTAGCCCTTCTCCCCGGGCAGCGGTTCGCGCATCAGGCGAATCGCCAGCCAGATCCCTATCCCTGCGTTACTCAGCGCGAAAAAGGCCACCACCAGCATGGGCGCGGTGGCGAGTTCCTGTGTGTGCAACACCCACGACAGACAGGAAGACAGAAGATTCAGGACCAGCATCAGCCAGAAGACCGGATTGCGGGGCTGAATCAGACGCGAGAACTTCAGCATATCTTGACATCCTCCCCGGCCTTCAGGCCGGAGATTCCTACGGCGCTCAGGCGCGG
>CAYTAY010000105.1:0-10694 GCA_964435845.1 uncultured Azoarcus sp.
CGCGGCTGGCACCGGGCTGATGATCAACTCGTCGCGCGCGATTCTGTACGCCGGACAGGACGAGCGTTTTGCCGAGGACGCACGCAGTGTTGCGCTTGTGACCCGCGATGCCATCAATGTATGCCGGGCTTGTTGAGCAGGTTTATTCGGAACGGCAACCTGTAGCTAGCCCGAAACGAAAGAGATGCGCGCTTTTCATGCCATTTCGTTAGCCACGTCGCGAAACGCTGTGATACATTCGCCAAGTGCTTCACTTCGAGTAACGTGGGCCTTACGCGAGGCCCGATTCGATCAAGGAGAATTCGGTGGGTCAATCAATCGGCAATGCAATTCGGGCCGTCGCGCTGGTCGGTTCTGCGCTGGTGCTGGCCGCGTGTGGCGGCGGTGGTGGTGGCGGGGGCGGGGGCGGCGCCGATATTCCCGAGAACAGCTACCGGGTCAGCATCTCGTCGGCGCGGACCCAGTTGCCCCTGAATCTCGACACGAATGCCTGCACCAACCCGCCTCGGGCTTCGGCACCCTATGCTACGGTGGTGAATATCTCCGCTGCCCGCCGGCTGTCCGGAGACCCAATCCCCAGTGCAGAAGACGGAGTGTTCGAGTGCAATGTGGCTGCCGGTCTTGAGGTCGGGTCGTTATACTACTTCCGCGGTCGCGAGAACGAGAGAACGGAAATCCAGTGCGGTGACGACACGCGCGAGATCGAATCGCCTTACCGCAACATCACTCTCGGCGCCAATGCGGGAGGCAACAGCTTCCACGTGCTTTCCAGGGATAGGGTCGGCGAAGTCGTCATCAACTGCACCGCGACCGATCCAGTCAGCGGAGACCGTGCCACGGGTACGCATCGCATACAGGTTGGCGGGGCTTCCAGTGGTCGTGCCTCGCAGGTTGCCTACTCGACCGAAGCGCCTAATTTTCTCTTCGTTCAGGGCGTGGGTAACCCAACCCAACTGATTTATCAGGTGCGGGTGGTCGACGAAGCAGGGCAGGCCGTACCCAATCCGTCCGGGGGAGCTGCCAACCTGCTCGCGCGTATTGTCCCGGATCCGGGTAGCCTTGCCGATAACGACGCGGTGCTTCGCTCCGGTGGCCAGTCCGGCAAGTCGGTGGCGGTGAGTACGATCAACGGCCAGGCCCAATTCACCGTGGTCAGCGGCTCCAACCCTGGCTGGATCGGCGTTGAGTTCTTTGCCGACCGGGCTGACGGCAACGTGCTCAACGGCATCGCCGAGCCGGTGCTCAACGCGATTCAAGTGCCGGTCGTGATTGTCACTACAGGCGGTCCGCTGACACTGGTGACTGCTGAGTTGGCCGAGGCTTACTTCGGCACGCCTTACGTCCAGTTTGTTGAGGTGACGGGCGGCGCGCTTCCGTACAGTTTCGATCTTGGCCAGGGCACCACCCTGCCCCCGGGACTCAGCCTTACGGTGGACGGAGTGATCCTTGGCACGCCGACTGCGGCTGGAGACAATTTCAGCTTCGTCATCCAGGTGACCGACGCGCTCGGAATCACCAGGAGCCGTGTGTACACGATGAACGTCAATGCAACGGGTGGCGCGGCGCTTGCAATCGCGACGGAGACGCTTCCGGGAGCGACTGTTGACGTTCCATACGCTGCCGCGCTGCAGGCGAGTGGCGGAGTGCCGCCTTACACTTGGAGCGGCGTTGGCAGCACCGCCCCGTTCACGGTCGGTGGGACAGGTTTCGGGACAGTGACGGGAACGCCTGGAGCGGCAGACGCGGGTACCCGAAGCATCGTTGTTCAGGTGCAGGATGCCAACGGCAACGTAGTGCCGAAAACCTTTACGATCACGATCAATCCTTGACCCGCACGGGGTCACGCTTGCGTGGTCCCAGTGTCTTCGGTATCCGCGTCGGTGCGAGTCACCGCGGATACCGATTTTTTGCAGGTTATTGTCGTGCCTGAACGGCCGCCTATCGCGAAACGCGCAAGCGACCGGTGCGGATGCGGGCCAATGTAAAGGGGTAACTATGAGGTGCGAGCTTTCATTGCAGTCCGAAGGTAGGGATACAATGGCGCGCAAGAGGCCTGGAGCGCGTTTCCTCCGAGAAACGGCGCTCTTGATCGCAGCTATGAGTGTTTCGTTTTCCCTGCTTGCGGATCCGGGCGTACCCTCCCGGGTCCTGCTGCAACTCGAGCCCATTTCGTCGATTGCCGACAAGCGGATCAGCACCATGGACCGTGCGCGCGCACTCGGTGCCGGGATGAGCATTGCGCTCGAGGTCAGCACAGGTCCGGCGCCCGACATGATGATCGTCTCGGCCGAGGGCATGAGTGCCGAGGCGCTCGCCGAGCAGTTGCAGGCGCAGCCCGGGGTGGTGTTTGCCTCGCCGGACCGCCGCAAGCAGATTCGTGCACTGCCCAACGATCCGCTGTTCGACAGCCAGTGGGCCTTGCGCAATATCGAGGCGGCGGCGATCGCGGCGGTGGATGCCTGGCCTTCGACCACCGGCTCCAGCGAGGTGGTCATCGCCATCCTCGACACCGGGGTCCGCTTCGGGCACGAGGATCTGGTCGATCGTCTGCTGCCGGGCTATGACTTCATCAGCGACCCGCGTGCGTCCGGCGACGGCACAGGCCGGGACGCCGATGCGAGTGACGAGGGCGACTCCCTCACAGCCCTGGATCTTCAGGACCCTTTTTTCCTCGGCTGTGGCGATGGGCCTCAAGGCAATCTGCCCACGACCAGCTCATGGCATGGCACCCGGGTGTCCGGCATCGTCGCGGCCACCGGCAACAACTCACGCGGCATCGCCGGCGTGAGCTGGTCGGCGCACCTGCTGCCGGTGCGGGCGCTGGGCAAGTGCGGGGGTTTCGACAGCGACATCATCCCCGCGATGCGCTGGGCGGGCGGGCTGCCGGTGCCCGGCGTGCCGGCCAATCCGCACCCGGCGCGCATCATCAACATGAGTCTGGGCGGATCGAACGCGTGTTCCGCCGCCTACGCGTCGACCGTCGCCGAACTGCGCGCGGCCGGGGTGCTGGTGATCGCCGCGGCTGGAAACGGGGTGGAGATGGTCGAGGAGCCGGGCAACTGCCCCGGGGTGTTCACCGTGGGTGGGCTGCGTCATACCGGCAGCAAGGTTGGTTTCAGCAGTTTCGGCCCGGAGGTCGACGTGTCGGCACCGGCGGGGAACTGCGTCACTACCGGTTTCGGTGAGCCCTGCGTGTTCCAGATTGGCACGACGACCAATCTGGGTGCCACGACGCCGACCGCTGACGCTTACAGCACGACCCAGAATCCGACCGTCGGTACGAGTTTCGCCGCCCCGCTCGCCTCGGGCGTGGCGGCCCTGATGCTGTCGCTGCATCCGCAGCTCCAGCCCGACGCCCTGGCGGCGCGCATGAAGGCGTCGGCACGACCCTTCCCGGTCGAGCCGGGTCTGCCGTTCTGCCCAGAATTCGTCATGAGCTCGGGGCAGTGCAACTGCACCACCGGCTCCTGCGGCGCCGGCATGCTGGATGCCGGCGCTGCGGTCGCCCTGGCGCGGGCACCACAAGCGCTCGCCGAGGCGGGGCGCGATGTGTCCGGTCAGTGGCGGCTGGATGCAGGTGGCAGCACGGCCAGTAAGGGCAGACGTGTGGTCGCCTGGCAGTGGGCGCATGTCGATGGCCCCACGGTCGCGCAGTTTACTCAGCCAGCTTCGGTGACCACTCCGATGATTGCCGCCTTGCCGGGACAATACACGGTGTCGCTGACCGTCACCGACGACCTTGGAGTCCGCGATTCCGTGTTGTTCCGTGTCGAAACCACCGAGTTCGTGACGCCGCCCGAGGTGCAACCCCCGCCACAGCCTGAACCCGGAGACGGTGTGAAGAGAACCCGCGGCGGCGGAGGTGGTGCAATGGAAGGTTTGACCCTGCTGGCGCTGCTCGCGCTCGCGATGGCGAGTTTCTATGTGCCCCGAAGCTCGGCATCATCCCGACGGAAGATTAGTGCGAAGAGGCTGCCCCCTGCGTAGCCATAGAAGTGCGGGGCCGGGGCAACGACGACGCCAAGCGCGTTGATGAGCCCCGGTTCGATCGTCACGTCGATCGAGGTCTTGACCAGGCCGCATACGAAGAGTGTGATGCCCAGCCGGCCCATCCAACCGGGATATTCCCGCAGTGTCAGCGCTGCCCAGGCAAAGCCGCCGTGTAGCGCCCCCGACAATCCTACGTACCAGGATTGCGCGGGTGGCAGCACGGTGAGACAGAGTGCGACGGTTCCGAGTGCGGTGACCAGACTGTAGCCCAACTCGCGACTGCGAGACATTCTGTGCGCGGCAAACGCGAGGATGAGCAGGGCGCCGATGTTGACCGACAGGTGCGTCAACCCGAGATGGACGAACTGAGCCGACGTCGATGACCACCAGCGCTCCAGGCGGGTGTCGGCATGCCAGGTCAGCGCGGTCGCGGCATCGTGGCTTGTCGATGCCAGCAGCGCAATGGCGGTGATGGCGATGACGACACTCGAGTTTCCGATCACGCCGCGCGGCATTTGAGCACGCTCACGGCAGCGCGATATGCACCCGGCCGGACTGGCCGGAGGTGCGCGCGTTGCGGTCCATGATGTTCGGGATCCGATCGACGATCTCCGGGTCTCCCTCTACAATTCCCGCGAAGAAGGGCGCCTGGTTCCGGCCGAATCGCCCCTGGCCCTCGATGCGGATGTCGCCGTGCAGCGTGCCGACTGCAATATCGAAGGTGTCACCGCGCGCGGTGAGTTCCACTCCATGGTCCCCGAGATGACGATCGGGAACGATGTCCAGGGTCACATCGCGCCACTGGGCGAACAGCTTGCCCTCGCAGGCACCGCGCCAATCGCAGCTCATGCCCGGAGAGGCCAGGCTCAAGCTGCCCCCCCAGCCGACTCGCGCTGCGGGGTGGGCAAAAGAGCGTGCGATGAGCCCGACCGGGAGTTCCAGGTCGTCTATCTCAACGGTGATGCCCGGGACGCCGGCGAAGATGCGGGCCTGGCGTCTGCTGTGCTCGGCCAGATCGACTGCAAGCCGAAACCGCTTCCAGTCGGCGCCGATACGCCACTCGACCTGGCGCATGGGTATCAGGGTGTGGCGCTCCGAGGTGATCGACAGCATGCCCTTGCCTTGCCAGAAATGGCCACTGGTATCGGCAATGCGCAGACGCTTGTCGGTTGCGGCGGCGACGACGCGATCCATCAGCGCCGGTGACGGACGCAACGCAAACAGCAAGAACGCAAGCGCGAAAAAAAACAGTGCCGGGCGCAGCATCAGGACGAAGGTGAAACAAACTCGATCTCGAAGGTGACTGCCTCACCGCGCGAGTTCAGTGTGACCCGGTTCGGCCGCAGCCCGAAATCGGACTGCAGGTTGGCGACAAGGCTGAGAACTGCCGGCAGGCGACCTCTTCCCGAGGCCGTCAGCGATGTCCCGGTGCTCTCGACCTCGAGCGCGATGTCATGGGCCCGCGCCGAAGCCATGACGATCTCGGCTGCCGCATCGGGCGTCGGCCAAGTCGGGGCCCTGCGGTTGGCCAGGTTCTGGAGGCTGGCTGAGTTCGTTTGCATTTCAGCCAGGGCGGCCCTGGCCTGCGGCAGCTGGGTCCGCACCCGCTCGCGCTCGCTGATGCTCCAGTCCGCGACCATCAGGACCGCCGCGGCCGCTACGACGAGCGTTGCGATACCGATCAGGCGCCGCTCCCTCGGTGATCGTTGGCCAAGCAGATGGCGCATACCAATGCCGGCGCTTGTCATGGCGCTCTCCTTGTGCTGAGCGTCAGTGAGTTCGGACTGCCCGCGACTGGTTCCGTGCGAAGGCCGGAAGCCCCAAGCCGGGCTGCAAGCAAACCCAGGTCGATACCGCCTCCCGGCACAAAACCCAGCCGCAACACCCCGTCTGCATAGTCGATGCTGGCGATCTGGCCACGAATCGATGTTCCAGCCGTTTCGGTGGCGATGTCGAGCAGTTGCAGGAAGTCGTCATGCCGGAGTTGTCCGTGCTCGCCGAGCTGCTGATCGACTTCCCGCCTGAGCTGAGCTACCGGTGCAATGGCCGGCGTGCCGGGCACGCTGGTCTCGAAGATGCGCTGCATGCGTTCCTCGATGTTGTTGAGCTCCTGTCGCTTGACGCCGACCTCGATGATGTTGGCGCCCAGCAGAATCAGGATGGCGGCGGCGATTCCCAGCGCGGGAAGGCGCAAGCGCGTGCTCAAGCCACCGTTGCGTCCGGACACCGCGAAGCTGCCATGAAGCAAGTCGTCGCAGGCCTCGTGCCGATCCCACCATACGTAGGCGCCTGAATCCTCGACCGGGACATCATCCGGAAGTGCTGGCAGTTCGGTCTGCCGGGCCGAGCCCTCGCGGGCGCGCAGGATGGAGAGCCGCTCCGGCAGCTCGTCGCTGGCGCGGGCCTGCTGCTGCAGCAGGGAGAGCAGTTCGCCGAGTATCTCGGGATCGACGACCAGCGTGTGCCGCTTCGGCACACTGACGATGACGGTTCCGGTCGGGCTGATCGACACTGTCCAGCGCTTGTCCGTTGTTGGGGGGATCTGGAGCTCGGAGATGACCCGGTCCGGCGATCGACCCAATGCCTCGAGCTCGTTGTTCAGCTGTCGCAGACGTGGCTTTGCGATCACCAGCAGGGTGACCGACGGGCCTTCGTCGTCGCTGCTGCGGTCGATGATCGTGAAATGTTGATGCTCCACGTCACCGACGAGCTTCTCTTCGAGGGCATAGCGCAGCAACGCCTGCTCTTCGCGGCGTCCGCCTTTCGGTAGCCGGACGGTATGCTGTACGCACTGCCCACCGCCGAGGATTACTGTGCAGGAACTCGCGCTCGGCCAGTGCTGCGGGGCCGAGAACCCCTGCTCGACGACCTGGTTGCGGCTGTCGAGCACAACCCAAGGGCAGTCGGTGGGAGTTGGCCATGTTTCGTCGAGGTAGAGGATGAGTGATTGTTTCATAGCAGGCGCTGCCAAATGATGTCCGGCCAGACTTCGGCCCGGTCGAGAAGCACTTCGAGCCGCACGGTCGCGACCCCGTATCCGGCGCGACCCGTGACCAGGAAGTGGCGGCTGCGGATGTCGACCGACTGGGGGTTGGTGATGCTCGCGTTGGGCGGCAAGCGGGATGTGTAGTCCGCGAGGTTTCGATACCAGATTCGCTCGCGCTCGGCAACCAGCGCGCGTGCGTTCACCCGGTCGAGGCCCTCGGTGACCGCCATCAGCACTTCCGCCGGTGCGGTGTTGAGATTGATCCTGCTCGGCGCGGGCAGGGCGACGACCAAAGGCTGCAGGCGGTCGAGCAAACCCTCGTCGACGCCGGGGAGTGTCGCCAGTTCGCTGGCATCCACCAGCGGGCCGTGGGCCGCACCTGACCGGCTTTGAGCGCTCACGCTCAAGCGCCTGGTCAGTGCGTCGGCAAGGCGCAAGGCTTGGGCCGGCGAAACGTCGATGGCTTGCAGCAGGCGGACGAAGGCGGAGATTGCAGCTGTGTCGGGTTCGCCCTGAGGTGCGAGGTTGTTGAGATTGAATCTTCCTGACCAGCACTGTATCTCGCCGCTGACCTCGCCGTTCTCGACCGGAGTCGGGGGGACACGGATGGCCCAGGGTTGGCCCGGGTGATCCACCGCTGTCCGGATCCTGTCATCGGCCAGGATGTTTCGCGCCCAATCGACTGCGGCTCGCGCGAGGATGCGGGCCTGAGCCAGATCCTGCTGGCCGGAGGCACTGTCCACCGATCGGCCAAGTTGACCGATCATGGAAGCGGCGAGGCCAGCGCAGACGAACAAGGTGATCATCGCCAGCAGGATGGCCGCGCCACCTTGCCTGCGAAGCGCCTCGTCGCGTCTGCCGCTGAATAGTCGCTTAGCGCAATGCATAGATACGGCTCACGGTACCGACCTCCGGCAGCGTCAACTCCAGGCCGACGGCGCTCGGCAAGGCTTCGTTCGCATCGTCGTCCACCGGCCAGGTCTCGACCCAGCCGGACTTTGACAGAAACAGCCAGCGTACGTCCGCGACATCTTCGATGAGCGTGTCACGCTCGACCGGTGCAGCGACGCCCATGGCTTGGCGGGTCCAGTCGATGCGCTGTTGCTGGAAAACGAAGCCGATGCGCTCCGGCCCGCCGCCGGCAAGACTCAGAAAGCGCAGTTCCTGCGAACCGGCTGCGTCGCGCAAGCTCATGGGTGGCAAGGAAGCGGCCGCCGGCGTTGCTTGTGGCGCCACCACCTGGAACAGCTCGCTTTCGATGATCTGGAAAGCGCGGTTGATCTCCCGCCAGCGTTCGAGTTCCCGCTCGATATGTTGGTTGCTCGTGAACATCTCGTTCGTGCCGCGATAGGTCAGCGTCCCGAGAATCGCGAAGACGGTGAGCGCCACCATCAATTCGATGAGGGTCAAGCCACGGCTGGCTTTCGGGACGCCAACTCGCCAGTCGGCGGTTCGCGCGCCGGGTCTCGTGGCGGCATGGCTACTGCGATTGGCGGCGGTCATCGCAAGGGCCTCGCCACGAACCCCGACATGCTCGCAAGCGGGGTAGCGTCGTCCGCAGACAAGACCTGGATCTCGACGCGTCGGAACAAGGGGTTTGGGGTAGGTGCCACCGTCTGCTGCCAGGCGAATTTTCGACCCGCCTGCACAGCCTCGCCGTCGCTGCGACCCAGTGCCGGCCAGGTTTGCTCGGCCCGAAGCAGCGCTAGCTGGTTCTGGGCAACCCAGCTTGCGAGCGAATGGTCCCGTAGCGCGTAGGATGACTGCGCTGTCGTACCGGCAGCCCGCAGCGCTGCCGTGAGGGCTACGGCAAGGATCGCGAGTGCGATCAGACACTCGAGCAGCGTGAAGCCACGGCTTCGCGCGCCGCGCCGCAGGCGCGTCGTGGTTGTGGCGGAAGGCGTTCGGCTGTTGAAAGGCACGCGTGGAATCGACTCGCTGATCAGGATGCGTCCGGGCGTTCGGGGCCACTGACGGCGCCGGTCGGATCGCCGCTAAGTCGCACCCGGGTGCCGTCAATGTCGACGTCGAGCACGAATCTCGGCGCCCGCTGGGAGAACACCAGGCGCTGTGTGTTGCCGCGCTCGCTTCTCAGGTTTGCCCAGCCCATGCCCGAGGGAAAGGTCCGCTCGGAAAACAGGGGTCCGTCCTCGAGCAGGTACCAACGCCCGTCGGTATCGAGGCGACTGAAGCGATAGCCGTCGGCCAGCAGCTCGAAGGCGATCGGCTGTCCATGAGTGCGCGCACGCTCGGCAGTTGCTTCAAGCACGAGGCGCAGGCGCTGGATCTCTCGCGTAGTGTCTTGTTGCCGCAGTGATTCGACGCTCAGCGAAACGCCGGCCGCAACCAGGCTGACAATGGCGAGAACCACCAGCACCTCGATGAGCGTGAAACCGGCAGTCCGGCGTGGCGCGGCGAGCGCATCGGTGGCGGCAGTCGTGACGGTGTGCGAAATGCGGCCTAGAGTTCCCATGACCCGATATCCGCGTCGAACCCGGCTCCCCCCGGGCGTCCGTCGGCACCGAAGCTCATGACATCGACTTCGCCCCTGAGACCGGGGTTCAGGTACTGATAGGGGTTGCCCCAGGGGTCGTTGGGCAGGCGTTCCAGGTAGGGTTTCCAGTTGCTCGGCACCGGTGCGTCCGAAGGCCGTTCGATCAATGCGCGAAGACCTTGGGCGTTCGAGGGGTAGTGCCGGTTGTCGAGCTTGTACAGTCGCAGCGCTTGCATGATCGCGCCGATGTCCTGTGTGGCGGCTACCACACGGGCCTCGTCCGGTCGACTCATGACGCGTGGCACTACCAGGGAGGCGAGCACCCCGAGAATGACGATGACGACCATGACCTCGATGAGCGTGAAACCGCGGTGGCGCGGACGGTCTGTGTGCTGGAAAAGCATTGGCCTACCTTAAAAGCGTGTTGATTTCGATGATCGGTTGCATGACCGCGATGACGATCAGCAGAACCAGCGAGCCCATGATAAGCAGTAGCAGGGGTTCGAGCAGACTCGTCAGGGTCGCGGTCCGGTTCTCGTACTCCTGCTGCTGCAGGGCCGCCGCGCGTTCGAGCAGCGCGTCGAGCCGGCCGGTACTTTCTCCGTTGGCGATCATGTGGATCAGGAGCGGCGGGAAGGCGCGCGTGGCGCCCAGCGCGCGCGACAGGGATTGACCCTCGCGGACCTTCACGATCGCCTCCTTGAGTGCATCCCTCAAGGGCAGACGGCTCACCACCTGACTGCCGGCCTCGAGCGCGGACAGCAGTGGTACGCCGCTTGCGGTGAGAATCGCCAGTGTGCTGGAGAATCGGGTTGCATCGAGGGTGCGCAGATGCCGGCCGACGAAGGGAAGGCGCAGCAGCGAGCGGTCCCAGGTACGTCGCGCCGGGTCAGCCCGCAAGATGTAGTGAGCGGCGACGATGGCAGCAGCGACGAGCCCGGCGAATGCCCAGCCCCAGCTGCGCACGAAGTCGGACAGTACGATGAGCAGCCGGGTCAGCACCGGCAGCGACTGGTTGCCCTGCTCGAACACCGTGACGACTTGCGGCACGACATACGCCATGAGGCCGACGATGACCAGTATCGCTACCACTGCGACAATGATCGGATAGATCAAGGCTTGAAGCGTCTTTTGTCGCAGCGCGTTTGCGCGTTCCAGGTAATCGGCGAGCTGAACCATGACCCGCGCGAGCTCGCCCGACCGCTCGCCTGCCGCGACCGATGC
>CAYTAY010000106.1:0-10631 GCA_964435845.1 uncultured Azoarcus sp.
CCACTCAGCCGAGCTTGAAGAACTTCTGGCGAGCCTCGAGGAAGCCAAGATCGGTGCCTTCGGTGCGTGTACGCAGTGTGTTGAATGCGGACACGAAGCTTTCGGCGGTTTTCTTGGTAAGTGCGTCACCACTTTGACGGATTTCGTCGAGAAGCGCCATCGCGGCCTTTGCGCCCGCCTCGAGGATGCTGTCGGGGAAATGCGAATGGGTGATCACGCCGTGGTTGTTGATCAGCGTAGCAAGGGCGCGCGGGTCGTTGGCGTAGAAGTCGGACGCGACCTGGTCGTACTCGGCCTGGCAGACGTCGCGCACGACGGCCTGGATGTGCGCGGGCAGCGCCTGAAACTTGGCCTTGTCGACGACGAGCTCGGTGGCCAGGCCCGGCTCGATGAAGCTCGAGGTGTAGTAGTGCTTGCGAACCTGGTGGAAGCCCAGTGCGAGATCGTTGTACGGTCCCACGAATTCTGCGGCGTCGAGCGCGCCGGACTGCAGCGCCTGGAAGATCTCGCCGGCCGGCAGGTTGGTGACTGACGCGCCCATGCGCTGCCAGACCTGGCCGCCGAGGCCCGGCGTGCGGAAACGCATGCCCTGAACGTCTTCGATGCCCTTGAGTTCATTCTGGAACCAGCCGCCAGCCTGGGTGCCGGTATCGCCCGACAGGAAGCCCTGCAGGCCGAGCTGGTCGTAGATCTCGTCCCAGACTTCCTGGCCGCCCATGTAGCGAACCCATGCCGCCAACTCGCGGCTGGTCATGCCGAAGGGCACGCCGGTGAAAAAAGACAGGCCGACGCTCTTGTTCTGCCAGTAATAGGCGGCACCGTGGCTCATCTCGGCACTGCCGTCGATGACCGCATCGAGGGATTGCAGGGCCGGCACCATTTCACCGGCCGAGAACACCTGGATCGTGAGCTCGCCGTTGGTGGCGGCGGTGATGCGGTCGGCCAGGCGCTGCGCGCCAACGCCGAGACCGGGGAAGTTCTTCGGCCAGGTGGTGACCATGCGCCAGGTGGTGCGGCGTTGCGCAATGGCGGGGGCTGCTACGGTGGCGGCTGCGGCGCCCGCGCCGGCCAGGCCGGCCTTCTTGATGAATGAACGACGATCCATGTTTCTCATCTCCTCTGAGCTGTGTTTCGAGTTGGTATGCTTACGACAGCAGATACATCGCCCGCAGATTATAGGCCGCGAGCCATATGCGGGAAGCGCGGAAAACCCTTACATCCGGGCTTGTTTCACGCAAGCTCGAACGCTGCTGTCGGGGGTCAACTGCCGGCCACGGTCATTCGGTCGATGAGCACAGACCCGCAGTGCTTGGCGCTGCGGTCGAGGCCGTCGTTGCCCACCGCGACGATACGCCTGAACATGTCGGCGAGATTGCCGGCAATGGTGATCTCTTCAACCGGATACTGGATGCGCCCGTTCTCGATCCAGAAGCCAGCCGCGCCTCGGGAATAGTCGCCAGTCACGTAATTGACCCCCTGGCCCAGCAACTCGGTGACGAGCAAGCCGCGGTCCATCTGGCTGATCAGGCCGCCGAGATCGAGGGTGCCGGGTTCGAGCAGGAGGTTGTGGGAGCCGCCGGCATTGCCGGTGGTCTGCAAGCCAAGCTTGCGTGCGGAGTAGGTGGACAGGAAGTAGCCTTGCAGGACGCCGTCGAGCACCACGTCGCGCGCGCGTGTGGCGACACCTTCACTGTCGAACGAGCTTGCACCGAAGGCCTTTCGCAGATGCGGCCGTTCGCGGATGGTCACTGCGGGTGAGAAGATCTGCTGGCCGAGGCTGTCGAGCAGGAAAGACGATTTGCGATAAAGCGCGCCACCGCTCACCGCGTGAACGAAGTTGCCGAGCAGGGTCACCGCGACCGGCGCTTCGAACAGGACGGGCACCTCGCAGGTGTCGATCTTGCGCGCGCCGAGCCGGGCGATCGCCCGTTCACCGGCGAGCCTGCCCACGGTTTCAAAATCGCCGAGGTCGCCGGCATCACGCCGCGAATCGTACCAGTATTCTCTTTGCATGCGGTCGCCCTCGCCGGCGATGACCGAGCACGATACCCCGTGCCGCGAGCTCGCATGGCCGCCCATGAAGCCCAGGCTGTTGGCCGACACGAAGTGCGACTCCTGGGTCGAGATGCTGGCGCCTTCGGAGTTGGTGATCTCCGGTGACACATCGAAGGCAGCTTGTTCGCACGCACGCGCATGCTCGATTGCGGTGGCGACCGGCAGGCGCCAGGGGTGATGGAGGTCGAGCTCCATGGGCGCGCGGGCGAGCAAAGCCTCCTCGGGCAAGCCAGCGCAAGGGTCGCTCGCAGTGAAGCGGGCGATCGAGAGCGCGGCCTCGACGGTGCGTTCGAGTGCTTCGACCGAAAAGTCCGAGGTGCTGGCGTGCCCACGCTTCTGGCCGACATACACCGTGACGTCCACGCCCTTGTCGCGGTTGTACTCGATGGTCTCGACCTCGCCCTTGCGCACCGTGGTGGTCTGTCCGAAACCTTCGGAGACATCGGTTTCACAGGCGGTTGCGCCGGTTTTGCGAGCGTGCTCGAGTACCGACGAGGCGATTTCGCGGAGGTGGTCCTGGGTGAAGGAGAAGCCGGGATCGGACATGGTATGGGCGTTGGTCGTAAAGCTATAATGTTACCCCAACCCAACCGCCAAGACTTTCGATGAACAGCGACTATCCTACGGTTGATGCCGACGACGGCGAAGACTTATACCGCGGGCCGAGCAAGAGCAGCAAAAAACGCGAGATGCACGCCCTGCAGGCCATGGGAGAGGCGCTCGTGGCCTTGTCCGCGGACCAGCTCGCGCGGGCGCCGATCTCGGACAGGCTGCTCGAGGCGGTGCGCGATGCCAAGCGTTTCACCAAACACGAGGCCCGCCGGCGCCAGATGCAGTACATTGGCAAACTGATGCGCGACATCGACCCAGAGCCGATACGCGCACAGCTCGAAATATTCAGCGGTGCCTCCAAGGCCGAAGTTGCCCGGCAGCACCGACTCGAACGTTTGCGAGACGGACTGCTCGAAGACGAACAGCGTATCGGCGATATCGTCGCGCTGTGGCCCGATGCCGACCTGCAGCACCTCAGGATCCTGCGTCGAAATGCCCTCAAGGAGCGCGAGCAGAGCAAGCCTCCGCGCGCCTACCGCGAGATTTTCCGGATGCTTCGGGATCTGGATCGTTCTGCGGACGACGGGGGCGATACGAACAAAGAACAGGACCACACGGAGAGACAATGAACGAATCCATCACCATCGGCCTGGTGTCGATCAGCGACCGTGCCTCCGACGGCACTTACGAAGATCAGGGTATTCCTGCGCTTCGGGACTGGCTGGGCAAGGCCCTGACCTCGCCCTGGCAGGCTGAAACCCGCCTGATACCCGACGACCGCGAGACCATCGAGCGCACGCTGTGCGACCTGGCTGACGAGGCTGGCTGTTCGCTGGTACTGACCACCGGTGGCACCGGACCTGCGCCCAGAGACGTCACTCCGGAGGCGACGCTGGCGGTGGGCGAAAAGGAAATGCCGGGTTTTGGCGAGGAGATGCGGCGCATCAGCCTCAACTTCGTGCCGACCGCGATCCTGTCGCGACAGGTCGCGGTCGTGCGCGGTAAGTGTCTGATCGTCAACCTGCCGGGCCAGCCCAAGTCCATTCGCGAGACTCTCGAGGGCGTGCGCGACCAGGATGGCAAAGTCTGCCATGTGGGCATCTTCGCGGCGATTCCGTACTGCATCGATCTCATCGGCGGGCCTTATGTCGAGACCGACGAGACCGTCATCAAGGTCTTCCGCCCGAAGCATGCCCTGCGCCCGACCAGTGCCTGACCTGCCGGCTGCATCAGGGCCTGTACCCACTCATCATGGTGAGTGAGAACAGGCTCGAGGTCATTTCGGCACGATACGAATCACCTTGCCCTTGAAGGCTGTCGAGCCGGGGATGGCGGCCAGCTGTCGGCGCCGCTCCTGCTCGCGCCACCACACGCGCAGCCCGAGCAGTGCCGCGAGGATCAGCGCGTAGATCAGCGGCTCGCGTATGTCGGCCTTGACCAGCCACCAGTAGTGCACCACCGCGAGGATGGCGATGCCGTATACCGAGCGGTGCAGGGCTTGCCAGCGACGACCGCCCATGCGGCGCATGGCGGCCTGGGTGGACGTGAAGGCAAGCGGGACCATCAACACGAAAGCCGCGAATCCGACGGTGACGAAGGGCCGCTCGAGGATATCCAGCGCGATCGCGTTCCAGTCGAAGTAGAGGTCCAGCCAGACGTAGGCGGCGAAATGGAGGCTGACGTAGAAGAATGCGAACAACCCCAGCATGCGGCGCAGCCGAATCAGCCAGTGCAGACCAGTGAACCGCCTCAGTGGCGTCACCGCCAGGGTGATCAGCAGCATCCGCAGGGCCCAGTCGCCGCTAGCGTGGGTCACCGCTTCGATCGGGTTGGCGCCCAGGCGCATCGAGAACCAGTCGCTTGCCAGCATGACCGCCGGCGCGAGGCAGGTGAGGAAAACGGCGATCCGGATCGCGACAAGCAGTGCGGGAGGCGGGCTGCGAAGCCCGGCGAGCAGGGAAAAGCTGGTCATGGGACGCAATGGTAACACCGGCTCCCGGTGGTGATCGGCGGCCGGCAGCGGATCAGTAGAAGGTCTTCAGGTCCATGCCCTGATAGAGATGAGCGACCTGTTCGGCATAACCGTTGAACATCAGCGTCGGCCGCCGCCGCAACTCGCCGATGCGCCGTTCGGTCGCCTGGGTCCAGCGCGGGTGGCGCACTTCCGGGTTGACGTTGGAGTAGAAGCCGTACTCCTGTGGCGCCGCCTTGTTCCAGGCGGTGGCCGGTTCGTTCTCGGTCAGCCGAATGGTGACGATGGACTTGGCACTCTTGAAGCCGTACTTCCAGGGCACGACCAGGCGGACCGGCGCCCCGTTCTGGTTGGGCAACTCCTCACCGTAAAGACCGACCGAGAGAATCGTCAGCGGATGCATCGCCTCGTCCATGCGCAAGCCCTCGGTGTAGGGCCAGTCGATGATCGGCCGCGTGTTCATGATCTCGGCATCGTAATGGGTGACGAACTCGAGGTACTTGGCGCTGCCCAGTGGCTCTACTGCCTTGAGCAGGGCGGCGAGCGGAAAGCCCACCCAGGGAATGACCATCGACCACGCCTCGACGCAACGCAGGCGGTAGATGCGCTCCTCGAGCGGTGCGAGCCGGAGGAGATCGTCGATATCGAAAGTGCGGGGTTTGGCTGCAAGGCCCTCGACCGATACTGTCCACGGGCGCACCAGCATTTTGTGGGCATGGGTCATCGGGTCGGTTTTCCCGGTGCCGAACTCGTAGAAGTTGTTGTAGGAGATCACCGATTCGATGTCGGTCAGCGCCTCGTCGGTACTGAACTCGCTCGGCAGCAATGATTCGAACGTTTTTGCGGATGCTGTCGCTGCTCGCGGCCACGCGCCGATTGCGAGCGCGCTGCCGGCCAGGGCGAGCGCGCCTGCGTCCCGCATGAAGTGGCGGCGCTCGCGGTAGACGCCTTCAGGCGTGATCTCGGAAGGCAGGATGTCGGAGGGGCGGCGGATCAGCATTGGGGCACCCAGGAGATTATTGGTGTTGTGCAGACTGCGACCGGACGCCGGCAGGAAGGTTCGCATGTCGCGGTGAGCGTCGGCTTCGGGTTAATATTCACCACTTCAGGCAAGCCATATCGAGTCGCAAACATGTCCGCTTCGGTGAAAATCCATATCGACGACGTCCGTATCCAGGAAATCAAGGAATTGATTCCGCCTTCCCACGTGCTGCGCGAATTCCCGGCCACGCCCAAGGCGGCCGATGTCGCGTTCCAGACGCGTCAGGCGATCCACCGCATTCTGTTTGGTGCCGACGACCGCATACTGGTGATCATCGGGCCGTGCTCGATCCATGACACCGACGCCGCGATGGAGTACGCGGGG
The DNA here is from genome assembly GCA_964435845.1 of uncultured Azoarcus sp. Taxonomy (GTDB): domain Bacteria; phylum Pseudomonadota; class Gammaproteobacteria; order Burkholderiales; family Rhodocyclaceae; genus Azoarcus_F. The sequence goes on from CAYTAY010000106.1 coordinate 5,946, forward strand.
CGCCTGCTCGAGCAGGCGGACCGACTGAAGGACGATCTGCTCATCGTGATGCGGGTGTACTTCGAAAAGCCGCGCACCACGGTGGGTTGGAAGGGGCTGATCAACGATCCCTATCTGGACAACAGCTTCCGGATCAACGAGGGCGTGCGGCTGGCGCGCAAGCTGCTTTGGGAGCTCAACGAACTCGGCCTGCCCGCAGGCACCGAGTTCCTCGACATGATCACGCCGCAGTACATCGCTGACCTGATCTCCTGGGGGGCGATCGGCGCACGCACGACCGAGAGCCAGGTCCACCGGGAGCTCGCGTCGGGTCTGTCATGCCCGGTCGGCTTCAAGAACGGCACTGACGGCAATGTTCGGATCGCGGTCGATGCGATCAAGGCCGCGCAGTCGCCACATCATTTCCTGTCGGTGACCAAGGCGGGGCATTCGGCGATCGTGACCACCCGCGGCAACGAAGACTGTCACGCCATTCTGCGCGGCGGCAAGAGCACCAACTTTGACGCCGAGAGCGTCGATGTGGCTTGCAAGGACCTGGCCGCATCCGGTGTGCCACCCAAGGTGATGATCGACTGCTCGCACGCCAATAGTCGAAAGCAGCATGCGCTGCAGATCGAGGTCGCACAGGATGTCGCGGATCAGCTGGCCTCGGGCGAGGAGCGCATCATCGGCGTGATGATCGAGTCCCACCTCAAGGAGGGGCGTCAGGATCTCGTGCCGGGCAAGGAGCTGGAGTACGGCAAGAGCATTACCGATGCCTGCATCAGCTGGGAAGACAGTATTGGCGTGCTGGACACTCTGGCCGAGGGTGTGCGCGCTCGTCGGGTTGCCCGAGCCGCCTCACTGGAGTGATTCTGGCCGGCCTGCCAGCCCTGAAGGGTTGGTCAGGGAGAGGCGGTTTCACGCCAGAAGCTGTCGGCGCCGGGGTGGAGCGCCGTGACCACGCCGAGAAGCGCATTGTCGCGATGTAGTTCCCCCGCGGTTTCCGAGACCGTGCTCATGAAAGCCATTCCCGCCTCGGAATACAGCGCATGCAGCGCCTGGCTGACGATGCTGTCCGGGATGTCAGCTGATGCAACCCACAGTGCGGACTCCCGCAGGGTCGGAACCGGCTCCCCGATGCCCGGGTAGATATCTGCCGGGATCGTGGCCGTCGTGTAGTAGGGGTGTGCGGCAGTGAGCGATGCGATCGTGTTCGCCTCGAGCAACGGCAGGGCTTGAACAGGCGTTTCGCGTGCCAGTTGGATCACGGTTGCGCTTGGCATCTCCTCGAACAGCCACAGCGCATCGACACGACCTTCGAGCAAGGCTGCGGCCCCCTGGGATGGGGGCATGAATACCGCTTCGAAGCGACCCCAGAGATCGCTTGCCTCGAAGTAGTGACGAGCGGCGTTGGCGGCGGCCGAACCCGCCGGGCCGATCGCCACCCTTCGTCCGCTCAGGTCGGCTGCCTGCTTCAGCGGCGAGTCCCCAAGGGTCAGCAGATACGCGGTAACACTGAACAAGTGCGACACGGCCAGCACGCCGGGATGGGCCTGGTATTCGGGCGCTGCGGCATCCGCACGGAACAGATCTCCGGCGAATACGATTGCAAAGCCGGGCTGGTCGCCGGAGAGCCGGCGCAGATTCTCCTGTGATCCAGCCGATGCCATGTATGGCACCTGAACCTCTTCGAGCGAACGCGACAGCAAGCTCGAGAGACCGTCCCCGAACTGCTGTAGCGCCGATGTGTCGGCGCCGCCTGACAGCGGCACCCTGTGCACTTGGGCCTGAACCGGGGCGGTGGCGCTGAATGCGGTCAGCACGAGGCTCAGGATCAGCGTCCTGATGCAGGCGCCCGGGCAGTGGCGAGCGCGCGAGCTGTCGCGCCACCACCTGATCATCACCGTATCATTCCTTTTCGTCGTGAAGGCCGCGGACGATCAGAACCGACACGCTCACCTTGCGCACGAGGTTCTCTGCGACGCTACCCAGCAGCAGGCGGCGCACGCCACGGCGCCCGTGCGAGCCAACGACCAGCAGGTCGGCTCCCGAACTCTTGACCGCATTGGCAATCAGGTCGTCGGTGTGTTCGCCATGTCCCTTGAGCAAATGGGTCTTCGTCTTGACGCCGCCGGCCTTGGCCTTGTCCAGTGCTTTCGTCAGTACGTCCTGCCCGCCGGTCTCCAGCACCTGTTTGAGTTGCTTGGCGCTCGTAGTCGTGACGCCGCCGGCGTGAAAGACGTGAACCAGTTGTTCGTCGATCGCGTGCGCGATTTCCAGAGTGGCGCCGTGTGCCTTGGCGACCGCAATCGCTTCGTCCAGTGCCTTCTGTGAGGTCCGGCTGTCGTCGATCGCGATGAACACATGTTTGTACATGTAATGCTCCTTGGATGGACCGTCACCCGCCACCCGGCTTGCCTTGTGCGACACGCCGGGCGGTGGCGTCGGGTTCAGTGTGTTACGACCGGCGCTCCCCTGGGGTGCGCCGGTTCGCATTCTGACGTTCAGTCTAGCCCGCGGGCGACGTTTTTTGGTGTGACAAACTTACGCTGGATCAGGAAGACCAGAACTGCGACCGAAAGACCGATGATGTCCGACATCAGGCCGCCCGCGATCATCGCCAGCGCCGCTGCGCTTAGCACGATGCGCAACACCTTGCCCACGATGCCGAAGAACCAGCCCTGAATGCCGGAGGCGAGCAAATAGATGCCGAAGGCCGCAGTTGCGAAGGCATGCAGGTTCTGGTGCCATTCGCCCTGCATCAGCAACGGAGCCGAGTAGAAGAACATGAAGGGCACGACGAAAGCGGCGAGACCGATCTTGAAGCTCTCGACGCTGGTCTTCATCGGATCCGACTGCGCGATGGCCGCACCGGCGTAGGCTGCCAGCGCCACCGGCGGCGTGATCGCCGACATCACTGCGTAGTAGAAGATGAAGAAGTGGGCGGTAAGGGGTTCGATGCCAAGCTGGATCAGACCCGGGGCGATGACACTCGCCGCCACTGCATAGGCAGCCGTGGTCGGCATGCCCATGCCAAGGATGATCGACACGCACATCGCAAAGAAAAGCGCGACAAGCTGGCTCTGGCCGGCCAGGCCGAGCAGCATCGACGAGAAACGGGTGCCGATGCCGGTCAGCGCGATCACGCCGACGATGACACCCGCCGCGGCACACACCGCCACCAGCTGAAGCGACATGCGCGCCGCGATCTCGAAGGCGTAGAGGATTTCCTTGACGCCCATGCGGAAAGGCGTGAACCAGCTCACCACGGCGGCGGCGGCCATCGCCAGGGTGCCGGCGCGAATCACCGAGTAGCCCAGAAACAGTGCGCCGATCAGCGTGAAGATGGGGATGAACAGAAAGGCCTGTCTTGCCAGCTTCGAGAACTCCGGCAATTCCTCCTTGGGCAGGCCACGCATGCCCTTCTTCAGCGCCTCCTTGTCCACCATGAAATACACCGAGAGGAAATACAGGGCTGCCGGGATGATCGCCGCGATGACGATGTCTGCATAGGCGATACCCGTGATCTCGGCCATGATGAAGGCACCGGCACCCATGATCGGCGGCAGGATCTGGCCGCCGGACGAGGCTGCCGCCTCGATCGAGGCCGAGGTCTGGGGCTTGTAGCCGACCCGCTTCATCAACGGGATGGTCAGCGAGCCGGTCGAGACCACGTTGCCGGCCGAAGTGCCGTTGATGGTGCCCATCAGGGCCGATGAGAACACCGCGACCTTGGCCGGGCCCCCTCGGGTACCCCCCGCGGCGGCGAAGGCGAAATTGACGAAGTATTCGCCCACGCGGCTCGCCTGCAGGAAGGCCGCGAAGGTGATGAACAGGATGATGTAGGTCGACGAGATCGCCGTGGTGGGCCCAAGCACGCCGTTGTCGGTGTACAGGAATGCGAAGAAGCGCTCCGGCGCATAACCGCGATGCTCGAGCACGCCGGGCAGCCAGGGCCCGACGAAACCGTAGGCGATGAATACCGCGACGATGATCACCAGCGCGAGTCCGGCCAGACGCCGGGTGAGTTCGAGGATCAACAAAATGCCGGCGATCGAGGCGTACATGTCGTTGACGTGGGGAAAGACCTGGGCGCGGATACGCAGGAACTCGGCGTGGCCGATGATGTACAGGCCCACGGTGATTGCGGCCACCGCGAGCAGCACGTCGGGTAGTGCGACCCTGCTGCGCTCACGAAGCGGTGACGTCCAGGACGCAAGCACCGCCAGCGTGGTGCCGACGATGATTGGATAGCCGAAGGTCATCAGCATCTTCTCCTTTGGCGCACCGGTACGCACCAGGTCGCCGGTGGCGAGCGCGAAGATGATCTGCCCCAGCGCGGTGAAGATGAGCACCGCCGCCGGCAGCAGCAGGACCCATTCGAGCGGGGTGGCGGACTGTTTGCCGCCGGATTCGGCCGGGAAGGCTCGCGCCGAGAAGAAGATGAAGCCGAGCGCCAAGCCACCCGCGACGTGGATCAGGCGGTAGACCCAGGTTTCGAGCGGGTAGAGGTTCATGACCCCTACGTGGAAGCCGGTATAGATGATGCAGGCCGTGGCGAAGATCAGCGCCAGCTTGCCGGTAAACACCCGTTGGTTGGAAACGATGACTTCGGCATCCACGCCAGCGGCGAGGTTGTCCTTGTCACGAATCTCGAATTCGTTGCCGCTGTCGGCGGTTGTCGCCTCTTGGGGCGCTTGGCTG
>CAYTAY010000107.1:0-10463 GCA_964435845.1 uncultured Azoarcus sp.
TGGAGCAGGAGATCAACAACCTCAAGACCGAGCTGGAGCTGCGGCGCACGCTGGCGGGCAACTCCGCGATGGCCATCGTCCAGCGCCACGGCACGCGCGCTGGCGGCTCGCGCGGCATCTTCGAGGGCGACACCACGCGCGACCGGCCCAAGGAAGTGCAGAAACCCCGGAGCGTGCCGTGACCGGCCGGACCAGGCTGCGGTGGCCTGCCTGGCTGTTCAACCGCCGCGTGGGCGTCGCGCTGCTGTGGGCGCTGCTGATGGCGGGAATCGCGGTGGCCGTGAACGTCGCCGGCATCCACGTCGTCGGCAGCATCGACGGCTGGGAGCGCTGGCTGCACGCGCATTCCGCCCACTTCCTCGTCTGGCGGCTGTTTCTCTACGGGGCGACGGCCTATGGCTGGTGGTGGATGCGGCAGCGCCTGCGGCAACGCGAGCCGTCGGCGGAGACGCATCACCGCTTGCTGCGGGTCGAGATTGCGGCCGTGACCACCATCGTGCTGCTCGAAGGCAGCCAACTGCTGCGCCATGGCTGAGGCGGGGAGGATGTCATGACGCTCTACACGACGGACTACCTCGAGTATTACCTGACCCTGGTGGGTTGGGTGGTCAACAACGGCATCTGGAACATCCTCGTGGCCAGCGGCGTGTTCGCGCTGCCGTTCGTCGCCATCGTCATCCAGGAATGGCTGCGGGCCCGTGCCGAAGGCGCGGACGAGGGCAACAAGGGCGTGCTGTCCTCGATGCGCATCGAGAACCGCGTCTGGGTGGCGATCGTCGTCATCATGTTCGCCGGCATCCCCTTCATTCCGGTGGATCTGAGCACGATCCGCTTCGATACGAGCCGCTCAGCGCAGTGCCAAGTCAGCGTTCCACAGCCAGCGGACACCGGCTGGTCCAACGCCTACACTACGCTCAACAACCAGAGCGCGCTGGTGCCGGTGTGGTGGTTCTTCATGCACGCCATTTCGAAGGCCGTCACCGGAGCGGCAGTGGCGGCGATCCCCTGCGGGGCCGACCTGCGGCAGATGCGCATGGACGTCGATTCCACCCGCATCGACGACCCGGTACTGGCCCAGGAGGTCGGCGATTTCGTGCACGACTGCTATGGGCCTTCGCGCGCCAGGCTGTTCATGAGCCGGCCGACGCTCTCCGACGAGCAGATGAACGACGTGACCTGGATCGGTTCGAGCTATTTCCTCGACACGCCTGGTTTCTACGACACCTACCATTCGAGCACCCCGCGCACGGCCTGGCCCTACGACGCGACCCGTGATGCGGGGCTGGCCCAGGTGGATGGCGGCGGCGGCTATGCGAGCTGCCGGCAGTGGTGGTCCGACGGCAACAGCGGACTGCGTGCCCGCCTGCTGGCCCAGGTCGATCCCGATCTGCTCTCCCGTATCGGCCGCTGGGCGGGATTCCTGTCGCAGAACGAGGTGAACGACTCGGTGATCCGCGCCGTCGTCTCGCCCCGGCAGCAGAAGATGAACCAGGGTACCGTCTATACCGACTACGGTGGCCAGATCGAGAAGACGCTGCCCAACATCGTGACCCGCGGCGCCGGCGACCTCGGCCTGACCGTCGGGTCGTTGGGCTTCTTTCCGGCCATGGATGTGGTCCGCCAGGCGCTGCCGATGGTGCTGTCGCTGCTCAAGATGGCGCTGGTGATCTGCATCCCGCTGGTGCTGCTCTTCGGCACCTACGAGCTGAAGGCCCTGGTCGCGGTGAGCTGCGTGGAGTTCGCGCTGTTCTTCGTGGACTTCTGGTTCCAGCTCGCGCGCTGGCTCGACAGCACGATCCTCGATGCGCTCTACGGCTGGGGGTTTGGCGCGAACCGGCCGCACAGTAACTTCGATCCCTTGATCGGCCTGAACAATGCCTTCGGAGACATGCTGCTGAACTTCGTCATGGCGACGATGTTCATCGTGCTGCCGGGATTTTGGGTGGCGGCACTGGGGTGGGTTGGTGTACAAGCTGGTGCCGCGGTCCAGGCATTGAGCGCGGGTACGAAGGAGGCTCAAGCGGCAGGAGGCAAAGGCTCTGGCATCGCAATGAAGGCGATCAAGTAGTCTACCTACGCGTGCTCGTCGTCGGGGTCGTGAGGATCAATCCGTTGATCGTCATAGGAATACAAGCCATAGCCGGCAGGGCCGTGCCGCCATTCTGACCTGTGTTCCTCGTCATAGCTCCCATCGTCGTTCCGGACTATCCAGGCGCCGGCCAATGCGAATGCAACCAGCAACGCCAGCCAGAACACGGTGTAGGCCAGCACACCGAGTACAACGAGTTTGAGTGCCAACAATGCCGCTCTGGCCGAGCCAGGCGCCAATCCTTGCGCCACCAGCCAGTCGTGCGCTTGGTGCTCCAGACGCACACAAGCCCGCCACATCCGGCCCAATGCTTGGCCCACCCGCTCCCCGAAAGTGGTCTGTGCAGCCCGTTTCATTGTGACTACCTCATTCTTGGCCTGTCGGCTTCTCTCGATACTCGCTTTCTTAGCTGCGCCTGATTGAATCCTGCACGGTTTCTCAATCGAGAAGCGAATTTCTCTGCATCCAATCAGCCCCCGTGGCGCGTCCAAAACGCCGCAGGCGTGACGATGGGATACCGATCCGCCAGCGCCAGCAGGTCCTTGTCGCCCGTGATCAGGTAATGGGCCTTCGCCGCCAACAGCGTGAGCAGCACGGGCTGGTCGTCGGGATCGCGCAGGTTCGCGTCCGGTCGACCTTCGGGCTCGACGACATCGGCCAGGAACATGAAGCTGTCGGCCAGATCACGGATCTCCTCCGGCGTTAGACGAACCCTGGATAAACGCGGCAAGACCCTGACCATCTCGTCCAGGATGTGATGCGATAGCACCACGTCCAGTCCGCCTTGGCGCCAAGCCGCCACGATGCGTCCCGGTACGCTGCCCGGATAGGCCAGCCCTGATACCAGCACGTTGGTATCGAGCACGACACGCAACCCGGCCATCAGCGCTGCTTCCGCTCAGCCGCTACTGCTGCGTCGATCTCGGCCAGTCCTTCTTCGACCGGCACACCGGCGTAGGCCTCGCGGACCCGCCCGCTCAGCGCATCGAAGCGCTCCTGCATGCGCCGGATACGGGCAAACAGCTCGGCGTCCACCAACGCCGCGACCGGCTTGCCGTCCTTGTTGATGACGATGCTGTCGTTGCGGTACTGCACCTGATTGAGCATTTCGCCTAGGTTCTGCCGGAAGTTCACAGCACTGACTTCGGTGATCATTACGCACTCCCTGCTATATCGTTTGATATGGTCATTATGGTTAAGGTTCGGCATGGCGTCCAGTCCGTCCGAGGGTGTGAAATGGGGTACATCGTAGGGGCGACACAGGCAGCCTTCCCTGCTCAATCCGACGTGGGCCAATTCCGCATTGGCTGTGGTCGGGCGAGCGTCAATGCCCTATATCCGAAGGCTTCCAAAGGCCAAAGGGCTGGGAAGGGGCAAGGGAACGGGGTCAAGGGGAAAGGCCCTACCCGAAAAGGCCAAAAGGCTTCCCCCGAGCAGCCCCGATATCCGGGATTCGCCATGCTCTCGTTGTTCCATCGCAAACGGGTGTTGTCCACTACCACGGCCACGCACACTCCCGCCGTCGAGCCCCCCAAAGGGCTGATGCGGCCAGAACCAGCTGCATCGCTGCTGGCGACACCGCGCCGGCAGAAGCTGCTGGAACACATTTGGCAGCGCACCTCCGTCTCCCGTGCCCAGTTCGCGATGCTGTATCGGGCACCGCTGGAGCGCTACGCCGAACTGGTCCAGCAGTTTCCAGCCTCGGAAAGCCACCACCACGCCTACCTGGGTGGCATGCTAGACCACGGCCTGGAAATCGTGGCCTACGCGCTGAAGCTGCGGCAGTCCCATTTGCTGCCGGCCGGTGCTACACCGGAAGCACAGGCAGCCCAGGCCGAGGCCTGGACCGCGGGCACCGCCTACGCGGCATTGCTGCACGACGTTGGGAAGGTCGCCGTTGACCTGCACGTCGAGTATGCCGATGGGGCAATCTGGCACCCTTGGCATGGCCCGTTACGGAAGCCGTACCGCTTCCGCTATCACAAGACGCGCGAATACCGTCTGCACAGCGCTGCCACAGGGCTGCTCTACGCCCGGCTGCTCGATGCCGGGATCTTCGACTGGCTCAGCGGGTATCCCGACCTGTGGTCCGCGCTCCTGTACATGCTGGCTGGCCAGTACGAGCACGCCGGCACGCTCGGCGAACTGGTCGTGCAGGCCGACCAGGCCTCGGTCGCCCAGGCCCTGGGCGGTGACCCGGCCAAGGCGCTGACGGCCCCTCGCCATGCGCTGCAACGCAAGCTCCTCGATGGATTGCGTTACCTGCTCAAGGAGGAGTTCAAACTGAATCAACCCCAAGCCTCGGACGGATGGTTGACCCAGGATGCGCTGTGGCTGGTCAGCAAAACGGTCTCGGACAAGCTGCGCGCCCATCTGCTGGCCCAGGGGATCGATGGTATCCCATCCAGCAACACCGCCATTTTCAACGTGCTGCAGGACTATGGCATTGCGCAACCGACGCGGGAGGACAAGGCCATCTGGAAGGCCACCATCACCAGCGATGTCGGCTGGTCCCATACCTTCACGCTCCTGCGCCTCGCGCCATCCCTGATCTGGGAAGGCGATGAGCGGCCACCTCTCTTCGTCGGTACGGTGACGGTGATCCAGGAAGAGGGGGATCCAGCCATTCCTGTGTCCCTCCCAGTTGTGCCGGATTCGGCCACATTGGAGCCCTTGCCGACCCAACCAGCCAGGGATGGCGTTGATGCGCTCCTGGATCTCCTCGGCACTCTCGAGATGGCGCCGGCCGACCCCTCATCGGCCACCGAATTGCGTCCTCCCGCTCTAGAAGAGCGGCCTTTCGAATCAGGTGAGTCGATGGCGCCCGCCAACTCGATGGCGCTGGCACCTCCGTCGACTCCGGGATTGGAGGAAACGCCGTCAGGCGAGCATTTTGTCGCCTGGCTGCGCCGGCGCATCGAAGAGCGCAAGCTCATCATCAATGATGCCAAGGCACTGGTGCATACGGTCGCCGATACCGTCTATCTCGTCAGTCCTGGGGTGTTTCAGCGCTACGCCCAGGAACACCCAAAGACCGCCTTCCTTGCCAAGCAAGACCAAGTTGCCGATTGGCAGTGGGTGCAGAAACGGTTTGAGAAGCTGCAACTGCACCGAAAGCAGCCTTGCGGCCTGAATATCTGGACGTGCGAGGTTACAGGGCCAAGGAAGTCGCGGAGACTTCACGGCTACCTGCTGGGGGCCCCGCAAGTCATATTCACGGACATGCCGCCGAACAACCCTTACATGTCGCTATCCGAATCCCACTAATTGAGGCAGTGATCATGCTGTGGGCTGCCGAACGGGCCGCACGGTAGTGGCGGCGCCACTTGAACAGCAGATTTGCGTTGATGCAATGCTTGAGTGCGAGCTTGGCCACCGAGATCCCCGCCTCGCACGCGAGGGCGGCGAGTTGGCGTTTGAAGTCGACCGGGTAGTTCGGGCTCCCCTTGCGGGTCACCCGGGCGTTGCCACTCTGGACAATCTCAGTTAGGGGCGGAAGACGGTGCTGGGCGGCTGGGCGGACGTACGTTCATGGCGTCCTTTTTACGGGGCAAGCTCAAAGGGAGTGCGGCGGTGGCTAAGCAGCGCCACCAGCCACGCGCTCGGGAAGCCGCAATCGAGGATCAGCCGACCGTCGGCGGCCAGTGCGTCGAAGTGCTCGACGAGCATTGGCGCTCGCCGTACACGGGCTCGGACGGCGTGAAGCGCTCGAACAACTCGATGCCGGGGAGGGGCAGGCCGAAAGCGAAAGGTTACTTTAGAGCTAGCGGTAGGCCGGCAGCTACCAACGTCACACGCTGACAAACTTCGGCGACACGCTGATTGAGGCGCCCCTGTTCATCTGTAAAGAGGCGGGCAACCGGATTCATCGGCACGATGCTCCATCCAACCTCGTTCGACACTAAGATGATGCGCCCTTTCAAGCGAGGCAGGGTATTGTACAATGCGTTGATTTCATTACGAAGTAGTGCGCAGTCAATTTCGCGATTAGCTTCACACTGCGCCGCGGCCTCACCGGCGAAAAAAAGATTAGATAGCCATAGAGTTAGGCAATCGACGAGTAAGCAGGTATCCGGAGCGGCAAGTCTTTCCAATGTTTCCGCGAGCCGCAATGACTCCTCGACGCAGCTCCAACTGATCGGCCGTCGGGCTCGATGATGCGCAACGCGATGCGTCATTTCATCGTCATTGGGCTCGGCCGTGGCGATGTAAATGACATTGAGGCCAGACTCGACCGCACGGATTTCCGCAAGCGAGCTCTTGCCAGAGCGTGCACCCCCAAGTATTAGTTCTTTCATATCGGAAAAGTGTAGGCTGTTGCCTGACAGTCGCGCAAGCGTTACATTACCTTCGTCGCAGTAGAAAGGAACACGGTGCAAATCCGTGGCGGGCCCGCCGCTGTAATCGAGGACGGATGCCGCACACGCCACTGCCCAGGGGAAACAGACCCGGCGGGAAGGCGCGGCAAATCCGGTCGATCCGAGAGCCAGAAGACTTGCTATGACGTGGTACAGGGAGCCTGTGGACAGGGCTTCGCGGCTGCATTTCATTGGGATGCGGCCGCGAGGCCCTTTTTCTTTTCCATGACCGGATGAATCGGATGCATTCCCAATTTTCCATGCTTGCCCCGGATCGGGCATTGGCCGCTGCCTTGCAGCACAAGATCGATCGCAAGACCAAGCCGCTCGGAGCCCTTGGCCATCTCGAAGGCCTCGGACTCAAGATTGGCTTGGTGCAGCAGAGCTTGACGCCCACACTCAGTAAACCTCACATGATCGTCTTCGCCGGCGATCACGGCGCTGCCAAGGCGGGAGTCTCAGCTTACCCGCAAGACGTGACCTGGCAGATGGTCGAGAATTTCCTGGCCGGCGGCGCAGGGATCAATGTTTTCGCCCGCCAGAATGGCCTTAACCTGACAGTGGTTGATGCCGGCGTTGCGCATGATTTTGGTTCGCGCCCCGGGCTGATCAATGCCAAGGTGGGACCGGGGACGAAAAATTACCTCGATGAGCCGGCCATGACGCAAGCCGAGTGCGCGACCGCCATGGAGCGCGGCGCCGGCATCATCAGGGCTCTCGCTGCGGACGGCTGCAATATCGTCGGCTTTGGCGAAATGGGTATCGGCAACACCGCCGCCGCCTCGCTTATCACCCACTGCCTTACCGGCGCGCCGCTAGCCGATTGCATCGGGCGCGGCACCGGCCTCGATGATGCCGGTCTGGCCAAAAAGCGCCGGCTACTGGAAAGCGCCTTGGCCCGTACAGGCAAGTTGGACCATCCGCTGACGGTGCTCGCCGAATTCGGTGGTTTCGAGATCGCCATGATGGCAGGGGCCATGTTGGCAGCGGCCCAGGCCAGGATGGTGCTCATGATCGACGGCTTCATTGTCGGGTCGGCTGCTTTGACCGCAGCCGGTCTCGCCCCAGCCATAACCGACTACTGCGTCTTCTGCCACCGTTCGGCGGAGCCCGGCCACGTGGCCCAGCTGACCGCTCTCGGCGCTCAACCCCTCATCGACCTCGGCTTGCGACTGGGCGAAGGTACCGGTGCCGCGCTTGCTTATCCCTTGGTGCAGGCCGCCGTCAATTTTGTTAACGAGATGGCGAGCTTCGAGACTGCCGGCGTATCAGATAAAGGGTGATGCGGCGGTGCGAGCTCGAAAAAAGGCCGGGGTGACCCGGCCTCCAGACTGCTGACGACCGGCCCGGATGCGCTACCAGCTTGAACTCTTCTTCACTGCACTCGGCTTCTTCACGCGCCTGCCGGTGCCGGCGTGGGTACCCTGGTCGGCAGAGCGACTGAACCACGCCGCGCGCTACTTTCCGCTCGTCGGCTGGGTGGTCGGCGGCATAGCAGCAGCGAGCTGGCTCGTGCTCGCGGAGCTCTTCCCGCCTAGCGTCGCGGTGCTGCTGTCGATGGCAGTGACGATACGCGCGACCGGCGCCTTCCACGAGGATGGCTGGGCCGATGCGTGCGACGGGCTGGGCGGCGGCTGGGACAAGTCCCAGGTGCTGACGATCATGAAGGACTCGCGCATCGGCAGCTACGGCACCGTCGGCCTCATGCTGATGCTGCTGGCGAAGACCGCGGCGCTGATCGAACTGGCCGCCGTGGGCGATGCCGCCGTCGCCGTCGCGCTGCTCGTCGCGCACCCGCTGTCGCGGCTCGCCTCGACCAGCCTGATTCACACGCTCGAATACGTGCGCGAGGACGAGACGGCGAAGGCCAAGCCCCTCGCGCGCCGGCTCTCGACATCCGAGCTCGCGATCGCAACCGCCTTCGGGCTGCTGCCGCTCGCGCTGCTCTCCACGCCGGAAGCGGCTGCCGCGCTGGCCGCGACGATAGCCGCGACCTGGTGGGCAGCCCGCTACTTCGTGCGCCGCTTGGGCGGCTACACCGGGGATCTGCTCGGCGCGACGCAGCAGGTGAGCGAACTCGCCACCTATCTCGGGATCCTGGCCGCATGGAACTTCACCTGATCCGCCACCCCCGGCCGGACGTTCCGCCGGGCGTGTGCTGCGGGCAGTCCGATGTCGGGCTTGCGGAATCCGCCGCGGCTGTCGCTGTGCGGCTGCGTCCACTGCTTGCGGCAGACTATGCCCTGCACGCAAGCCCCTTCTCACGCGCGCGTCTGCTCGCCGCTGAACTCGGCACCCCGCACCTCGAATAGCATCGCCGGCTTGCGTTCGCGTTTGGCTGAATCGCCAAACGCCTGCCGAACTCCGCCTCAGAAAAACAAAACCCCCGAAAAATCGGGGGTCTGTCTGCAATCTGAAGGCCGGGGTGACCCTCGTCTGCAACTTCGCGATCTTTCCGTGCGGTCAGTGCGAGAGATCGAACAGCGTTTCGGTGCCCTCGTCCCAGCCGTCCCACAGATACTCGTCGGCCTTGCCGTCGGCGATCAGGCGCAGGGCGTAATTGACCTGCTCCTTGTAGAAATCGCAGAAGGCACCGATCTTCTCCATGCCGCCATTCATCTCGTGGGCCTCGGCCGGGCAGGGGGACCCGCAGAAATGCCGGATGGAACAGTCGCCACACGGACTGAATTTATCCACATCGCGCCCGGTCACCGTCTTGAAGGCTTCGGATGCCAGTGCCGCCTCGACACCTCCTTCGGAAAGGAGCGAGCCACCGTTGAAGCGTGGCAGGCCGATGAATTCGCTGCACGGATAGAGGCTACCGTCGGCCGCCAGGGCGAAGAAGGCGCGGCCACCGCCGCACGGCGAAATGTCGCACATCAGTCGCCGCGCCGTCGGCGCCAGGATGCCGATGAGAATATTGGCGAAATTCGCTACCACCAACTTGCGCCCGGTTTCCTGGTACAAAGAATGGCTGCGATCGAGAGCGGCAAAGAAAGCCTTGCCCATGTCATTGTCCGCCGGCTTCACTCCGCGGGCCCCCGGCAGAGTGCAGCGCAGGGTGTTGAGCATGCAGGTCGGCACCTCTTTCTCGTGGAAAAGATCGACCATGGCGGTGAGGTGGGGGAGGTTCTCGGTAGTGCAGGTGGTGATGACGCTCCACGAGCCATAGCCCTTCAATTTCGCCATCGCAGCCAGAACCTTGTCGTGCACGCTCTTGCCACCCCAGGTGCGGCGGGTCGCGTCGGTAATGCCTGCGATCGGACCGTCGAGAGAAAGGCCGATGCTGACATTACGGCTGGTCAGAAAATCGACTGCGGCCTCGTTGAGGAGGGTCCCGTTGGTCTGTACCCCAAAAGCGAAATCGTCAGCGAATTCGCTGATGGCGGCAAAGACCGCCGCCTGGTTCATGAGGGGTTCGGCACCGTGAAATATCGCGCGGGGCTTTCTACCCTCGGGCATGACAGAGCGGAAATAGTCGCGCAGCCGGCCGAGTGAGGCGATGAGAGTTTCCGTCGGCATGTGCTGGCCGCCGCTGCGCTGATCGCCGGGCAGGTAGCAATAGGTGCAATTGAGATTGCAGCGCTCGGTCGGGTTGAGGTAGACGCCGGAAGGCTTCAAGCCGAAGCGCAGGGCATGCAGCTCTTGCCCGAAAGCTTCGGCCTGCTGCTGATAGGCGTCCAGCAACGGGCCGCCGGCCAGAGTTTCGGCCAGGCGGGTCTTGTCCACCAGGGCCCAGAAGGCGGTATTGGGGTCGGTCACCGCCGCGTAGACGGCGTGGCCGATGTCCACAGGAACGAGGCTCGGGCCCGCCAAGGCCCGGCTCGGCAGGGCAGCGTTCATTTGGCGCCCTTCTTGTCCATCAGGACATAGTGCGACAGGCCGATGCCGTCCGGGTTGCAGCTCTTGCGGATGGCGATGGTCGGGGCGGTTGTCTGGGGTTGCTGAACATTGGTTTGGGTTTGAACGGTCTGGGTCATGATCTATTCCTCGAGATAAAAACAAAAAGGGCTCCG
>CAYTAY010000108.1:0-10382 GCA_964435845.1 uncultured Azoarcus sp.
GCAGACCCGCGGCGCCTGTCGAAGCCCGCGAATCGTAGGAGCTCGATTCATCGAGCGATGCGGACATCGGGCAGACCCGCGGCGCCTGTCGAAGCCCGCGAATCGTAGGAGCTCGATTCATCGAGCGATGCGGACATCGGGCAGACCCGCGGCGCCTGTCGAAGCCCGCGAATCGCAGGAGCTCGATTCATCGAGCGATACGGACATCCTGCTGGCACTGCCGCTCGATCGTCGTCCGGGCGAGCTTTCCCGGTCGGTCATCGACCATGTAAAGGAGGGTGCGACAAGGCAAGGCGGTCCAGCGCGTGCAGCGCTTCGCCAAACGGGCCGGACGCGCATGCGCTCGCGAAGGCCTGGGTGGCGGCCTTGCAACCGTGCTCGCCGAGGGTCAGGGCGATGGCGTGCGTGAGCGCCTCGGGCGTTGCACGGTCGGCGCGCACCGAGTGACCGAGTCCCTGGCGCGAGATGGCACGCATGTTGAGAAACTGATCCATGTTGAGCGGTATGCCGACTACCGGCACGCCCGCCCGAAGAGCCTGGTTGGTGGTGGGACTGCCGCCGTTGCAGATCACCAGACCCGCGCCACGCATGGCGACCTCGCCGGGGAGAAAGTCGTAGAGATGGATCGGGCTGGGTGCGGGCGGACGCGGAGTCGGGCGACCGGCGGTGGTGACGACGACCGGCCTGTCGCTGCTGCGGAGCGCATCGAACAGGGCCGCAAGCACTGCGGTACGGCCCGAACTGCCCATCGACAGATAGATATGGCCCCCATCGGGAAAACCCGTGGGCAGCGAACCGGGCGGCGACCAGGCGATCGGCCCGATGAACTGCGCGCCGGCGTGAGGGGTGACGTGCGGAAAGAGTTCCGGCGGGTTGGCGAACAGGCGCAGGTCGGCGTCGGTGTAGCACAGGCGCAGGTCGTGACCGAAGCCGGGCAGGCCATGGGCGCGGCGCAAGACCTCCATCGGGCGCGCGTGCAGGCGGAAGGCGATGGGTGCGACTGCGCGAAAGACGCGCTCGGCGACGGGAATCGGCACGAAGCGGGTGAAGGGCAGCACCGGCAGCACCGGCTCCAGCGGCGCCTCCGGGCTCCAGTAGGCATCGCAGATCGTCGCATAGGGCACGCGGGCGAGCCGTGCGCTGACCGACAGCGACAAGCGAAAGTCGCCGATGACGAGGTCGGGCTGGACGCGGTCGATCAGCGCGAGATCGTCGGCGACATAGCGCTGGAGGGTGTCGAAATCGTACAGCGGTCGCCCGGCGTCGAGCCGGCGGGCGAACTCGGCGGCGGGCTGACAGACGAGGTCGTGCACCTCGAAGTCGTCACCAGCGGTCATCCAGGCGCAGGACGCCGGCCGTGCGAACACGATCTGCCATCCGGCGGCGGCCAGTGCGCGCGCCAGCACCAGCGGCCGGCCGACATGGGCCAGCGTCGCGGCTTCGGCGAAGAGCAGCACGCGGCGGGGCGGGTGAGGATGCATTGCGGATCCAGTCGAGCGACGGCACATGGTCGCGAATCGGCGCGGTAAACGCAACGGGGCGACCCGAAGGCCGCCCCGTGTGATGCGACTGGCGCTGCCTGTCAGGCTGCGGCGAGCTTGCGGCGACGGATCAGGCCGAGGGCGCCAAGACCGAGGCCCATCAGCGCGAGGCTGCCGGGTTCGGGCACAACCGAGATCGGCGCAGTCGAGATGATCGCGCCGAATTGCACGAGCGTGTCTGTCCGCTCGGCGGTACGGAAGCCGAGGCAGGTTTCTGTGGAGCCGGTTACCGCCTGGCACGCGCCACTGGAGAGGGGGTTCAGGCCTTGGGTCACCTCAAGAAAGTTGGTGAAGTAGGTCGTGGTTTCGTTCTCGTCGAGGCTGAACGTTGGGTTGCCGGAGCCATCATCGATCAGGCTGCGGTACTGGAACGCGAAGTTGAGGGCGTTGCGGTCGATCACGAAGATGTCCGCGCAGCCACTTGCGTTCAGCGGGTCGGTGGTGCGGGAACTTCCGTCCGCACAGATGCCGCCGGTCGGATCGTTGGGAGTCTCCAGGAAGGTGATTTTGAAGGTTTGATTGACCGGGCCCAGCGGCAAACCTGACACGGGGTTGATCGGTGTCAGCGTCAGGGCCGAAATGATGTCGACCGATTGCAGCGAGGTACCCGTGATCGGCTGGTTGCGGTGAGTGATGGTGACGTTGGGGACGGCCGGCAACGAATTGGGGATGATCGAGGTGGTGACACTGGTCGTGCTCGGTGTAGCGCCGATATCCAGTCCGCTTTGACCGAAACCGCTGCTCGTGCCCCAGTTCAGCGTGGTGGCAGGCGAACCGACAGCGGTAATTCCGGTGGTCGGTTCGATGGTGGTAGTGTCGAAGAACGTGTCGACACCGACTTGCCATTGGGTGATGTAGAGGGGCGCGGCCTGCACGCTTCCCGCCAGTGCCAGCGCCATACCCGTGAAAAGCGCTTTCTTGGTGGTTGATTTCATGGTTTCCCCAGTTGCAGAAGGGCGAAATAGAGAAGCTTGTTCCGTTTGACGTTGCCTTCCGCATAAAACGTGCCAGTATTGAATGTCTGAAATAAAATACATGAAAACAAGGCGTTGCAAGCTCGCTCTGTCGCGCTACAGTTTTCCCGACCGGAGAGTGTAAAAAAATGTCGATACCTTACCCGGCAGATCATCGCCCTTCGAACGCACCCACCCGGGTGGCGGTCGCGCGTGGCAGGCGTGCGGTCCTTGTGTGCGCGCTGGTGCTGAGCTTGGGCGGCTTTGCCGCGCTGGTGGGCTTCGAGTTGTCGGGGGCGGTGGAGTGTGCCCGCACCAGCCAGCTGCAGCTGCAGTTCGCGTGGACGCAGGCCCGCATCGACTCAGTGCTCGCCTGCTGGGGCGAGCCGGGCAAACGCGCGGTCTTGCGCGGGCTGGTCGCAGACTATGTGTTCGTTGTCGGCTACGTCTTGCTGCTGGTGACGCTGGCGCTGCGGCTGGGTGGCGCGGTGGGCGCGGTCGTGGGGGCTGGCTGGCGGCGGGCGGCGTGGTGGGCGTCGGCTGCGGCGGTCGCTGCCGGGTTTCTCGATGTGGTGGAGAATCTTGCGATCCGGGCGGTGCTGAACGGCGCCACTGCGGATCCGCTGGGGCTGGCGATCGGCTTGCTCGCGAGTGTGAAGTTCGCGCTGGCCGGTGGGTGCGTGGTCTTTGTCGGCGCCGCGGCGTGGAAGGCGTGGCGGACCTCGGTGAAATCCCGCGGCGATCGAGCTTGAACAAAGCCCATCGAGCCGTAGGAGCCCGGCTCCGCCGGGCGATCCGAGGGTGAGTGCCGGGACGTTGTCCGAATCGCTCGATGAATCGAGCTCCAATCGGGCTAATGGGGTCAGACACGATTTTCCCGGTGCGTTTCGCGGACCGCTCAACGCACCCTAAGGCCGTGGAGGCTGATTGTTGGTCGTGCATAGGATGCGTTTAGGCGCAGGCGAAACGCACCATAGGGGTGGTCTCCCGGCGATCACTGCAGACGGCGCAGGTATTCCCGGGTAAACATCCGCTCCGGCAGGTCACGCAGACCCATGGCGCGGTATTCCAGCACCGAATACTCATCGGCCTTGAGCGCATCTTCCATCACCAGACGCGTCGGGCGCAGGCGGCCGGCGAGTTCGCGGTAGTCCTCGTAGCGGCAGATCTTGAGCAGGCGGCCGGACAGTGCGAAGAATTCGGCGCGCTGCGGGTGGTCATTGCCAGTCGCTACCCAGTATTTGACGCGGGCGTATGTGACGCCGCGATCGACCGCGGCGAGGTCGAGCACATGGCAGTTGGTGCCGTCCAGGGTTTCGGTGCCGACGAGGGTGGGCTCGTAGTCGCCGGCGAAGTTGGCACGGGCGAGATCGCCGTTGGCGACCTGGCCGGTGAGACGCTGGGCGAGCGACAGGCGCACCGGCTGGGAGACCGCCGGCATGAACACCCACAGGTCGCGCCCGCGCATCAGCAGGGCCTGGCCGCGTTCGGAGGCGGGCGAGACGGTGAGCACGATGGTGTTCTCGTTGCCGCGCGAGAGCACGCGGTACTGGCGCACGTCACCGGCGGCGCCGTCGCTGAAGTTGGTGACGGTGATGTCGGTCTGGAAGCTCTCGCGCGGAAAGCGCACCGCGTCGGCGCGCTCGACGATCTCGCGGGCGCGGGGGTCTCCGGCGCCCGCGAGGGCGGGTTTGCCGAACAGCATTTGGGGTGCGAGCAACCCAGATGCGAGTGTTATCATAATCTTGCGCCGCTGGCGTGAAAGTGCGTTCATCAGGGGGTGGCCTCGGAATGGCAGTCGCCCGGCCCGGCGGGCTGAGGGTCAACTCTAAGCGCAGAGCGAGTGCGGATCAATGGCGGCTCTGTGGTAATGGGGTCGTGGTAATGGGGTCAGACACGATTTCCCCGTTTCATCCATCGCGACGCTCGCGGGCTATAAGTGTTCGGAGGTGGCTGAGTTCGTTATCCGTTTACTTCAGGAAGCGTGCTGGCCGCGTCGCTCCGACCTCGCAGCATGATTGGGTCCATGGATGTTATGCTAACGGCGAAATAACCCAGGGTGGCCCGACAGCATGGCGATCGTAAAAGTTGAGAACGTCAGCAAACGCTACGCTCTGGGCGAGCAAATGGTCAACGCCCTGCAGGACGTGACGCTCTCGGTCGAGCCGGGCGTGTTTTTGGCCATTGCCGGGCCGTCGGGCAGTGGCAAGTCGACCCTGCTCAACATCATCGGTTGCATCGACACACCCACCGAAGGCCGGGTGCTGATCGACGGGCGCGATGTCTCCGGCCAGACGCCGGATCAACTCGCCGACCTGCGTGCCCGTACCATCGGCTTCATCTTCCAGACCTTCAACCTGCTGCCGGTGCTGTCGGCGGCGGAGAACGTCGAGTATCCGTTGCTCAACCTGCCCGAGCTGTCGCGCGCGGAGCGGCGCGAGCGGGTGACGCATTATCTCGCGATGGTGGGTCTGGCGAAATACGCCGACCACCGACCCAACCAGCTCTCGGGCGGACAGCGGCAGCGGGTCGCAATCGCGCGTGCGCTGGCGACGCATTCCCGCGTGGTGCTCGCCGACGAGCCGACCGCCAACCTCGACAAGGAAACCGGCAAGAGCATCCTGCGCCTGATGAAGGAGATCAACCGCAAGGCCGGGACGACCTTCATCTTCTCGACCCACGATAAACGGGTGATGAACATGGCCGACCGTCTGGTGCGGGTCGAGGACGGGCGGGTGATTGCGCTGGGAATGAAGGCCGAGGGACGCTGGGTGTTCGTGCAGGACAGGCGTGAGAAGGACGAAGAGGATCCGGAGATCTGACCTGTGGGATTGAAGCAGGCGGGGGCGAACGCGGCGGCGCTCAGCACAGTCGCCTGGCAGTATTGCCGAATAGAGGTCAGCAGGCTCCTGTCCCTTCAAGGGGGAGGGAGGAGCAAAGGCGTAGGCCGACCGAGCGCGCGCGGGTTTTTGCCCTATCAACAGAGAAATTCGCTGCTTGAACATGCATGGAGAAACGACGAAATGAAAGCCAGCCGGACAATGCTTGCTGTGACTGTGGCGACGCTATTGACCTCGTTAGCGGCGGCGTCGGACGAGCTCGATGACCTGTTCGATCTCGATACCCCGCTCGACGCGGCGACCGAACCCTTTGGCGATCTGTTGCCGGGTGGTGGGCGCGGGCTGCGCGTGGGCGGTTACGGCGAATTCGCTGCGGCTTACACCACGGCAGATCCAGAGCGCTGGTCGCGCCTGCGCACCCGGTTGGAGCTGACCGCGAGCGGGCGGCTGGGTGGCGGGCCACGCTTCCGGCTCGGGGCACGTGCCGACTATGATGCGGCCTACGATATCGAGAGCAGGCACTACCCGCGCGAGGTGCGTCGTGACCAGCGCACCGGGGCGTCGATTCGCGAGGCCTTCGTGGAGTTCGGCGCCGGTGAATGGGAGTTCACCCTCGGGCGCCAGCATGTGGTGTGGGGCGAGATGGTGGGCCTCTTCCTGGCGGACGTGGTCTCGGCGCGCGATCAGCGCGAGTTCGTGCTGCCGGAGTTCGACACCATGCGCATTCCGCAGTGGGCAGCGCGGGCGGAGTACTTCGCTGGCGACACCCATTTCGAGCTGCTGTGGGTTCCGTATCCGAGCTACGACGACATCGGCAAGCCGGGCGCCAATTTCTACCCCTTCCCGGTGCCGGCCGACACGCGGGTGCGCAATGCGGAGCCGTCTCGTTCGCTGTCGAACACCAACTGGGGTTTGCGGGTGTCGCGGCTGATCGACGGCTGGGATCTCACCGCCTTCCATTACCAGAGCCGGGATGCGACGCCGACGCTTTACGGCGCGTCGACCGGGCTCGAGATCCGGCGTGACCGCATTCGCCAGACCGGCGGCACCTTCTCCAAGGATCTGGGCCGCTTCGTGCTCAAGGGCGAGGCGGTGCATACTTCGGGGCGCAGCTTCGCGGCGCCGGACCCCTTCAGCATGAAGTCGGCCGCGACGCTGGATTATGTGGTCGGTGCCGATGTGCCATACGGCGACTGGCGCGTGAATCTGCAGGTCTTCGGTCGACGGACGCTGGACCACGACCGCGCCTTCGGCTTCGACCGCAACGAGACCGGTTATACCCTGCTCGTGAATCGCAGCTTCGGGGATCGTTTCGAGGCCGAGGTGTTGTATGTGTCGAGCTTCAATCGCAGCGACTACATGCTGCGGCCGAAGCTGATCTGGAACATCACCCAGGAGTGGCGCGGCCAGTTCGGGGCGGATGTTTTCGGTGGGCGAAAGGCCGGGCTGTTCGGTAGATATGACGATCAGGACCGGGTCTATATGGAAGTGCGGCGCTGGTTCTGACACGTGGCCGGGGCAGCGCCATCGCGGGATGATCCAATCAAGGGGATGGCGGGGCGAACGGTGTGCGCCGCATGTCCTGCGTGAACACCTCCCAGATCGGTTGCAGCAGGAAAGGCATTGCAGAAACGTTGGCGGCCACGTCGATCTTGCGCGCGGTTGCTGTCTGGTCCGTCGGGGTGTTCGGATCGCGCGTTTTCATGGCCACGCCGAGCCTGCCGAGATGCGTTGCAAGGCGCGGGCTGGCAAGCATCAGGAGTGTTTCCAGGCCTTGATCGGCCGCCAGGGAGCGCACGCACAAACCGGTTAAGCTATTCGGAAAATTTCAACCATAAGCTGGAGAGCACAAGCATGAGCGATGCGCAACGAGAGCTTTCACAATGTTACGGCTACGACTTCGACCAGCTCGCGGTCGGCATGACTGCGGCGATTGGCCGCACCGTGAGCGAGGCCGACATTCTGATGTTTGCCGGGGTGTCCGGCGACACCAATCCGGTGCATGTCGACGAGGAGTTCGCGGCCTCGACGATGTTCGGCGGGCGCATCGCCCACGGCATGTTGTCGGCGAGCTACGTGTCCACGGTGTTTGGCACCCGGTTGCCGGGGCCGGGCTGTATTTATCTGTCGCAATCGCTGCATTTCAAGGCGCCTGTGAAGGTCGGCGACACCGTGGAGGCTCGGGTGACGCTCACCGAGCTTAACGCCGAGAAGCGGCGGATGAAGTTCTCGACCGTGTGCACGGTGGCTGGCAAGGTGGTCCTCGACGGCGAGGCGGAGTTGATGATTCCGGCCCGTTGAGGAGGCGTTGGGGATGAGCCCTTCATCCATGTCATCCGGCCTGATCGTTGTCATTCTGTCCCTGCTGCTCGGCATCCAGCCGGTCACGACTGACCTTTACCTGCCGGCCCTGCCAGCGATGACCGAGGCTTTCGACGCCCCGGTGGCGATGGGGCAGCTGACGCTGAGCGCCTTGCTGCTCGCCTTCGGTGCGTCGCAACTGGCATGGGGGCCGCTGTCAGACCGTTTCGGCCGGCGACCGATCCTGTTGATCGGGCTGAGCCTGTACATGGTGGCCGCGGTGGGCAGTGCCTTTGCGGGTTCGATGATGCAGCTCGTTATCTGGCGGGCCCTGCAGGGGGCGGCGATGGGGGCTTCGGTGATGTGTGCCCGCGCCATTGTGCGTGACCTCTATACGCCGGAGGCAGCGGCGCGCGCGATGAGCAAGGGTTTGTCCGGCCTGGGTGTGATCGCTTGCGTCAGCGCACCCTTTGGCGGTTTGCTCGCCGATACCTTGGGCTGGCGCGCGACCCTGCTTGTGCTGGCCCTGTTCGGTGCCGCGACGCTGGCGGTGATCGTCCTGCGCTTTCAGGAAACCGTGCGGGAGCCGAACCCGAGGGCCTTGCGGCCCACCGTGCTGGTGTCGGTGTGGGTTCACATCCTGTCTCACCATACCTTCTGGTCTTTCGCCCTGCTGGCGGCGGCTACCTATGGTGGACTTTTCACCTTTCTTGCCGCGTCATCCTTCGTTTTGATCGAGGTTCATGGCGTGTCGCGCACGGGTTATGGCTTGTGGATGTCGTCGATGTCGCTGGCCTATCTCGTCGGTACCTTCATGTGTCGGCGATTGCTGATTCGCTTCGGCGTGCGGGGGACCGTGGCAATCGGGGCGCTCTTCTCGATCGGCGGCGGCACCTTGTTCGGTGTCCTCGCGCTCGCGGGCGTGCACACCGTTTGGGCGATCATGGTGCCGCATTACCTCTTCATGCTCGGCCACGGCGTACACCAGCCCTGCGGGCAGAGTGGAACCGTGGCGCCTTTTCCGAAGACGGCCGGCGCGGCTTCGGCGATGGGGGGCTTTCTGATGATGGTGATCGCCTTCGGCATGGGTATCTGGCTGGGGCGCGCAATGGATGGCACCGTCTTTCCATTGACCAACGGCATGTGGTTCTGGGGTGTGGTGACTGCAGGGGTGGCCTGGCTGCTGGTCTGGCGCACTGGTGATCCGGCGCCGGACGCTTCCAACGAGGGGGCGCGACGCTGATCCGCGCCCACGAAGGTTTCGCCTGAGTTCCGGACCTGTTTGCTGGGGAATAGCTCCAACGTGGATATGTCGATGTGGCATATCAGCTAGACCGGCCCGCCTCTGTCGGTCATCGACGGTGGCGAGAATAATCGACGCATTCCGATTCAGACCCTTGCATCATGCAGACCTCGATACCCACATTGCTCATGCGCGGTGGTACTTCCCGCGGACCGTTCTTCGAAGGTTCCGACCTGCCGGCCGACAAGGCCTTGCGTGACGCCGTCCTGCTCGCGGTCATGGGCTCGCCGGACCGGCGGCAGATCGATGGGCTGGGTGGTGCGCATCCGCTTACCAGCAAGGTCGGCATCGTGAGCCTGAGCAGCAGCGAAGGCGTCGATCTCGATTTTCTTTTCGCGCAGATTCTTCCCGACAAGGACATCGTCGACACCACCCCCAACTGCGGCAACATGCTTGCAGCGGTCGTCCCCTTCGCCCTCGAAACCGGCATGGTCTCGCCACAAGGCGAAACCACGACACTCAGGGTGCTGACGCTGAACACCGACATGCAGTGCGACGTCACCGTGCAGACGCCGGGCGGACGAGTGGCCTACGAAGGGGATGCGCGCATCGATGGTGTGCCGGGTGCCGCTGCGCCGATCAAGATCAGCTTTCTCGATACCGCAGGTTCAGTCTGCGCGGGCCTGCTGCCCACCGGCAAGGTCCGGGACATCATCGATGGCATCGAGGTGACCTGTATCGACAATGGCATGCCGCTGGTGATGTTCCGGGCCTCGGATGTCGGGCGTACCGGCTACGAGTCGGTTGCCGAGCTGAACGCCGATACCGAGCTAAAGGCACGCATCGAAGGCCTGCGACTGGCAGCAGGCATGGCGATGGGTCTGGGCGACGTCAGCGCCAAGACTTATCCCAAGATGTGTCTGGTTGCGCCGCCGCGCGAAGGGGGCAGCCTCAGCACGCGTTGCTTCATCCCCCACGTCTGCCATGACGCGATAGGCGTCCTGGCGGCGGTCACGGTCGGCACTGCCTGTGTGATGGACGGTTCGGTCACCGAGGGTATCGCATTGGTGCCCGAGGGGAAGGTCAAGACGATTTCGGTGGAGCATCCGAGCGGCGAATTCTCCGTCGAGCTTGAAACCGATCCCGTGAACTCCCAAAACGTAACCCGTGCGGCGTTGCTTCGCACCGCGCGGCTCATCATGCGCGGCGAGGTAATGATCCCCGCTGCGGTCTGGAATGGAGAAAAGGCATGATCATCGATTGTCATGGTCACTACACGACCGCGCCAAAAACCCTCGAGGATTGGCGTAATCGCCAGGTCGCCGGGTTGAAGGATCCGGCCGCTGCCCCCGCCGTATCGGAGCTAACTTTCATGTTGCGATGACGCAGCGCCCCTGATCATGAAATAATACGAAAATCGTGATTTTGGTCGCGAGGTTTTTATTCGCTTTGAATCACGGTTATTTCACGTTAATGGTCATGATTGGCTTGCAAGCACCCCGAA
>CAYTAY010000109.1:0-10369 GCA_964435845.1 uncultured Azoarcus sp.
TGGCCTTGATCATCGCGCAGTTTCCGTTCGTGGTGCTCGGTTTCCACTCCGACAACGGCTCGGAGTACATCAACCGCCAAGTGGCAAAGCTGTTGGAGAAACTGCGAATCGAGCAGACCAAGTCACGCTCGCGCCACAGCAACGATAACGCCCTGGCCGAGAGCAAGAATGCGAGCGTGGTGCGCAAGCACATGGGCTATTCGCATATTCCTCAGGAGTACGCCAATCCGATCAATGCGTTCTACCAGGAGACGTTCAACCCCTGGCTGAATCTGCATCGGCCCTGTCTGTTCGCAACCTCTGTGACCAATGCGAAAGGCAAAATCGTGAAACGCTATCGGCATGAAGATGTGAAGACCCCGCTGGAATGTCTCGCGCAGTTGGTCGTAAAGAACCTGGTCGAGTTCAAGCCTGACATCACCTTGGCAGCGCTGATGATGCAGGCACGCCGACATACCGATCTGGGAGCCGCTCAGGCCATGCAACGCGCCAAGAACGCTCTGTTCGCCAGCTTCGCCAAACCCCGACGTCAAGCCTGATATCACCCAGTCACCAGCTACCGCGCTGCGCTTGCCAGACAGACGGATTGCTTCGCAATCCATCCGCCGCAAGCCCTGCGGGCAGCAGTTCAAAAAACCGCATATACATGCCACAAAAACAAAATCCCAGCCTTGCTCAGACCTCTTTTACACTCACCCTTTCAAACCCTTCAACCCACTCCCTATCGCAGCCTCTTCAGGCTCATACCTGGATTGGAAAATACTCTGTGTGCGATACCAACGTGATCTTTCCAGAGCCTCGGGGTGAGTTGTTCGATCTGGTGGTTGATCCGCCGGCGCGGTGGGATGAGCAGCGCACACGCATAAGAGGCGTTAGCGAACCAGATTAGCCTGCACAACAAGACAATTGCGTCACGTCCTTGCTGAAGGTCTGCGCAGCGAGTTTCAGCCCTTCGACCATCGTCAGGTAGGGGAACAACTGGTCGGCCAGCTCCTGTACGGTCATCCGGTTGCGAATCGCCAGTGCGGCCGTCTGGATCAGCTCGCCCGCCTCCGGTGCGGCGGCTTGCACGCCGATCAGCCGCCCCGTGCCGGCTTCCGCGACCAGCTTGATGAAGCCGCGTGTGTCGAAGTTGGCCAGCGCCCTCGGCACGTTGTCGAGCGTCAGCAGCCGACTGTCGGTCTCGATGCCGTCGTGGTGCGCTTGCGCCTCACTGTAGCCCACCGTCGCCACCTGCGGATCGGTGAATACCACCGCTGGCATCGCCGTCAAATGCAGTTCAGCAATGCCGCCGGTCATGTTGGTCGCGGCACGGTTGCCGGCCGCCGCCGCGACATAGACGAACTGCGGCTGGTCGGTGCAGTCGCCGGCCGCGTAGATGTGCTGCGCGCTGGTGCGCATACCCTTGTCAATTACGATGGCCCCCTGTGCATCGGTGGCGACATCCGCTACTTCCAGCGCCAGGCTGCGCGTG
The DNA here is from genome assembly GCA_964435845.1 of uncultured Azoarcus sp. Lineage (GTDB taxonomy): Bacteria > Pseudomonadota > Gammaproteobacteria > Burkholderiales > Rhodocyclaceae > Azoarcus_F. The sequence continues at coordinate 1,475 of CAYTAY010000109.1, forward strand.
TTGGGCGTCCGGCCGGTAGCGACCAGCAGTTTGTCGGCGCGCACTTCACCGTGCCCCGTGGACAGCACGAATTCGCCGTTCGCATAGGCGACCTGGCCGGCTTGTGTGTGTTCCAGCACCTTGATTTCTTCAGCACGGAAGGCGGCAGTGATGGCCTCGCCGATGGCCCGGTCTTCGCGGAAGAACAGCGTATTGCGCGCCAGGATCGTGACCTGGCTGCCCAGCCGGGCGAAGGCTTGCGCCAGTTCCAGCGCGACCACCGACGATCCGATCACGGCCAGGCGTTCGGGAATGGTGTCGCTGAACAGGGCCTCGGTTGACGTCCAATACGGCGTGTCTTCCAAACCGGGAACTGGCGGCACGGCCGCGCTAGCGCCGGTGGCGATGAGGCAGCGATCGAAGGCCACCTCACGCGTGTTGCCATCAGCAAGTGCGACCGACAGCGTGAGTTTATTCTTGAACCGGGCTTCGCCGCGCAGCACGGTGATGGCTGGGTTGTTGTCCAGTATGCCTTCGTACTTGGCGCGGCGAAGTTCATCGACGAGTCCCTGCTGCTGTGCGAGCAGCGTGGCGCGATCGATAACTGGTGGGCTTGCCGTGATCCCGGCGTCGAACGGACTCTCCCGGCGCAGGTGCGCGACATGCGCCGCACGAATCATGGTTTTGGAGGGCACGCAGCCGACATTGACGCAGGTGCCGCCAAGTGTTCCACGCTCGATCAGGGTGACTCGCGCACCTTGCTCGGCCGCCTTCAGCGCTGCTGCCATCGCTGCGCCGCCGCTGCCGATGACAGCGATATGCAATGAGCCGCCGCCACCGCTGCCGAGCCGCACGGTCCCCTTGCTGAACGCAGTGCTGCCCGTCGAAGACGACGAGCCGCTACCGAACGAAACGCGGTAACCGAGTCCGGTGACAACGTCCGTCAGTGCTTCTTGCGCGATGCCGCGATCTGCGGTCAGCGTTGCAGCGCCCTTCAAATAGGACACTTCCGCCGATTGCACGCCAGGGACTTTCTGCAAAGCTTCTTTGACGTGCGTGGCGCACGCATCGCAGGTCATGCCGGCGACGGTGAGTGCGATGCTCTCGGTCATTTTCGGCTCCTTACGGCTTGACGGTAGAGGGATAGCCGGCGTTCTCAATGGCTTTGGTCAATGCTTCGGCCGTGGTCCTGGTGTCGTCGAAGGTGACAACGGCGGCCAGTTTCTCGTAGCTCACCTCGACCTTTTGCACGCCATCGACCTTGGTTAGCGCTTTCTTCACCGTAAACGGGCAGGCGGCGCAGGTCATACCAGACACGGATAGTGTTACGGTTTGTGTAGCGGCCCAGGCGGGCGTAATCAAAGCCGAGGAGAGTGCTGCCAACGCGATAAGTTTCTTCATGGGGGGCTCCTGTCAGTAGAACAAAGGAAGGACATAGGGAAATGCGAGTGCGATCACGACGAGCGCGGCAACGATCCAGAAGATGATCTTGTAGGCACTCCTCACCTCGGGCATAGCGCAGACCTCGCCGGGTTTACATGCTTGCACTGGGCGAAAGATGCGCCGGTACGCAAAGAACATGGCCACCAAAGCGGCGCCGATGAAGATCGGGCGATAGGGCTCCAGCGCGGTCAGATTGCCGATCCATGCGCCGCTGAACCCAAGAGCAACCAGGACCAGGGGCCCAAGGCAACAGGTCGAAGCAAGGATCGCGGCCAGTCCGCCGGCGAACAATGCGCCGCGTCCTGCTTGTGGTTCAGTCCGGAGATCAGCCATACGCTTTTACTTTGGGATTCTGTTCGGATAGCGTAACCTTAATGCCGTACTTGAGTACGGAGTCAATCGGTGTGCAGAAAAAACTCGAAAATCTGACCATCGGCGCTTTTGCCAGCGCAGCCGGGGTCAGCGTGGAGACCATTCGGTTCTATCAGCGCAAAGGTCTATTGGCCGAGCCAGATAAACCCAGCGGGAGCATCCGTCGCTACGGCGAGACGGACGTCACGCGGGTGCGTTTTGTGAAGTCGTCTCAGCGGCTGGGATTTAGCCTGGCTGAGGTCACGGAACTGCTCAAGCTCGAGGACGGAGCGCACTGTGATGAGGCTCGCGAGCAAGCGGAAGGAAAACTGGCGGATGTACGGATCAAGCTGGCTGACCTGCGCCGGATCGAGCGGGTGCTCGCGGAGCTTGTCGAGCGTTGTTGTGTGGCGACCGGTCAGGTCCGCTGTCCGCTGATCGAGGCTTTGCAGCAGCCCCCGGTCGGATGACACTCGAACCGATTCGGGGCTGTTTCCATCGCCCACTAATACTCCAATCCAACCGCTTCATTCGTCCGCGCGTAACTCGTTGATCTATTTGACTATAACTTGAAGCCCTTGCGGACTTCGGGCCAGTTCCAGAGAGCGAGGTCGGAGCGAGGAATGGCCAGGAGAGAGTGGAATGTGGCCGGGAACGGCCAGTTCGGGCGGCTGGCGCAGTCCGCAGGCTTCCGCAGGAACCCCCAACAACACGCGGGAACTGGTGCAAACAGACAAGAAAAAGCCCCAACTGATAACAGTTGGGGCTTCAGTATTGGTGGCGGATGGTTGACGGCAGAACTGGTTCCTCGGTCAGCCGTTTCGGACCCGTGCAAACAGGCGCGAATTCATGCGAGCTTGCGGGTAGGCAACTGTCCGGAATCTCCGGAGAGTTACCGGTGCGGGGACCAGTTATCCCTGATTCCCGGATACCTGACGCATGCCACAAAGACACCACCTCAGCCTCGCCCATGCTGGCGAAGGTACGCCATCAACCGTTCAAAGCGCGGATCAGCCTCGAGTTCCGGCGCGGCTATTCGCATCGCGTCAAGGCAGGCGCCGAGGTCACTGGGCGGCCATTGGGTTTGATCCCCTATCACCAGACTCAGGAAGTCCAGTGCCTGTTCCGGAAACTTGCCGCAGAGACCTGCCTCGTGTAGCCGATGCACCAGATAGTCCGGGTGGGCCGGTGGTTGTAACCAGGCGCGGAGCAGCGTCAAGGCCTCGGGGAACGCATCCTGTGCTGCTACGCAAAGGCGGCCGAGGCTTTCGGCTATGGCAGGTGAAACGTTGTCTCGCGTCTTGGGCCAGATGGCATGCAGATACGGGGCAACCCGGTTCGTCCAATAGTCGGCACGTTGCTCGCCCGCACCCTCCAGCGCTCTCACCAATGCCTGTGCTGCATCGTGCAAACCGTCCGGAGGTAATGAGCGTGTAGCGGTCGCCAGCTCGGCGGTGGTGAAAGTGTCACCCGGATCGAGAGCGGCGAATGTCAGCAGCGATACGTATTGCCCGTCGTGCTTGCCCAATGCCGCATAGTGGCGCGCGGTGTCGAGGAAGGCCGGCTTGAGCATTTCCATCAGAGGGCGGTACAGGCGCGGGGACCACAGGAAGCCTTCCCACGCCGCACGTGCTTCGGCTTCCGAGCGCTGCCAGTCGAAAAGCGGCAACAGGTGTCGCGTCGCCCAATCCCCGTCGACGCGGAACAACGCGATGACATGGGCCGCCAGCAACACACGGCCATGCCGATACTTGTCGATCCGGGTGTCGCAAAGCTCGATGAACGTGGGCTTGAGCTCTTCGGTCAAGCCTTGTCCATCCTCCAGCGAACGTCGGTACCACCAGCGTAGCAGCGCCTCGGTGACGTGGCCCACGGGATGATTGATGGCTCGCCCGACGGGGTCGTCGGTATCGACGCCGTCCTGATGATCTAGCGCCAGGATACGGCGAGCGAGCCCGAAGAAGAGTGCTTCGTGGCCTTCGAAGGTCTTGGCAATGGCCTGCAGCCACCAGCTGACTCCATGGGCGAGCGTTTGCAGTACCTCGTCAGGTGCGGTGGTCAGGATCGGCGCCATGTAACGCCAGGAGCGCTTCAGGAGTTTTTCCTCTGACCAGGCCTGCAGGGCCTCGCGCCAGCGATCTGTAGGCCATACACCTTCCCTGGCCAAGGCGCACAAGGCACAAGCGGTGGTGGCAAAGTTGTCGCGACAGCGCTGCCGCCAGTCATCCTCCTGCCAGTGATCTGGGCTGGGTTGCAGCCTCAGCCACTCGATCAGTTCACGCCGATGGCGCGGTGTGGCGACGAACTTGCGCCACTCGTCGCCATCGCCCATCCAGTAAGGAAATTCGTCGCGCTGATCCGCCGTCAGGGTCCACTCCGGATGCTGTGCCGAAAGCCCACTTAGTCGGGCGTTGCTTTCAGCACCCAAGACCGCGCCGGTCTCGGCGATCTTCGCCAGCCGGAGCCAGATTTCGCGTTCCACGATACGAGACCACCGCTCCGGCTCGATGTCATCCTTGAACATGTCGCGGGGCGGACCGGCAAGCACAGCCTGTTCCAGTTCCCGCTGCATCACCTCATCGAGGTGCGGCGCCATCGCCACCAGCAGGCGCATGGCTTCCCGTTCGGTTTCCACCGACCACAACCACCAGTGATCATCCGCCAGAAGCCAGTCGAGCGCTTGACGATGGGGGATCACGTTGTCCTGCGCGGCAGCAAAGAAGGCGAGGCGCCGGAACAGTGGATAGGGCGTGTGCCACCAGGCCTGCGCCGCGAGCCCTGCCTGTGCCGGTGATTGCGCAGCAGTGGCGAGCCACGCATCCCGGGTCAGGTCGATCAATGCGGTCCAGTCGTGGAAGTCCCGGTTCTGTGGGTGTTCACTGATCGAGGGTTGGTGCATGTAGGACAGGTCGCTCCTGTCCTCGGCACTGCCAAGCTCGCGCATCAGATCAAGCGCGTCGCGCAACAGGGCGCTGACATCGGACAGCAGCTCCGGCAATGCGGCGTTCCAGCGCTCGTCCTTGGGCAGATCGCGCAGGCTGGAATGGACGTGATCCGTCGACAGCACGATCTCCCATTCCACCAGCTCCCTGATGCGCTCCGGCACGTGGGCTTCGTCGTCCTCGACAGGCCAGCGGAACGGCTCGCGCAGCGATACGCGCGGTGTCAGCATTTCGCGCAGTTCCAGGCGCAGGGTAGCGGTGAGCCCATCGCGCTTGAAGCGGTCGCGCCAGCGGTACAGGTCGAAGTCGCGCAGCCACGATTTCACGCGCCCGGTCAGCAGCAGCCGCCATAGGATGCGCATCAGCGGACTGGGGATCGCGTTGGGTGCGCCCTCACGAATGCGCGCCAACTCGGCGGCGTTGCCGTCGCGTTTCAGTTTGGCGAGCTTGTCCAGACGGTGTTCAATCCACCAGACCAGATCGTCATGAAGCTGCCCGCCGCGCTTGACCAGCCATAGCAGCAGCACCGGGTCGTCGAGATGACGGATCAGCCAGCGCGCCAGTTGCCGCATCACCTCGTCCCAGCGGCTGCCGCGCGCACCGGCATCGACGATACACATCGACGGTGCGAGCGGATACGGCGAAGGTCGGCGGGTGAGACTGAAGGTGAGCTTGTCATCTACGGTCGTTCTGGGCGGGACACCGAAGCGGCCCAGGTCGGTATGCCGGTAGCGTTCCTCGCTCAGCGGCTCCAGCCAATCCAGTGACGGCACCGGGTCCAGATCGGCAAAGCGCCTGGCGGGCAGGCCGCCCGGATCGCTCAGCGCCCACAGCAGGCGGCCGACGAAGTCGTCCTGCCGGGTGCTTGCTAAGGGGCGGGCCATGGCGCATTCGACCACGATGCGCTCCTTGCCGCGCACGCCGTCGCGATAGGTCTCGGCCCAGGCGCGCAGTGTCTTGTGCAGATAGGCATGCCGATTGTGCTCGCGGTAGAGGATGGGCGTGACGTTCTTGGCCTGCCATTCGTTGGCCCGTTCCTCTTCCTTGCCTTTGGAGAAACTGCCGAACGCGAACATCTCCGGCGGCGACTCACCCAGCAGACGGTCGGCGGCCAAGGCATCCATCATGTAGCGCAGCACCGGGTCGTTGATGCTGTAGCCGACGAAGCACACGGTGTAGTTGCGGAACAACTCGCTGACGAAACGCGCCGCCCAGCGTTCGGTGAGATAGGCCAGGCCGAAATCGCCGCTGGAGACGACCAGCCGATCCAGTTCGCTCGCGGTCGGCGCAGCGCTGAGCAGGCCATGCAGATACACCAGGCCATCCCAGCGGTTCTTCGGCACCGGGAGCAGCGGCGCCTGAAACCGCTCGATGGGCAGCGACTTCGCCGCAATCACCTCCTCGAATAGCCGATCGAAGTTGGTGGTGATGAGGCGGGTGCTTCCGTTACGGCACTTGCCCAGGGTCAGCAAGGCGTCATGTGTGGCGGTCGCGTTCGTGCCGGTGAGATCCGGCTTGAGGATTCCAGCGAGCGCCCTCCGAACAAGAGCCTCTTTGCGACCGCCGACGATGTCCGCTTCCAGCAGGCCGATGGCGGTATCGAATTGGCCGGCCTTGATTGCCGCCTGTTGTATGGCGTTGGGTGTGGCTGCAAGGGCCTTATAGAGTTTGTCGACCAGGCCCGAAAACCCCGGCAGGCGCGCCGGGTAAGAGATACCTGCGCCGCAGAAAAACACCACGCGCCCGTCCTCGTGCGCCTGCAGCAGGTGCTCGACGATATCGGGGCCGTGGCGGACGAACTGCATTCAGTCGGCCTCGGAGAACACGCGTTCCAGCGTCGCCGGGACCAGCGCGTCGTTGGCCTGGCGGATGGTGGCGTGGCGGGCCTTGAGTTCGAAGTGAAGATCGTAGATCCGCTCAACTCGTGATTGCTCCGCGCGCGGTGGCAGCCAGATCTTGCGAGCCAAGATGTGCTCGGGCTGAATGCGCAGCCGTCGATCACCTACACCTTTGCTGGAGGCCCGCAGTCCGTGCCAATCGGCTTCCGTCAGAAACAGTGCCATCAGGAATTTTGCTGATGCCCTTTCTGGATCGACGTCAAAGGTCGGGAACTCGTTGGAAACGAAGTAGCCGTCGAACTCTTGGGGCACAAGCGCATAGGCTCCCTCGAATGCGAACAGTCGGCTGTAGATAAACTGCCCACGCTTTATGCGATAGAGGGTCTTGGCGCTGGTCGTGGCGCCGTCGATGGGCGGCTTCTCGAACAGCCCTCGTGCGAAGCTGTAAATGCCGATATTCGGGTAACTCTCGACAGCGTCCACCTTCTGCGGATGCAGGGCCAATTCGGCAATGCTGCTGATAGAGGTCTCCCGCCAGCCAAGTGCCTGCCGTTCCGCATCGGAAATATCCTTGCGCGTGGCTATAGTCACCAGAAGTCGCAGGGCGTCGCGCTCGATGGCGTCGAGGTGTTCGTTGACCTGCCGCACCTTGTCGGCCAGCGTGTCGAGGCGGCTGACGATGGCTTGCTGTTCGGCAAGCGGCGGCAGCACGATTTGCTGTGCGAGAAATCGATCCTCCTTGATGCGCACGCGGTTGGTCGTGCCTTCGCTGGCCGCCTTGCACAGATCGACGAAGTGCCGGGATCGCACCATCCATCCCATGAACGCCGGATCGAGTTGCCTGCTGTCGGCAAACTCGAAGGAAGGAAAGTCGTTGCTGACGATTGCGCCATCAAGCTCTTGCGGGACCAGCCCGATTGCGCCGTTGCGGGCGTCGATCTTGGAAAGGATCAGCTGGTTGGCACGCACTACACGTCGCGGCGTCGTCACGTCTGTACCGCGAACTTTGCCACGGCTGATAACGCCTTTTCCCCAAAGACGGATGGTAACTTCGTCGTACATGGCGTCCGGCATGCACACGGCAGGCTCGCTGGATCGGCAGAGCACATCGCCCAGTGGGATCTTCGGCCACTGCCTCATCCCTGCACCTCGGCCACCAGCGCCTCGATTTCACCGAGCAGGCGCAGCACATCTTCCTCACCCGCGCGCATGGCGGCGACCAGGTCCTTCGGATCGGCGTGCTCCAGCCCTTCGGCGGCATGCGGGTTCTTCAGGTCCAGGTTGTAGATCGGCCAGTAGAGCGCGTCGCCCTCGGCCTGCGCGGCCTTGGCGGCGGCCTCATGGGCCTGCTGGCGGGATTTCAGCTCTCGTAACTGCGCTTGCAGTGCGGCCTTGTCGCCATTGGCGGCATTGCTGATGGTCTGATCCAGTTCGCGGATCGGCTTGCCCAGGGCGAGTGCGCTGGCACGTTCGGCCTCGGCTCGTGGCCAGTGCGATGTGGCGGCGTCGATGGCGGCGGCACGTTTGGCGGCGAAGTCCACGCGCCAGGCCTGCGGGCCTTCCTCGCGGGCGTTCCACCAGTCGAGCACTGGTTGGAAGGCCTCGAAGGGCAGCGGTGCGGTCTTGCTGTATTTCTTGCGGCCCTCGGGCTGGGGCAGTTCGTAGTACCAGATCTCGTCAGTTGGGCCGCCGCGCTGGAAGAACAGCAGGTTGGCCGGGATGTCGGTGTAGGGCGCGAACACGCCCTGCGGCAGGCGCACGATGGTGTGGAGGTTGAACTCCTTCAGCATCTCCTCCTTGATCACGGCGCAGACGCCATCGCCGAACAGGGTACCGTTGGGCACCACCACGGCGGCGCGGCCGCCCTCGTCGGCACCATGGCCGGCATAGCGCAGCTTGCGCATGATGTATTGCAGGAACAGCAGCGCGGTTTCTGCCGTCTGCATATTGGCCGGGAAGTTGGCCTTGATACCGGCTTCTTCCTCGCCGCCGAAGGGCGGGTTGGTGAGGATCACGTCCACCCGCTCGCTGTGGCCGATCTCGGTGATGCGCCGCTCCAGTGTGTTGCCGTAGGCGATCTGCGGGGCTTCCAGTCCGTGCAGCAGCAGGTTCATCTGCGCCAGCATGTAGGGCAGCGGCTTGGCCTCCTGGCCGAACAGGGTGTCGCGCTGCAGCGTGCGGCGCTGGTCCGGGTTGGTCACCTGCTGGGCGATGTGGTCGTAGGCTTCCACCAGAAAGCCACCGGTGCCGCAGGCCGGGTCGAGCATGGTCTCGCCAAGGCGCGGCCCGGTGACCTGCACCATGAAGCGCACCACCGGGCGCGGGGTGTAGAACTCGCCCGA
>CAYTAY010000110.1:0-10320 GCA_964435845.1 uncultured Azoarcus sp.
CCCATAGTCCATACAGGTGATCTCGGGGCGCGGTTGGTCCGGGTGGGGTACGAGTTCGAGCTCGACGATGCGGGTCCACTGGATGTCCTGATCGGCACGCTCTGCGGGGTGAACCGCCTCGCCAGTCAGCAGCTCGGGCTGCTCGATGCGGGTGATGACGAAGTCACGAAACTCCCCCGACTGGCGGTCGAAGGCACGCACATGCCAACGCAGCCCGTTGTCGAGCAACGCAAAGGGAACGATGATGCGCTCACTGCGCCCGTTCTCGATGGAGTGATAGGTCAGCTTGAGCGGGCAACGCCGGCTGATGGCGCGGGTGACGTGCGCCAGCGTGTCGAGCGCCGGTTGGCCCAGCCGGCTGGGAATGTCGCAGGTGACGCCGGTTTGCGAACACACCGGTTCACCATCACCAAACCCATCGGCCAGCCAGGCCAGCACGCGTTGCGCGCTGAAGTCGAACAGTGGCGAAAACGCCGGGCCAATCACGTAGGACTTGGCGTGGCCGTCGTACTCGATGTTGCCGGGCGCAAGCGACTTGTACAGACCGAAGTCACGGGTTGCAGCGGCAGTCTTGACGCCGAAACGCGTCGCCAGATCATGGCGCCGCAGTTCCCCGACAAACCAAAGCTTCAGCTCGATGTAGGCCAGCCGGTCGCGCTGCGCCTGGGCAAGCTCATGGAGCTGGGAGATGGGCGTTTCGGATATGCGCACGTGCTCGGCCACATTGATGGGTCAGGCAAGTATATGCATACTATGGCGATGCGTCGATATGGATGGTTATCAACTTCTATCAGAATGTTTATGATGCACATGTTGGCGCGGTTCAGCCAGAGTTCGTCAGCGCCAGCACGATGGCAGCAGACCCAGCCAAGTGCTGGTGTGTTCAGCTCCACCTTCCCGGCGTCGGGCAGTACCAGACAGCGCTTCCTGGTGCTGCCCATCACTCATCCACACTGCCCATGTTGGGCAAATAGGCGACTTGGATAGCCAAAACCAACAAGTTACGCGTAACGATTTATCATCCTGCAATGACAAATCCTTCCGGCTGACCGGATAGATCTGTCCACCCGGCCGGATCGATCTGTTCTGCCGCGTGGTTCGAAACGACAAGGATTGCGATTGCGAATCTCAAACCGATGGCACTCGAGACCCATGCTTTGATGCCTATCTCCGCCCTCACGCCATGAGCGAATACTCTTCTGTTCGTTTCGGGAAGGCGGCCGAGCAACTCTTTCGGCGACTGCCTGAGCGCATCTTTTCGCCACTGGCCTCCGCGAACCGACAGCAGTTCTGGACGCTGCTTTGCGCACTCCATGTCCGTCGATTTGGCCCGGACGCCCCACTAGCGCCGAGCGAGGGCTTCGCACAACGTGACATGACGCGCGATATCGAAGATGTCCTCGTGGAACTCGACTGGGAAGAAGAAGGCGAGGATCCGGCCACACCGCTCGGCGTCCGCGCGAACATGGTGCTGCAAAGACTCATCGACACGGGTTGGTTGCGCACCGACCGTCACGGCGTGGAAAAACGCGTTGGCATGTCGCCTGCCGTAAGTCAGTTTCTCACGCAGCTCGTTGCCTTCGCAGAGACTGGCCCGCTCTTCGTCGCTGGAAAGGTCAGGTCAATAGATGCCAATCTTCGTATCGTCTCCAAGGAGATGGACGGTGACTCCCTCGCAGAGGCCGCGGAGCAGGCACGAAATCTTCTCGAGCATGTGCGTAACACCGGGTTGAATGTGCGCGACGTTATGGCTGCGCTTACGCCCGAACTCTCTACCGGGGAATACGTGCGCCGCTTCTTCAGCGATTACGTGACCGACATCTTCATTGGTGACTACCGGGATTTGAGAACCCGCGAGCATCCGTTGAGCCGCCGCCAACACATTCTCGACCTCGTTGAACGTCTTGCGGGCAGTGCAGAAGTCCGGAACCGACTTCTGAGCTCCTACCAGACCCGACGCTGCGGAGGCGACGAAGCCAGGGCGAAGCGCTTGCTCGAGCGCGATTTCGACCGTTTGCGCGAACTCTCGAGAATCGACGAGTACCTGGATCGGTTGGACAGCGAGGTGCGGCGTGCAAACAAACTCGCACTGACCTTCCTCGATTATCGGCTGCGCTCGCTTCGCCCAGTCGATGATTTGCTGAAGCGCGCGATCAACGCGCTCGTCGATGCGCCAGAGGTTGTCGTACCTTGCTCCCCAGGCCCTATGCTGGCATCAGAGAGTCTGGCCGAGCCAAGACGCACGGTGGAGCGCCCGCCGCCTGATGCACTGCGTCGATCGATTCCGACGGATCGCGATATCGCTTTGATGCGCATAGCAAACCGAATTCTCGAGGCGCGTCAGATTACCCCTGAGCGACTCGCGGCCTTCGTTGCCTCCCAAAAGGACGAGCTGGGCCGAATCTCCAGTGATGGGCTCAAGATCGACAATATTGAAGCCGTGGTCGCCAAGCAGGTGCTGGCCGATATCGCGCTAGCAATGGACGGCACGGAACAAATGCGACGGAATGCGCGGGCGCTAGCCAGGGGATTCGATGTCATGCCGGACCAAGGCGAGCCCGAATCCGTCGATACACCACTGAGCGGCCGTCGCTTTGCCATCAAGATCAGGGAGCGCTAATGGATTGGGATCTCATCGCCGAGCGATCAAACGGCCAATATGCAGCAGAAGACTTCGAACGCACCGCTTATAGACTGACGGCGGAGCAAGTCCTGTATCACGCCGACCGTGGTTCGCGTGCCGCGTATTGGCTGGTCGAACGCTACGAGCGATCATTCCGTGACGTGCTCGATCCAATCGGGATCGAGCTTACCGTCAATCGGCAGTTGCGCTATGTGGTCGCAACGCCACGTCATGGTGCATCGACACCAGCATCGACGATGCACACGCTTGTAGCATTAGTGCTTCGTGGGGTCTACGACGAGTTCGCTCGCGCAGGTGGACTTACTGATGAAGGCGAGGTCGTCGTCGATTCAGTGGAGTTGGGAGAAAAATTCCGACTGATGACTGGTCGCGAGATGCCGTCCAAGGCGGAATTCGATGCTGCGCTGCGCGTCATGAAGCGCTGGGGGATCGCACGCCGTGGTAGCGATGAGATGGACGACGGTGCAGGCTACTCAGTGGTGATCCGGCCCGGGATCATCGAAGTGCTTGGCGAAACAGCTTTGGCGAGACTGGCCCAGTGGGGCCATTCGGGCGATGCCCCGGCCGGTAGCGATGGGTCAGAAGAGGACGCCAGCGAGATGGTGGAGGGTGCCGACGATGAAGCTTGAAGCGGTTCACCTCATCCAGTTCTTCGCCTACGAACGATTCACGCTGTCCCCGGGTGAATCGACCGGGATCTTTGGTGCCAACGGATCGGGCAAGTCGAGTTTTCTGGACGCCGTGCAGATAGCGATGTTCGGCGCAAACTCGAATCTCACCGCCTTAAATGCACAAGCGGACGAGTCGACCAAGAGTTCCCGATCGATACGCGGCTATTGCCTTGGGCAGTTTGGGGAGAACCCAGAGGACCGTATCCGTCAGCGTGCGAACACGTACATCACGTTGGTTTGGCGTGATCCGTCCAGTAACCGACCGGTTTCGATGGGCGTTGCGATCGAAGCGAGCGGCGACAGCGAGCAGCACAACGTGCTGGGTCGATATCTCGCCGATGGCGTCGAACTGACGCTCGGTGATCACATGACATCACGCGAAGGTAAGGAAAGTCCGCGGGATTGGAGAACGTTTCGTGCCGATCTGGCCCGGCGGGTGGAAAGCGTTTGCGGCCACACCGAGGACCTGTTCTTCGATTCGAGCGAGAAGTTCATCAAGGCATTTCTGCTGCTGATGAGTGCCGGCAAGGATGCCGGCAGCGTCGCGCTCTTCAAACGGGCTTTCCGATTCGCAATGCGCTTGCGCTTTGACAAGTCCGTCGATTCGATCATTCGCGATGAGGTGCTCGAATCGCGGCCAACGAACATCAAGGCGTTTCGGGAACTGACGGAGACGTTCCGTCGCTTGAGGGTCATGGTCGAGGATGTCGAACGACGAATGCGCGAAGGGGCAGAAATCGAGAAGCTCTTCATCGAGGCGGACAAACTCGAGCGGCGAGCGGGTGCGTGGCGGGTACTTGCCGCAGACGTCCATGCCGAACACGAGCTAGACGAGGCCAATGCCGCGCAGAGCAAGGCGGCTGACGATGCGGAGAACCATGCACTTGCCGAGGAGCACAAGCGCGTCGCTGAACTGGAGGTGGCCAGGCTCGAAGCTGATGACCGTAGCCTCAAACAACAGCGCGACTCACATAAAGCCCACGAGGCACTTGCACATCTCCCAGGCCAGATCGAGAAGCTGAACCGTGACGCGGAAAGCGCCGATAAGGAAGCCTTAGAAAAACTCGCCCAACTCTGCTCGGTCTTGAGCCATGCGGCCGCCCAGCCACTGCTTGAGCAGGAGGCACCGCGATTGCGCGCTGCCGCGCAGGATGTCGAAGCCGCTGGGCTGGACCTCGAGCGCCTGCGAGGTGGCGTGCTCGCCAGGGCGATCAAGGTCGCACGCGAAGCTCATTCACAAGTATTGAAGGCGTGGTCGAACCAGAATGCCGTGGTTTCCGACCTGGAGCAGGCGCTCGCCGGCGCCAAGGAGAACCTCGAGCGTGCGCGCCAGGGTAAGGCTCCTTTGCCGCCCGGCGTTGCGAGCCTGATGCGCCACCTTGCGGATCACGGGGTGAACTCAACGCCCGTTTGCGATTTGGTTCGTGTGACGGAGGAGCGCTGGCAGCCGGCTATTGAGGGGCTCCTGAGCGATGCGAACCTCACTGCGCTACTAGTGGATGAGCGCGACGAGAAACAGGCGTTCTCCCTTTATCGCGCCCTTGTAGGACGCGGTGCGATCTATGGCGTAAAGCTCGTCCGTCCAAGCCAGATAAGACTCGATCGATCGCCACAGATCGGATCGGTTGCCGAACTCGTGGCCGGAGAGGATGCTGTTGCGGTGGCGTTCATCCGGAAGCTCCTCGGCACGATCAGGCAGGCTGAAACCGATGACGAGGCCCTCGCCGGAGGCCGGGCGCTCACCCCGGATGGCATGCTTGTCGGTGATGCTACGATCGAGCGCATTCGGCCGGCGCCGAGACACATGCTCCGGCTCGGCATCAAACCGGCCGCGCACCAGGAATTCATCGACGCTGAGATAAAGCGCCTGCAGCACGAAAAGATCGCGTCCGAAAAGCGGCTCAATGACTTGAAGGCGCTCTCGGATGTGCTTTCCTTTATCCCTTCCGAGCAAGTCCTGACAAAGGACCTGACGGCCTCACTCGAGCGTGCGCGGGAAAACCGCAGGGACGCAGAGGTTAAGCGGCTAAGCCTGGAAGAACAGTCCGATGAGGACTACGTGCTGCTTTGCCGCAAGATCGAGGATATCAACAGCACGACACGCGAGATGCGCAAGAAGCTGCTCGAGGCAACCGCCAAGGAGGCCAGCCTCAAGACGCTGAGCGAACAATCCTCGCAGGCAGCCGAAAAATCCGCGAAGGCGGCTACGGAGGCGAAGGAACAGGCAGAAGAGATCCGCGCTGCGACTTCATTCGACCAGGACTTTGCAGCGGATCAGTGGGACAAGTTGGTCGAACGCTTCGCGAACGACTGGACCGGCGCGGAGCAGCATTGCCGAGCACAGCGTAAAAATCGTCTTGATGACTGTGACGCCACTTCGCGCAGTGGCACCTCCAAACTCCAGCATTTCTGCATGCAACACCGGGAAACCCCCGGCGGTGCCGTGCTGGAGAATTGGCGCCTCTCGCATGAGTGGATTGCCGATCTGGTCCGCCGGCTACGCGATACCGAGCTCAAGGAATACAAAGATAAAATGCTCGAGGCCGAGCGTGCATCGCAGGAGACGTTCAGAACGGATGTTGCGGTGCGCTTGAGCGAAAACATCGGCTGGCTCGATGCACAGATCAACCGTCTGAATAACGTGCTGGACCGCTCGCCTGCGTTTTCGAATGCCGAGCGATACCGTTTCAAGCGACATGTTCGGCCGGAGCTCTCCGGCCTTCTCAAGTTCATCCAGGATATCGCCACGTTTGGCCCCGGTGAAGATCTGTTCGGTGGCGCAGGAGAGATTCCGCCGCAATTTGCGGAACTGCTGGACGAGAAGACGGCGCTAGGGACGGGGAATGCGCGCTCACCGCTGGATGATTACCGCGAATTTTATGTCTTTGACATCGAAATTCTTCGCGATGACCCTGAAGGTGGTCGACCAAAGGTTATCGGTCACCTCTCCAAGCGTATCGGTCCCGGCTCGGGGGGTGAGCATCGGGCACCGCTCTACGTCATCGCAGGCGCCGCACTCGCCTCGGCTTACAACCTTGAGAATTCGCGTGGAGGTATGTCGCTGATCCTGTTTGACGAAGCCTTCGACAAGATGGACGCCTCGAATACGGTGGCAACCATGCGGTACCTGGAAGAGTTGGGCCTGCAGATTCTTTTCGCCAGCCCGGGCCACAACAAGGCGCTCCTCGCCGCTTTCACTGATGTGTACTACTCAATTCAGAGAAACCCGATCAATAACGCACTGCTGATCGATCGCCGTCTCGTGAGCGAGAAAGTGCGTGATCTCATGCGCTCTGACCTTCCCCAGTTTCATCCAGAGATTGTCGAAGCTGAGATCCAGGCGGTGAGAGAAAGCGGGCTTACGCACATTCAGACGGCATGAGCGAACTCGGACATCAGTTGTTGAAGAGCCTGTTGGCAAGCGCGGAGAAGTCCGCCGCGGGGCAGCGCACGCGCGCTCCGGCGCTGACGGCCTCTGCGCTCAAGCCCTATAGAGATTGCCGAATCCTCCGTGAGCGCGAAACCTTTGAGGCTCTGTTGCAAGCCGCAGCGGACCACGGCGCAATCTCGCTCGCTCGGGAACAAGGGTATGCCGACGGCCAGATCCTTCGCGTCAACCTTGTCGATCTTGAGGCCCTTGCAAGCTTTCTCAATGTGCCAACCCAGGCATCGATCATTGAAAGAGCGAAAGCCGAGCTGGGTAAGCACGCTGACACCTTCCCCGTCATTGGGGCGCTTTTTGCAGCTTGGCAGTCACTGAAACGCGTGAGGGGCAACGGCCCCGAGGATGTACAGACATGGCTCGACGCGATCCGCTTGATCCTGCACATGCGAGCCCGTCGAGAAACGCAGATTGCAGACTTGCCTGTTCGTGAGGTTAGCGCCCCGCTCTTCAACGACAGCAAACGCATTGAGCGCTTGATCCCTCAGCTGGATGTTCTCCTGTCCGGTGCAACCGATGCTCCACCGCGTGATGCTGCGGAGGTGCTTGCCGAAATCGGCCTCGGTCGCGAGGAACGTCCAGCGCTAATCGCGGGACGTGTGATCGTTCGTCGGCAACGGGTTTCAGCGCTGATTGACGCCCCCTACGCTGGCTTTCCCGCAGCGACGGTGCTGGGTGTTGATGACCACCCACCAAAGATGATCCTGACGATCGAAAACCTGACTACCTTCCATTCGGAAGCCCGTCAGCGCAGCGAAGAACAGCTGCTGATGCTCTACACCGCAGGCATGCCGTCGCCAGCCTGGCGCGCGATGTATGCACGCCTGATCGAATCAGCGCCTAAGGCACAGCTGTGCCACTGGGGAGACGTGGATGAGGGCGGATTCCGGATTGCGGCTAATCTTGCCGAAGTCGCTAGGAGTTACGGCCGCCATCTGCTTCCTCACCGGATGTCACCGCAGGATGTGCCAATCGCGGTGCGGCGCCCGGCCTCAGAGAGCACGTTGGAGCGGATGCGCCATTTTGCGATCAAGGCAGGCTGGCAAGACCTTGGCGAGGAGATCAGGCTGGCGGGCTTCACGGCGGAGCAGGAGGCGTTGCAAGAGGAATAATGCTTAGTGCATCTTCGGTTGAGTGGGTGAACAGGTCTCCAGATGCGTGAAGGCCGCAAACCTTGGGGTACGTCGTGCTGCCGGAATCGGCCCCACGGCTGATCAGTTGCCTATACCTTTGGCTTGGTTGTCGTCCCTAGCCTCGACTCCGACCGATTCAGCTGACTGGAGCAACCTAAAATTCACCGTCAATCGGCTTGGACAGCCAAAACCAACAAGTGCTGTGTAACGATTTATCATCCTGCAATGACAAATCCTTCCGGCTGACTGGATAGATCTGTCCACCCGGTCGGATCGATCTGTCCTGCCGCGTGGTTCGAAACGACAAGGACGCCGGATAGATCCATCGTGACAACGGCGCAAACGAGGGAGATGGACGTGGATCGGATGAGCATTGACAGCAACACGTTCGAAGAGGCTTCCGCTCAGACAACGGTCGCCCCGCGAACCGCGACGGCCATTGAGACAGATGTCACGGCTGGCAAAGCACTGGTCTTTATCGATGCCGACAACCAGACGCCCGCGCTCGCAAAACCACTGCTGCACTTTCTTACCGGCATAGGGCGTCGCGCTGGCCGCGTTTGCATCGCCGGCAATGGTAGCGGTGACCGGGTCAAGGGCTGGCAGACTGCCCTGCAGGAGATCGAGCCTGAAGTCCTGATTGCCGCGCACGTCGCCCCCATGCGCAAGCAGTCTGCGGATGTGCGGCTGATGTTCGAACTCGCGACGCTTTACCACGGGCAGCCGGATGCGCTGGCAGTGATCCTCATCGTCTCTCGCGACGATTTACTGCTTGCCGCAGCAGAGGCGTTGCACGGCCGGGGGCACCACGTGCTGATCGCCGTAGGCGCATCCGCACCCGCGGCGCCGCTGGCGACGGAACTCCCAGTGGTCGTGTTGCCGCAGCCGCAGACGGGGTCATCTCAAGCGGTGCAGAAGGAAGTTGCGGCAAACGCCGAGACCAATCAGCCCGCAGCTCCGATAGAGGTAGACGCACGAGTCGTAAATGGAGCGATCACGAAGATCCGTCAGACGCTCTCCCTGAGCAAAGGCGGTGGCTACGCCGCATCAGCCGTCGGGCAGGTGCTGTCGCAGATGGGCTACGACAAGCCCACACGCGCCCGGATCGTGAAAGCGATACCAAACTTGAAGGAGACGGGCGTTGGGGCGGACAAGAGATTGGTGTTCTGAGCGGGCTGCTACCATGACGAGCTCACGCAGGAGGCGCGCACCGTGCTTGAACACGACTTGATCTACTCACCGTTGCAGCAGCACTACACCGTTGGCGCCCGCACGGTGGAGATCTGCATCTACCGGATGCCGGATACCCCATGGACGTTGGAAGTGGTCGATGAACAAGGTAACTCCACGGTTTGGGATGATGAGTTCGAGACCGATCAAGCAGCGCTTGATGAAGTCATCCGGACGATTCGCGAGGACGGGATCGAGTCGCTGATCGGGGAGCCTGCCGACATCTGTGCCAGCACGAGCGCAGAGAGCAACCCGCTGCGAATCGCGACCCCATTGTCGGACGAAGAGCTGGCAGAACTGGATGCGTTTCTGCTGTCGGATGCCACCTCAGACGAGACGATGTTGCTGGATCATCTGGACGGCTACCTGACGGCAATCATCGTCGGCCCGACAACGCTCAGCATGAATCACTGGTACCCGGGCATATGGGGAAGTCGAGAAGAGGACGCCCCCCACTTCGAAACCATGGACGAGGCGCAGCGAATCATGCAGATGATCATGCGCCACTACAACGGGATCATCTGGAGTCTTGAGCATGATGCCGACTCCCACGAGCCGATCTTCGACATCTTCGTTCCCGAAGACGAATCCAGACAGTTCATCGACGCGGAGATGTGGGCCGCCGGCTTCATGGATGGCATCGAGCTTTGCCGCGCCGACTGGCAGCCGCTATTCGATGATCCCCGAGGGCAAGCGTGGCTCGAACCGATTCGCCTGCTCGGGGCCGATGATCTCAGCGAAGCTGAGATGGTGCTGGTGGAAACTCCAGCACAGCGTGACGAGCTGGCGAAGCACATCCAGGCATCCCTCGCATCCATCTACCGCTTCTGGCTACCGTTTCGGCAGGCGATGCATGAGCTTCAACAGGCCAAGACCATTACGCGTGCGCATCCGAAGGTTGGGCGTAACGATCCGTGTCCCTGCGGAAGCGGGAAGAAGTTCAAGAAGTGCTGTGGGGTTGGGGTGACACTCCATTGAGGAGACTTTTGCTCGGCCGCTGTCGACATTGGGGCGGGCCAGTGACTATGTCCGCAATATGGCAAAGTATGGAAAAGTCCTGGCCGTACCTGCTATGAGGGGCTCCGCGTAGGCAACTAGCGCTCTCCGTCGCGGCGCCTTTGCGCGCGCGGTGACCCAGTAGCCAGTAGCCAATAGCCAATAGCCAATAGCCAATAGCCAATAGCCAATAGCCAATAGCCA
>CAYTAY010000111.1:0-10199 GCA_964435845.1 uncultured Azoarcus sp.
GCATTTCGCTGACAATCCAATGCGCTCGGATCTGGATCGGGTCGCTGGAAAGTAGCCAAGGTCGCCGGGCAGTTACCGGTTACCCTCCACCGTCAGGGTGAAAACCGGGGTTTGCGGGGTTTGCGGGGTTTGCGGGGTTTGCAGGGTTTGCGGGGTTTGTGGGGTTTGCGGTTTGCAGGCCCCATCCCTGGGGCCTGCCGCTTCGTGAACAGCGTAATCCTGAAAATAATGGGGCAATAAAAGCGGCTGCTACCCCATTTCTCGCGTGCCCAGAAAATCCACTCAGCCAGCGACAGATACTATCCTTATCTGATAGCATCCCGAAACCACATCGGGGAAATCCAAGCATGCGCACAGTGATTGGCATACGTCCGGCCAAATCCGGCCGTCGGGCAGTCGATGACGCCAACGGCCTCACGCCCACCATCTGGTTCGATTCCTGGCGGCAGTTGGCCAGCCTGCTGTCGGACGAGAACCGCGCCCTGCTGCGCCTGATGCAGGAGCGGCAACCGCGCACCGTGCTGGAGCTGGCCGAGTGGTCAGGCCGGGCGGCCAGCAATCTGTCGCGCACCCTGCGTCACCTGGAGCGCCACGGTCTGGTCAAGATGCACCGCAGCCCGGATACACGCGCCGTGCGCCCGGAGGCGCTGGCCACCGAATTTCTGATCGTGCTGGATTGATCCGGCACGCCCAATGACCAACAACATGCGACCGACTGGCAGAAGGCCCGAATGACGAACAACAGCAAAGAAACCGAACGCGCCGAGCTGCACAAGACCATCTGGCGCATCGCCAACGACCTGCGCGGCAGCGTCGACGGCTGGGACTTCAAGACCTACGTGCTCGGCGTACTGTTCTACCGTTTCATTTCCGAAAACCTGACCGGCTACCTCAATGAACAGGAGCGCCGTGCCGGTAACGCGGATTTCGACTACGCCACACTCAGCGACAAAGACGCCGAATACGGTCGTGCCGAAACGGTGAAGGAAAAGGGCTTCTACATCCTGCCCTCGGAGTTGTTTGCCAATGTGCGCCACAAGGCCCGGCAGGATGCCAACCTCAACGAAACCCTCTCGCGCATCTTTGTCGATATCGAGGCCTCCGCCAAGGGGTCGGACAGCGAATACGACTTCAAGGGCCTGTTCGACGACCTGGATGTCAACTCCAGCAAACTCGGCCCCACGGTGGCCAGGCGCAACGAAAAGCTGGTGAAGCTGCTCGATGCCATCGGCGACCTGCCCCTGTCCAACGGCGCCGGCAGTTTTTCACGAAACAGCATTGATCTGTTCGGCGACGCCTACGAATACCTGATGCAGATGTACGCCTCCACCGCCGGCAAATCCGGCGGCGAGTTCTACACCCCGCAGGAAGTCTCCGAGCTGCTGGCCCACCTCACCGTGGTGGGCAAAACGGAAGTCAACAAGGTCTACGACCCGGCCTGCGGTTCCGGCTCGCTGTTGCTGAAATTCGCCAAGGTGCTGGGCCCGGACCAGGTGCGCCAGGGTTTCTACGGCCAGGAGGTGAACCTCACCACCTACAACCTGTGCCGCATCAACATGTTCCTGCATGACATCAACTACGAGAAGTTCGACATCGCCCATGGCGACACCCTCACCGACCCGCAGCACTGGGACGACGAACCGTTTGAAGCCATCGTCTCCAATCCGCCCTACTCCATCAAATGGGACGGCGACGCAAACCCGCTGCTGATCAACGACCCGCGCTTCGCCCCGGCCGGCGTGCTGGCGCCCAAGAGCAAGGCCGATCTTGCCTTTACCCTGCACATCCTGAGCTGGCTGGCGGTGAACGGCACGGCGGCCATCGTCGAGTTCCCCGGCGTGCTCTATCGCGGCGGCGCCGAAGCCAAGATCCGCCAGTACCTGATCGACAACAACTATGTGGACGCGGTGATCCAGTTGCCGCCCGACCTGTTCTTCGGCACCACCATCGCCACCTGCGTCGTGGTGTTGAAAAAGTCCAAGCGCGACAACGCCACCCTGTTCATCGACGCCTCCGCGGAATTCACCCGCAGCGGCAACAAGAACAAGCTCACCGCCGCCCACCAGCAGAAGATTCTCGATGCCTTCACCCAGCGCAAGGACATTGCCCATTTCGCCCGACTGGTGGACAACGGCGCCATTGCCGAGAATGGCTACAACATCGCGGTGTCCAGCTATGTGGAGCAGGAAGACACCCGCGTGGCGGTGGATATCACCGCGCTCAACGCCAGGATCGCCAGCATCGTCGCTCGGCAGGCAGAACTGCGCACGGCTATCGATGCCATCGTGGCGGATCTGGAAGGAGAGCGGGCATGAGCAAGAAGAAACCCGATCAAAAGGTGGACATCGCGCGCTCTTCAGCAGCCGAATATCTGACCTTTATCGCCGCCACGGGCGAGGGTGAGCACAGCATTGAGATGCGTTATCAGGATGAAAACATCTGGCTGACACAAAAAATGATGGCCGCCCTCTACGACGTGACGGTCGCGGCGATCAACCAGCACCTTAAACGCATTTTTGACGACGGAGAGCTGTCGCCCGATGCAGTTATTAAGCATTACTTAATAACTGCCAGCGACGGCAAAACCTACACCACCAAACACTACAACCTCCAGGCCATCGTCGCCGTGGGGTTCAAGATCAACAATCCGCGTGCCGTGCAATTTCGTCGATGGGCCGGGCAGGTCGTCAAGGACTACACCATTCAAGGCTGGACGATGGACGTGGAGCGTCTGAAAAAGGGTCACCTGTTCACGGATGAGTATTTTGAGCGGCAACTCGCGCACATCCGTGAGATCCGCCTGTCCGAGCGCAAGTTCTATCAAAAGGTGACAGACCTGTACGCCACCGCCTTCGATTACGACACCAACGCCCCAACCACGCGGGAATTTTTTGCCCTGGTGCAGAACAAACTGCATTGGGCCACCCACCGCCACACCGCCGCAGAGCTGATCATGGCGCGCGCCGACGCGGGCAAACAGCACATGGGCCTGACCTCATGGGAGGCCGCGCCTTCGGGCAAGATCATCAATTCCGATGTGACCATCGCCAAAAACTACCTCAACGACGAGGAGATGAACTATCTGGAAAGAATCGTCTCCCTCTATCTTGACTTTGCCGAGTTTCAGGCCCAGCGAAAAATCCCCATGAGCATGGAAGACTGGGCGAAACGGCTGGACGGTTTTCTGGAATTCAACGGCAATGAAATCCTCACCGGCCCCGGCAAGATCTCGCGCGAACACGCCAAACTGCACGCCGAAACCGAATTCGAAAAATACCGCATCGTGCAGGACCGCCTGTTTCAAAGCGACTTTGACCGCTTTCTGGCGCTGGAAGAGAAGGCACAAAGCCTGGCAGCTTCAAACGACAGGAGGGAGACGCATGAGCCGGATTGATGAATTGATTGCCGAGTTGTGTCCGGGGGGAGTGGAGTACAAATCCATTGGCGATTTTGGTGAGTTGGTGCGTGGTAATGGAATGCCGAAATCTGACTTCGTGGAATCAGGGGTTGGTTGCATCCACTACGGCCAGATTTACACCTACTACGGCATCTGTACAACGGAAACAAAGTCGTTCATTTCTGCAGAGAAGGCGAAGAAACTTGCCAAGGTAGATCCCGGCGATCTGGTCATCACAAACACCAGTGAGAACATCGAAGACGTTTGCAAGGCTGTGGCGTGGCTCGGTGACGCCCAGATTGTCACTGGCGGACACGCTACAGTGCTGAAGCACAACCAAGACGCAAAGTACCTCTCCTACTACTTGCAAACGCCGCGTTTCTTCGCCGAGAAGAAAAAGCATGCGACAGGCACGAAAGTCATTGACGTTTCAGCCAAGAGCCTGGCGAAAATATGCATTCCCATCCCACCCCTCGAAATCCAACGCGAAATCGTGAAAGTGCTGGACACCTTCACCCAGCTGGAGGCGGAGCTGGAGGCGGAGCTGGAGGCGCGTCAGCGGCAGTACCAGTACTACCGCGACGCGCTCCTGAGCTTCGATGGCCGCGACGATGTGCGATGGGCGACGCTGGGGGGGATCGGAAAAGTTTCCATGTGCAAGCGCATATTTAAGAATGAAACCTCCAACAATGGTGAGATTCCTTTTTACAAAATTGGCACGTTTGGCGGATCCCCAGATGCGTTCATTTCACGTGAGATCTACGAGCAATACAGAAGTCGCTACTCATTCCCCAAAAAGGGCGATGTTCTAATCTCCGCTGCAGGTACGATTGGTCGCGCCATCCCCTATGACGGGGAAGATGCGTACTTCCAAGATTCCAATATTGTTTGGATCGCTAACGATGAATCGTTGGTGACCAATAAGTATCTATGGCATTGGTATCAGATCGTCGAATGGACTACTGACGGCGGAACCATCCAGCGCCTTTACAACGAGAACCTACGGCAAACTAAAATCGCAATCCCACCCCTCGAAGAACAGGAACGCATCGTCGCCATCCTCGACAAATTCGACGCACTGGTAAACGACCTCGGGAGCGGTCTGCCCGCCGAGATCAAGGCCCGCCGTCAGCAGTACGAGCACTACCGCGACCGCCTGCTGAGCTTCAAGGAGGCTGCCTGATGCCAAGGTGCTGGATCATCGCCGGGCCCAACGGCGCGGGCAAAACCACCTTCGCGCTGGAATACCTGCCGCAGGTGGCGGGCCGTGCCCAATTCATCAATGCCGACCTGATCGCCGCCGGGTTGTCGCCGCTGGCCCCGGAACGTGAGCTGCTTGCGGCCAGCCGCATCTTTTTGCGCGAACTGGAAGAGCGGGTCGGCGCCCGCGAAGATTTCGCCTTTGAAACCACCCTGGCGGGACGTAGCTATGTGCGTCTGGTTGAGCGCCTGCGCGCCGCTGGCTGGCAGGTGCAGCTGATCTACCTGGCCCTGCCCAGTGTCGAAATGTCGAAACTGCGCGTAGCCGAACGGGTCGCCCACGGCGGGCATAACATTGCAGCGCCGGCTATCGAGCGGCGCTTTCCACGCAGTCTTCGCCATCTGCTGAACGATTTCAGCCACCGTGTGGATGCCTGCACCTGCTTCATGAATGATGGCGCAAGCCCACAACTGGTTTTCGAACAGCATGGCGACCACCGTGATGTGATCCATGCCGACTACTATCAGCTTCTGCTTGAGGAGGCCGAACGATGAACACCGAGAGAAAAGCCAGCCCGTCGCCGGAAGGGCAACGACAACTGGAATCCCTGCGCCGGGCCGTGAGCAATGCGCTGGAGAGAAAGCGTCGGCTGGGGCAATACGCCGTGGTCTGGCAGGATGGCAAACCGGTCTGGATAGGCCCGGACGTCCCGAGCCAGACGGCGAATCCGTGAAGGCAGCGACATGAGCGAAGACCTCAAGCCCCACCGCTATGAGCCGATCGCCCTGTCCAGCGAAAGCACCGTGGTCGCCGAATTCGTTCCTGAGCAGGGCGTGCGCGAGGCGGCCTATCAGAGCGAGGCGGCACTGGAGCGGGACTTGATCGCCCAGTTGCAGAAGCAGGCCTACGACTACCTGGCCATCACCTCCGAAGCGGCGCTGGTGGCCAACCTGCGCCAGCAACTGGAGGCGCTGAACAGGATCACCTTTTCCGATGCCGAATGGCAGCGCTTTTTCGGCAGCAGCATTGCCGGTGCCAACGACGGCCTGGTGGAAAAGACCGCGCGCATGCAGGAAGACCACGTGCAGCTGCTCAAGCGTGACGATGGCAGCACCAAGAACATCTATCTCATCGACAAGCAGAACATCCACAACAACCGCTTGCAGGTGATCAACCAGTACGAGGCGGAAGGCAAGCGCAGCAACCGCTACGATGTGACTATCCTGGTCAACGGCCTGCCCATGGTGCATGTGGAACTCAAGCGCCGGGGCGTGGACATCCGCGAGGCCTTCAACCAGATCAACCGCTACCAGCGCGACAGCTTCTGGGCCGGCTCGGGCCTGTTCGAGTATGTGCAGCTGTTTGTGATCAGCAACGGCACCCTGACCAAGTACTACGGCAATACGGTGCGCGACGGCCACCTGGCCGAGCAGCGCAGCAAGCGCGGCAGGAGCAAGACCTCCAACAGCTTCGCCTTCACCAGCTGGTGGGCCGATGCCAGGAACCGGCCCATCACCGAGCTGGATGGATTCACCAGGACTTTCTTTGCGAAGCACTCGCTGCTGAATGTGCTCACCCGCTACTGTGTGTTCGATGTCGACCGCAAGCTGCTGGTGATGCGGCCCTACCAGATCGTCGCGGCCGAGCAGATCCTGCAACGCATCGCCACCAGCACCAACCACAAGCAGCTGGGCAGCCTGGCGGCGGGCGGCTATATCTGGCACACCACCGGCAGCGGCAAGACACTGACCAGCTTCAAGGCGGCGCAACTGGTGCGCGGCCTGGCAGGCGTGGACAAGGTGCTGTTCGTGGTGGATCGCAAGGATCTGGACTACCAGACCATGCGCGAGTACGAGCGCTTCGAGAAGGGTGCGGCCAACTCCAACACCTCGACCAGCGTGCTGCAAAAGCAGCTGGAAGACCCCAACGCCCGCATCATCATCACCACCATCCAGAAGCTCAGCCGCTTCGTGGCCAACAACAAGAAGCACCCGGTGTATGGCGCGCATGTGGTGGTGATCTTCGATGAATGCCACCGCAGCCAATTCGGCGACATGCACGCCGAAATCACCCGGGTATTCAAGCGCTATCACCTGTTCGGCTTCACCGGCACGCCGATCTTCGCGGAGAACGCGGGTACCAGCGGTAACCCGCTGCGGCGCACCACGGCGCAGGCCTTTGGCGACAAGCTGCACACCTACACCATCGTCGATGCGATCAACGACAAGAATGTGCTGCCCTTTCGCATCGACTACATCAACACCATCAAGAAATCGGATCACATCAAGGACAAGCAAGTCCCCGCCATCGACACCGAGCGGGCGCTACTGGCACCGGAGCGCATCCACCAGATCGTCGGCTATATCCGCGAGCACTTCGACCAGAAGACCAAGCGCGCCGCCGCCTACAAGATGCACGGCAAGCGGCTGGCCGGGTTCAATTCGCTGTTCGCCACCGCCAGCATCGATGCGGCCAAGCGCTACTACGCGGAATTCACCGCGCAGCAGAAAGACCTGCCCGAGGCGCAACGGCTGAAAATCGGCCTGATCTATAGCTTCACCGCCAACGAGGAAGACATCGACGGCCTGCTGGGCGAGGAGGAGTTTGAAACCACCAGGCTGGATGAAAGCTCCCGCGATTTTCTCGACGCCGCGATCCAGGACTACAACGCCCTGTTCGGCACCAGCTTCGATACCTCCGCCGAGAAGTTCCAGAACTACTACAAGGATCTGTCGCAGCGACTGAAAACCCGCGAGCTGGATTTGGTGATCGTGGTCAACATGTTCCTGACTGGCTTCGATGCCACCACCCTCAACACCCTGTGGGTGGACAAGAACCTGAAAGCGCACGGCCTGATCCAGGCCTATTCGCGCACCAACCGCATCCTCAATTCAGTCAAGACCTACGGCAACATAGTGTCCTTTCGCAATCTGGAGGACGCCACCAATGACGCCCTGGCCCTGTTCGGCAATGAGGAGGCCAAGGGCATCGTACTGCTGAAACCCTACGCCGAGTACTACAGCGAATATCAGGGCAAGATTGCCGAGTTGCAGGCGCTGTTCCCGCTGGGCACACCGATTGTGGGCGAAGCGGCGCAGAAGGCTTTCATCAAGCTGTTTGGCGCCATTTTGCGTTTGAAGAACATCCTCACCGCGTTCGACGACTTCGCCGGCAATGAAATTCTCAGCCAGCGCGATTTCCAGGATTACCAGAGCACCTACCTGAACCTTTACGCTGAATTCCGCGCCACGTCGGAGGCGGAGAAGGAAAGCATCAACGACGATGTGGTGTTCGAGATCGAGTTGATCAAACAGGTCGAGATCAATGTCGACTACATCCTGATGCTGGTCGAGCAATACCTGAAGAAAAAGGGCACGGGCGAAGACAAGGAGATTCGCGCCAATATCGAGCGCGCGATCAATGCCAGCCCCTCCCTGCGCAACAAGAAGGACCTCATCGAGCAGTTTGTGGATGCCGTGTCCACCAAGGGCAAGGTGGATGCCCAGTGGCAGGCCTTTGTGGTGGCAAAAAAGGCCGAGGAACTGGAGCGCATCATCACGGAAGAAAACCTGAATGCCGAGGCCACCCGCGCCTTTATCGACAACGCGTTCCGCGACGGCGCCATCCCGAGCGCCGGCACCGCCATCACGAAGGTATTGCCGCCGGTTTCCCGCTTCTCGAAAGACAACGGCCACGGGCAGAAGAAGCAGACCGTCCTGGACAAGCTGGCCGTCTTTTTCGAGCGGTATTTTGGGCTGGCGTGAGGGCGATGACTTCGACCATTTCTGGTCGGCAGCCGGTTTGGCGGGTGACGAATGAAGAAATCCGAGAAGACCGTGGTGGGCACTTGGCGCATCACCGACATGGAAGTCTGGGATGCCGACTACTTTGACATGGAAGTCCCTGCGCATCTCACGATCCGCAAGGATCTGACGGGCACCTTCCAGTTCGGCCTGGTGCAGGGTGATCTTGATGCCCGTGTCAGCGTGACCGAAGGCGTGGCTCGGTTGGAATTTTCTTGGTCGGGCGCTGATGAGAATGATCCGATGCGGTGATCGACGACCATCTGGCCGGCGAGCATACGGTCGGTGTCTATCCCCTGCTGGAGGATGACACCTGCTATTTTCTGGCTCTCGACTTTGATGAAGCCGACTGGCGCGATGATGCCCGCGCGTCCATGCAGTCCTGCCATGAACTGGGCGTGCCATCTGCACTGGAAATTTCTCGGTCCGGGAATGGCGCACGCGCATGGGTGTTTTTCGTCAGCCGCGTTTCGGCCCGTGATGCCCGGCGCGTGGGCACGGCGATCATCAGCCATACCTGCTCGCGCATCCGGCAACTGAAGCTAGAGTCCTATGACCGGTTGTTCCCGAACCAGGACACGATGCCCAAGGGCGGCTTCGGCAACCTGATCGCCTTGCCGTTGCAGAAATGGCTACGTGAGAGTGGCTGCAGCGTTTTCGTTGATGCCGATCTGCGCCCCTATCCTGGATGCCCTGCCGCCCGATGCGCCGCGCATTCTTCTTTCGACAGGCAAGCTGGTTGGCGAGGGCTTCGATCACCCGCCACTCGACAC
The DNA here is from genome assembly GCA_964435845.1 of uncultured Azoarcus sp. Classification (GTDB taxonomy): domain Bacteria; phylum Pseudomonadota; class Gammaproteobacteria; order Burkholderiales; family Rhodocyclaceae; genus Azoarcus_F. Next base: position 9,175 of record CAYTAY010000111.1, read on the forward strand.
GCTGGTGCTCGCTATGCCTGTGCCCTGGAAGGGCACGCTGCAGCAGTATGCGGGACGCCTGCACCGTGAGCACGCCAGCAAGACCGACGTGCGGATCATCGACTTCGTAGACACCGGCCACCCGGCGTTGCTACGGATGTGGGACAAGCGGCAGCGCGGCTACCGGGCAATGGGGTACCGGGTGGGTGATGATGTGCCTGCGCAATGACCACGGATTCTCCCTACAGAGGCCATCTCCACACCTTGCCACGAGTCCATAAAAAGACTATATTTAGTTTTACTAAAGTCCGGAGCACCGCCATGCGCTACTCATCGCAAGTCAAGCCTATCAGCTATCTCAAAGCCAACGCTGCCGAGGTTTTGACGCGCCTCGCGGAGCAGCGTGAACCTATGGTCATCACCCAAAACGGCGAAGCCAAGGCAGTCCTGCAGGACGTCGCCTCGTTCGAGGAGACGCAAGAAACACTGGCCTTGCTAAAAATCCTTGCGTTAGGCAATCAGGATGTGGCCGCTGGTAAGGTCAAACCCGTGGCCGACGTCGTTGCCCGCCTCCGCGCCAAGCGAGCCTCAGCCTGATGGCAGGCACGTCTGCCAAGTTCGAAGTCCTGCTCACCGAGGGGGCGGGGCAGGACATGGAGGCCATCCACGACTACGTCGCCGAATTCGGCTGTGTGGCCAACGCCAACTATGTATTGGATGAGTTGATGGACGTTGTGGAGAGTCTGTCTAAATTCCCGGAACGCGGCAGCTATCCGAAGGAACTTGTCGGTCTTGGGATCAAAGAATACCGCCAGACCTTCTTCAAGCCTTACCGCGTGATCTACCGTGTCACAGGCAGCCAAGTCATCATTTACCTGATTGCTGATGGACACCGTGACATGCAAACCGTGCTTGCTCGCCGCCTGCTGGGCGCTTGACCCGCAGCAACCCGCACAAGTGCTCATACGCTCGGGAGGTCAGTCAGCACGTGGTCAACCATCCGCCACCAATACTGAAGCCCCAACTGTTATCAGTTGGGGCTTTTT
>CAYTAY010000112.1:0-10197 GCA_964435845.1 uncultured Azoarcus sp.
CATGAAACCACCGGTGAAGAACATCGCCGAGCCGGCGAAACGCAGAAAGGCCGGCGCGGCGAAGATGTGACCGACCGAACGAAACGCCTGGCCGATGGTTTCCTTGCCGTCATGTCGTGTGTCGTTGGGCAGCGACACGAAGATGAACAGCGAGATACCAGCGGCGAACACTGCGATGACCCAGAAGATACCGCGCCAGCCGAATATCGGCAGCAGGGCTTCGACCGGCGCACTGGCGGTGAGCGCACCCATCGCGCCAGCGGCCATGATGTAACCAGTCATCGAGCTCTGTCGCTCGGGCGGATACCACATCGCGAAGCCCTTCAAGCCGGCCATCAGGCAGGCCGACACGCCCAGACCGATGAGACCACGCGCGAGGCCGAGCTGGCCGAGCGATTCACCCATCGCGAAGGCGGCCGCACCAATGGCGGCCAGCAGCAGGAGCACACCCTCGACCCGCTTCGGTCCGTAGCGGTCGAGGGCGATACCGAGCGGAATCTGCACCGCACCGAAAGTGAGAAAGTAAGCGCTGGTGAGCAGCCCGAGGTCCGCAGCCGACAAACCAAGGTCGCCGGTGAGATCCGGCGAAATCACCGCATTGACAGTGCGCAGCAGGTAAGAGAGGTAGTAGCCCAGGGCAAACGGGAGAAAAATCGACACCCACGCATTGGGGCGTTCGCCATGCAACATGCCGACTCCGGAGAAGGTAACGAAAAGCGGGATTCTAACCCCCGCAACTCACTGGATCCGACCTCTTTGAACGTGTTGATGAACATCAAGGCGACACCGGGCCATGCTCGGAAGAATGTTATCGCACATCACAGGATGACAAAAAATGACCGACATCACCGGGGTAATGACACAGGATCACCGACATTGCGACGAGTACTTTGCAGAGGCCGAAAATGCCTGCCTGGAAGGTGACTGGGAGCGGACGGAAAAGGCATTCGAACGTTTCGCGACAGCGCTTGAGGAGCACTTCGGGCTCGAAGAGGGCATGCTGTTCCCGCGTTTTGAAGAAGCAACCGGCATGACCAGCGGTCCCACGGCGATGATGCGGATGGAGCACCAGGATCTGCGCGCGCAAGTCGAAGAGATGCGCGCGGCCATTGCGGGCCAGGATGCCGACGCTTATTCGGGTGAATCCGAAACACTGCTCATCATGATGCAGCAACACAACATGAAGGAAGAAAACATCCTCTACCCGATGTGCGATACGCGCATGTCCAATGCGGCCGAGACTGCCGAGACTCTCGCCAAACGGCTGGCGGAGGCTGGGGCGTGAGAACCATCGACGGACGCGGACTCGAGCCGCCGAAGCCCTTCGAACTGGTGATGGAGGGTATCGCGGATCTCAAGTCCGGCGATTCCATCAAGCTCCTGCTGGATCGGATGCCCCTGCCACTCTTTCGCATTCTCGACCGGGATGGCTATCGTCACAATGAGACCATCCGCGCGGATGGCGTGATCGAAATCGAGATCACCGCACCATGATGCCCGCCGGCGCTGCCCTTGGTTACGACGAGACCCCGCCGATCTCGGCGCCGTTGCGTTATTTTCTGACGGCACCGTTTTTCGGCATGCTCGCCGGTTTGATGCTTTTGATTTCGCCCGATGTGCTGGTGTCGCGATGGACGCCGGGCGCCCTGGCCCTCACTCACCTCGCCACCCTCGGGTTCATGGTCATGGTCATGATCGGCGCACTTTTCCAGATCCTGCCAGTCGTATGCGGCGCAGCCATTCCAATGGCGGGCCGCATTGCCCTGGCGGTCCATCTGTTGTTGGTCGGTGGTACGGTTGCGCTCGCCACCGGTCTTTACAAGATGAGCCCGCCCATCCTGACCGCCGCCGCCGCGCTTCTGGGGATTGCGCTTACGGTCTTTCTGATGAGCGCAATGATCGGTCTCTCGAAGGTCGGCAGCGGTACCGGGAGTCAGCGCGACGTCAGATTGGCCTTGATCGGCCTGGGCGTAGCCGCACTACTCGGCCTTTTGCTGGCGCTCACGCGTGCCCAAGGCCTCCCGTTGCCAATGTTTTCCATGCTGCAACTGCATCTCGGCTGGGCCCTGCTCGGCGGAGCAGGTCTCCTCCTCGCGGCGACAAGCTGGATTGTCGTGCCGATGTTTCAGATCACACCGCCCTACCCGCGCGCGATGATCAGATTCTGGGCGCTTGCATGCACCGGCGCATTGACCCTGTGGAGCATTGCAGTTCTTTTCGAATGGAAAGTGCTTTCACTGATTCTGCTTGGTCTCATCGTGGCACTCACCGCGTTGTTTCTCTTTACCACGCTGGTGGTAATCGGAAAGACTCGACGTCGTCACCCGGACGCCAGTTACAAACTGTTTCGCCTCGGCATCTGGAGCCTGATCGCAGGGCTTGCCTGTCTGCTCTCGACGCTTGTGAGCGACGCACCGATGCTGCGCATTCTGGCTGGGGTTCTGATCATTTACGGTGGCTTCGTCAGCGTGATCGAGGCGATGCTTTACAAAATCGTGCCTTTTCTCGCATGGCTACATCTGACTCAGTCGGGCATCAAAGCGCCCAACGTGCGACTGTTGCAGCCGGAAAACAGGACGCAGTACCAGTTGCGCATCCACACCGGAGCGCTCTTGATCCTGCTGGTGGCCGTCGGACTCGGCAACGACTGGATTACGAGGCTGGCCGGCGTCGCCATCGTCGTCGAATTCGGCTGGCTGTTTTTCAACATGCACGGGGTGCTGTCAGCCTATCGCAAGACCCGCTCCGATTCACCTGCACGCCGCTGCTCTCCGGCCCGGCAGCGTGAAGCTCTCTGAGCCGGCGGTCAAGCGCACCCGCGAGACCACCCAAGGATGGTCTCGGCATCCTGCTCGGGCGGGTGCACCGGGAATCCTGTCCCAGCCCTCATGCTTCTCGGGCGGGTGCACCGGGAATCCTGTCCCAGCCCTCATGCCATCCGGTGCGAGTGGACATGCTGATCGCCGAGACATTGACCGGGCAACCCGGCCCGATGCTCCAGGCACGCTCGAAGCCGACCGGGTGATCACCGGGCCAGCCCACACCCTCCCCTCTTTGTTGCATATCAAGGCGCTGCGATGCGCTCGTGGTCAACATGCCCGATAACCATCATCGGGCTGCAGGCCCACGATCACAACGAACAAGGAAGGCGGCCACCCCATGGAATTGAAGCGTTACCATCCGGTTCTGGTCGGTTTGCACTGGTTGCTCGCGATCATGGTACTGATGTCCCTGTTCGTGGGCAGCCAAGCACTCGCGGAAACCCCAAACGACGATCCACGGAAAATCGAGCTGCTGCGGGCTCACATGACCGCCGGCGGCATGATCCTCGTGCTGACGCTGATTCGTCTGGCCACTCGCCTGCTGACACCGCTCCCGCCTCCGGTTTCGACTGGACACCCACTTGGCGACCGGCTCGCCCGCCCGTTGCACTGGGTGCTCTATGCCCTCGTGATCGCCATGGTCCTCAGCGGCATGACCATGGCATCCGCGGCCGGCTTGCCTGAGATCGTATTCGGTGAAGGTCTTGCGGTGTTGCCTGGGGATTTTTCGCATCTACCTGCACGGACCCTGCACGGATTGATCGCGCCGCTGCTGATGCTGCTGATCGTCGTGCACGTCGGCGCCGCGCTCTTCCACCACTTCATCCGGCGAGACGGCCTGCTCCAGCGGATGTGGTTCGGCGAGGACTGAGACAGGCGCACTAGACCAGTTCCTGCTCACGCTGGCGCTGCAGGCTCAACTGGCGCGTGACAGTTTCCTGTCGCAAAGAGTCAAGCCGAACCCGGCCCGCGTGCGAGTTTGCGCTGTAACGAACGTCGATGCATTTTCAGCGCGCGGGCAGTAGCTGAGATGTTTCCGTCGTGTTCGTTCAGCACACGTTGAAGATGCTCCCACTCGAGCCGGTCGACCGGCATCGGCGCATCTTCGCCTAGTTCGACATCATGAGACGCTTGGCCGTGGCAAAGTGCGCGCACGATCGAATCGGCATCGGCAGGTTTGGCCAAGTATTGCACGGCGCCCAACTTGATCGCGCCAACTGCAGTCGCAATGCTCGCATAGCCGGTCAGCATGACGATGCGGGCGTCGGGACAACGTTCGAGCAAGTGCGTGATCAGCCTCAAGCCGGATTGTCCGCCGATGTTCAGATCCAGCACGATATACCCCGGCGCGAAATCTTCCGCGAGCCGCAGGGCCTCGACGCTATCCAGAGCTCCAGCCGTTTTGAAGCCGCGCTGTCCCAGCACGCGGCACAGCACCTTGTTGAACGCCGCGTCGTCATCGACAACCAGCAGTCGCGCACCCGTGTCCGGGGCGATGACTACGCTTTCATTCATCCCTGATTCCAGCCTCATTCTCCGGCAACTCGGTCAACGGAAAAAGCATTCGCGCAACGGTGCCTCCACCCGGGCGTTCATCGAATTCCAATCTACCACCGGCGCGCTCGAGCGCGCCGCAAGCGAGAAACAGACCAATCCCCAGCCCCTTACCGTCGTCTTCGAGCGGCCGGTGACCGAGCTCACGCAATCTCTCTCTGGGCATACCGGGCCCACGATCCATCACCTCGACCCGAATCTGTGTCGGATCCCGCGCGAGAAGAACCTCCACCGTTTGCGATGAGGCGTCGGCCGCGTTATTGAGTAAGGTCTCGAGCGCTTGAGCCAGCGTTGCATCGCCGACCAACGATAGGCCGCGAACCGAATCATCCACCCGCAGTGTCGACTGCGCATGAGGACGCTGCGACTGCCAACCGGCGAGTACATACTGAACCCACGCCTCGGCCCCCACAGTCGCCGCCCCCTCTGCACGACGCTGACCCGCACGTGCAGTCAGCACACCCAAGGTTTTGCGGCAATGCTCGATCTGTTCGCCGATGAGCTCAATGTCTTCCCTCGCTTCGTCCGGCAAGATTTTACTCGCGCCGAGCTCATCTACCAGCAGACGCATTGTCGCCAGCGGCGTGCCCAGGCTGTGCGCGGCACCGGCCGCGAGGCTTCCGAGCGAAACCAGCGCCTGATCGCGGGCCCGCATCTGCACGGCTTCGGCAAGCACCCGGTCGCGAGCGCGCAGTGCTGCCGTCATGCGCAACACGACGCCGACCATGACCAGGGCCGACAAGGCAAACGTGACCCACATCCCCGCCAGGTGCCAGTAGGCAGCGACATCCGGATCGCGAAGACGAACTGGCGTGTAGAAACTCCACAACAGGGAGTAACACCCGACTGCGCAGGCGGCGAGCACCCAGGCAAGACGCGCGGGCAGCACCGCAGCTCCGATCGCAGTCAGCGGCAAGAGCAGCGAGATCAGTGGATTGGTCGCGCCACCAGAAAAATACACGAATGCGGCCCACCCGAGCAGGTCTACCAACAGCTGCAAGAAGAGCCAACGTGTTTCGCCCTTGGGCCCGTATGCCAGGACTGCCAGGGTGAAGGCATTGAAAGCCGCCAAGGCGAGGGTTACGGCCAGCAGCGAGCCGACAGGTAGCGTCACGTCGAGCCAACCGGGCACGAGCAGGGCACAGAGTGCCATCAGAGCGACTGAGTACCAACGCAGCCAGACCAGACGACGAACCTGATCCATCATGCCGAGCACCACAGTTGGCCATGGCCGAAGGCACGCCTGGCGCGCTGACCTTTTGAGTGCCGGTGAGCAAAGGCAGCAGTGTCGATGTTCATTTGATATGCGCGCAACAAGTTGGTCCGCCAGCCACGGTTTCCGGGAGCGGATGTCCATGAGCAGCCTGTCAGGCCCGGCTGCTTTCGCCGCAGAACTCTCCAAGCATGCCTGAGTCGCCGGCCGCACGAGCATAAGGTGTGCAAAGCCGGGCTTTATTGATCCGTATCAACAACTCCGCTCTGCCGGACACGTACTATGCGATTGCGACATTTTGACGCAGCGACACATTGTCGCAGCAGGCATCTCATCCGAACCCGCCAGTGGCGGACCGGAACCGGGCAGACATCACCACAACCATGGAGTGCAAAACCATGAGCCAAGACGTTGACAAGACCAAGGACGGCGCGACCAATCCTAGCCGCCGTCGCTTTCTGAACACCACCGCGCTCATGGGCCTCGGTGGCGCGGGCCTGGCAGCCGGCATCACAGCGCTGCCCGGCGGCAGCCGCGAGGCGGTCGCGGCGCCAGCACAGAATGGAGGCATGAACCCCCACGTAGCACCAGGCGAACTGGATGAATACTACGGTCTGTGGAGCGGCGGCCACACCGGTGACTTCCGGGTGCTCGGCATCCCGTCCGGGCGCGAACTCCACCGCGTACCCTGCTTCGTACCGGACGCGCTGGTCGGTTGGGGCATCACCAACGAATCCAAGGCCATCATGGGTACCAAGCCCGACGGCAGCCTCGAGTTCACGGTCGGCGACACCCATCATACGCACGCCTCCTACAAGGACGGCAACTACGACGGTCGCTACGCCTGGATCAACGACAAGATCAACTCGCGCATCGCGCGTATCCGTCTCGACTACTTCGTCTGCGACAAGATCACCAAACTGCCCAACGTGATGGGCTTTCACGGCATCTTCCCGGACAAGGCCGACCCGGTCGACCCCGCGATCAACTACACCACCCGCGTGTTCTGCGGTGGCGAATTCCACATCCCGCTGCCCAACGATGGCCGTGACATCAATGATCCGAGCAAGTATCGCGCGCTGTTCTCCTGCGTCGACGCCGAGACCATGGAAGTGCGCTGGCAGGTGCTGATCGACGGCAACTGCGATCTGGTCGCAACCTCTTTCGACGGCAAGCTCGCCGCCAGCAACCAGTACAACACCGAGAACGGCGTCACCTTCCAGGACATGATGTCGGCAGAGCGCGACGCCTGCATCTTCTTCAACGTTGCTCGTATCGAACAGGCGGTGAAGGAAGGCAAGTACACCACCTTCGGCAATGACATCCCGGTGGTCGACGGCACCCGCGAGGCCAACAAGGATCCGAAGACCGCACTGACCGCAACCGTCAGCGTGCCGAAGAACCCGCACGGCGTGAATGCCAGCCCTGATGGCAAGTACTTCATCTGCTCCGGCAAGCTGTCGCCCACCGCGACCGTGATCGAGCTCGACAAGGTATTGCAGTGGTTCGAAGGCAACCTGGCCGACATCGACGACTCCATCGTCGCCGAAGTCGAACTCGGCCTGGGCCCTCTGCACACTGCCTTCGACGGTCGCGGCAACGCCTACACCACGCTGTTCCTGGACAGCCAGGTGGTCAAGTGGAACGTCGATGCCGCGATCAAGTTCCATGCCGGTGACAACAACGCGCAGTACGTGGTCGACCGGCTTGACGTGCACTACCAGCCGGGCCACATCAATGCCACGCATTCCGAGACCATGTTCGCCGATGGCAAGTGGCTTTGCGTGGGCTGCAAGTTCTCCAAGGACCGCTTCCTGCCGGTGGGGCCGCTGCACGCGGAGAACGAGCAGCTGATCGACATCTCCGGCGAGAAGATGGTGTTGGCGCACGAAGCACCGGTTCGCCCGGAACCGCACGACTTCATCATGTTCCGTCGCGAGTTGCTGATGCCCAAGCAGATCTACCAGCACGAGGACTTCCCGAACGCAATCACCGACATCGCCAACGCCGGTGTCACACGTGACGGCAACAAGGTCACGGTCAAGATGGTGACCTACGCTCCGACCTACGACCCGCTTGAGTTCAACGTCAAGGTCGGCGACGAAGTCACGCTGATCCTGACCAACCTGGACCGGATCGAGGATCTTACTCACGGCTTCGCGATCCCGGACTACAACATCAACTTCATCGTCAATCCGCAGGAGACCCAGTCGGTGACCTTCAAGGTCGATAAGCCGGGTGTGTTCTGGTACTACTGCACCCACTTCTGCCACGCACTGCACTTAGAGATGCGCGGCCGGATGCTGGTGGAAGCCTGACGATAGGCAGCGCAAGGCGCCGGTGCCACTGGCATCGGGGCTTGCAAGGCGCGCAGTTCTCAGCGGGGCAGCGCGCCAGGGTGAGTTTCGAGGGGCGTGTGCCCCTCGTTTTTTTAGCCCTTATTAAGTACATGGTTATTTACCGAATAGCGTGAATCCAAGGGCGTTCACGCCCGGTCACACGACGAATTGACCACCGACAATTACCGGTGAAGCGGCCATGGGTAAGCTCTCCCCATCATGAGTAAAGGTCATGGACATGCCCTCCCTCTTCAATCCCTCCCGCCTGTTGCTCCTTTTTGTGTTGGCAATGCTCGCAGCAGCGACCCACGCACAGACCTCCACCTACGAGGCCAGGCTCCCGCCCGAACTCTTCTCCGCCAGAGACATGTGCGCCTACACGGACTGTGCGAGCGTTCTGCCCGGCGCGGTGCGTTTTTCCGAGCGCAAGGGCAGCCCGACCTTCGTCGAGGGCTTCGATGCCAGCGACAGGCTGATCGGCTACGTGATGCTCTCCTCCGACATCACCGACATACCAGCCTATTCCGGCAAGCCGATCATCAAGCTGATCGGGATGGACGCAAGTGGTAACTTCACCGGCATCCGCATCCTCAAGCATTCCGAACCGATTCTGCTGCTCGGCATCCCCGAGACCGCGCTCAACCGTTTCAACGACCAGTATCTGGGCAAGCATGTCGGAGACCGCATCGAAGTAGGTCGTACCCGACCGAGCGAAGACGTGATCGGCGTGGATGCGATTTCCGGTGCGACCGTAACCGTGGTCGTACAGAACCAGGTCATCATGCAGTCTGGCGGCGCAGTAGCTCGTCAGACCGGCATCCTCGAACCCATCGTGCGCGAGCAGCGGCCCTTCATCGAGAGGGGTCACAAGCCGGACTGGGAAACCCTGGTGGCCGAGGGCAGCGTGCGGCGCCTCGTGGTGCAGCCCGAGGACGTCGGCCTGGAACCCGGCGATATCCCATTCATCGAGCTGTGGTTCGGCTATCTGAATCATCCGGACGTGGGTCGCGCGGTGCTCGGCGACATAGCTTGGCCTCGGATCATGGAGCGTATCGGCGACGACCAGGCGATCTTCATCATCCGCACTGCCGGCGCCGAATCCTTCAAGGGATCGGGCTTTGTCCGCGGCGGTCTGTACGACCGTATCCAGGTCCGGCAGGACGTAGATGCATTCCACTTCTACGACTTCGATTACTTCAATCTCTTCGGAATCGCTGCACCGGGCGCGCCGCGCTTCACCGAATCCGGCATCTTCGTAATTCGTGGTGACAGCTTCTCGGCGGCCTACCCCTGGAGCCTGGTGTTTCTGGGCAACCGCATCGACCAGGCGACCGGCCAGCGCAGTTTCGCCAACTTCTCTGCAGACTACTGGCTCGCGGCCGACTACCTCGAAGGCGGTCGCGCGGTGATCAAGACGCCGGACGCTCCCTGGGTGCGAATCTGGAAGGTCCGTGCGGTCGAGATCGCCATCTTTTCCGTGCTCCTCTTGGCAGTCGCGATCGCCTACGCCAACCGCGACCGCCTCACCCGGGCCTCGACCCGCAAGAACAAGTGGCCGGTCAACGCGATCAAATATTCGGCCTGGTTGATCAGCATCTTTTTCGTCGGCTTCTACCTCATGGCGCAGCCGTCGATCACCCAGGTGCTCACCTGGTTCCACGCGCTGCTGCTCGACTGGCGCTGGGAGCTGTTCCTACTCGATCCGTTCATCTTCATCTTCTGGATTTTCATCATCATTACGGTGTTCCTGTGGGGTCGCGGGCTGTTCTGTGGCTGGCTGTGTCCGTTCGGCTCGCTGTCCGAGATCCTGTACAAGATCGGTGGAGTCGTAGGCCTCAAGCGCTTCCAGTTCAAGCTGTCGCAGCCGGCTCACGACCGCCTGAAGTGGGCCAAGTACGTGGTGTTCGGCGTGCTGCTCGCAGTGTCTGCGTTCTCGCTGACCACTGCCGAAATGCTGGCTGAGGTGGAGCCGTTCAAGACCACCTTCCTGATCGGCATGTTCAACCGAGCCTGGCCCTATACCTTGTTCGCCGCCGGCCTGTTGGCCCTGTCCATCTTCATGGAACGGCCGTTCTGCAAGTATCTGTGCCCGCTCGGTGCCGCGCTGGCCATGCCGACCACCTTTCGCTGGTTCGGTCTTAAGCGCAAACAGGAGTGCACCACGTGCAAGGCTTGCGCGGTGGGCTGCGGCTCGCTCGCGATCGACGAAAAGGGTCGTATCGACGCTCGCGAGTGCATGCTGTGCCTCGATTGCATGGTGCTCTACACT
>CAYTAY010000113.1:0-10116 GCA_964435845.1 uncultured Azoarcus sp.
AATCGCTTCCTGACATACCATGCCGACATTTCATTGGCAGCCCGGACGCGCAGCTTCTAGGATTGAAACGACAGGGTGCGACATTGAATCGCACGCACATCGGAGGAGCGACGACATGTTATCCATGAAGGATTGTCTCGACTACTGCGACCTCACCGAGGAGGAGGTTGAACTCATCGCGGAACATGAGGAGATCCCCGATGTCGCAGCGGCACAACTGGCCTGCGGGCTGGTGCAGACGACCGAGGGCGTCATATTGCTGACCCAGTACATGCAGGATCTGGCCGAGCGGGCGGTCACCCGCGGCGACTGCGTCCGGGCTGCGCATGTCGCGGAGATCCGGAAACGCTTCATGGCCGATCATCCGGTCAGCCATTGAGCAGGGTTTAGCGACGGCGGATTGCGCCCTTGTCCAATTCCCGCAGATGCGCGAGTTTCTCGCCGATGCGCACTTCGAGCCCGCGGCCGACCGGTCGATACCAGCCGGGTTCATCCATGCCCTCGGGGAAGTAGGACTCGCCAGCCGCGTAGCCATCCGGCTCGTCGTGAGCATAGCGGTAAGTCTCGCCATGGCCCAGATGCTTCATCAGCCGTGTCGGTGCGTTGCGCAGATGTAGAGGCACCGGACGGGAGCCGTCCTTGGCGACGAAAGCGCGCGCGGCATTGTATGCCTTGTACACTGCGTTCGATTTGGCGGCACAGGCCATGAACACTACGGCCTCGGCCAATGCGAGCTCGCCTTCCGGCGAACCCAGCCGCTCATAAGCGGCACACGCGTTCAGTGCGATCTCGAGCGCACGAGGATCTGCCAGCCCGATGTCCTCGCTCGCCATGCGCACCAACCTGCGGCCGAGATAGTTGCCGTCCGCGCCACCATCGAGCATGCGGCAGAACCAGTACAGCGCAGCATCCGGATGGGAGCCGCGCACCGCCTTGTGCAGGGCCGAGATCTGATCGTAGAAGGCCTCGCCTCCCTTGTCGAAGCGCCGCAGCTTGCTCGCCAGTGCCTCGTCCAGAAACTGCGGGGTCACCGGGTCGACTCCGACAGTGGTCGCCGCCACTTGTACCTGCTCGACCAGATTGAGCAAACGACGTGCATCGCCGTCGGCGAAACCGATCAGGCGCTCACGCGCGGCCTCTTCGAAACCCAGATTCGGGCAAGCCACCGCGCACGCGCGCTCGAACAGCGACAGCATGGCGGCTGCGTCGAGCGGCTCCAGCACATAGACCGAGGCGCGTGACAGCAACGCAGAGTTCACCTCGAAGGAGGGATTCTCGGTCGTCGCCCCGATCAGCGTGACCAGGCCTTGCTCCACATAAGGCAGAAAAGCGTCCTGCTGCGCCTTGTTGAAGCGGTGCACCTCGTCGACGAACAAAATCGTATGGCGGCCGCGTGCCTGTGCCGACCGGGCATCGTCGATGGCCGACCGTATATCCCTGACGCCCGAGAACACCGCGGACAAGGCGATGAACTCGGCATCGAACGCGCGCGCCATCAGCCTCGCGAGCGTCGTCTTGCCGACGCCAGGCGGCCCCCACAAAATCATCGAATGCAGCTTGCCGGACTCGAAGGCCAAGTGCAGCGGTTTGCCCGGTCCCAGCAGGTGCCGCTGGCCGAAGACTTCGTCCAGGGTTTTCGGTCGCATCCGCTCGGCCAGCGGCACCTCCGATGCGGCCGCGGATTCGAAGAGCTCAGCCATTCCGGGACGGTTCAGTCACCGATGACGTCCGCCCCTTCGGGCGGAACGAAGCTGAAAAAATCCGAGGTGCGCCTTACCCCGAGTTGCAGGGAGACGAAATCGATTGTCGTCGTTTGGCCGAAATGGTCGCGCAACTCCATGCGCATCAGCATGTCCCCGGATAAGCCCATACGCATGAATTCGAAGCTCGCGTCGGCCTGGCGTGGGGTCGCACGCACCCATACGAGATCATTGGCGACACCTTCGTCGACCAGATCGAAAGCCTCCTCGAGCGCGCCCTCCCCGGCGAGGATCGCCGCCGGCGTGCTGCCTAGAGCGTCGTCCAGCACCTTGACCGTGACCTGGTTGAGGTCCTCATCCCAAATCCACAGTCGCCCGCCATCGCTGACCAACAGCTGCGGGTAGGGGGTATCCACCGACCAGCGGAAACGCCCGGGACGCTCGAACGCGAAGCTGCCGCTGGACAACTGCGGCCTCCGTGCGGCCCCGGAGACCACGATCTGCTCGAAATTGCCCTCGGCACTTCCCGCCTGGGCGATGAAGCGTTGCAACTGCGCAATGCCACCGTCAGCGGCGTTCGCTGCAACGCTGAGCAAGAGGCCGAAAGCAAACACCGCCGCACGGTGCAGGAGTCGGTTCATCAGTCGCTTTCCTTAGGGGGCACGATCACCTCACGGTTGCCGTTGGTGCCCATTGCCGAAACGAGCCCGGCCCGCTCCATTTGCTCGATCAGGCGTGCTGCACGGTTGTAGCCGATGCGCAAATGACGCTGAACCAGCGAGATCGACGGGCGCCGGGTCTTTAGTACGACTTCGACCGCCTGATCGTACAAAGGATCCGCTTCGGCGTCGCCATTTTCACCACCGCTACCCAACGAGCCGGCATCGAGCTCGTCCTCGGCGGCCGAGAGAATGTCTTCGACGTAGTCAGGCGGGCCGCTCTGTTTGAGATGATCGACCACCTTGTGCACTTCGTCATCGGCAACGAAGGCGCCATGCACACGCAAGGGCAAACCGGTGCCGGGCGGCAGGTAGAGCATGTCGCCCATGCCAAGCAGCGTCTCGGCACCCATCTGGTCGAGGATGGTGCGCGAATCGATCTTGGACGACACCTGGAATGCGATTCGAGTGGGGATGTTGGCCTTGATCAGGCCAGTAATCACATCCACCGACGGCCGCTGCGTAGCAAGAATGAGATGAATACCCGCCGCCCGCGCCTTTTGTGCGAGACGTGCGATGAGCTCCTCGACCTTTTTTCCGACCACCATCATCATGTCGGCCAACTCATCCACCACCACGACAATATGCGGCAGAGTCTCAAGCGGCTCGGGATTCTCCGGGCTGATCGTGAATGGGTTGGTCAGCGGTTTGTCGGCCTTTTGCGCTTCGAGTACCGCCTTGTTGAACCCGGCAAGATTTCTCACCCCGACCGCGGCCATGAGCTTGTAGCGCTTCTCCATCTCGGCCACGCACCAGTTCAGCGCGTTGGCCGCGTGCTTCATGTCGGTGACGACCGGTGCCAACAGATGCGGGATTCCCTCGTAGATCGACAGCTCCAGCATCTTGGGGTCGACCATGATCATCCGCACCCTGGACGGATCGGACTTGTATACCAGGGACAGAATCATCGCATTGATGCCGACCGACTTTCCCGAGCCGGTAGTGCCGGCAACCAGCAGATGAGGCATCTTGGCGAGATCGGCAACGACCGGCTGGCCACCGATGTCCTTGCCCAGCGCGATGGTCAGCGACGAACTCATCGCGTGGTAGGCCTTGGAACCGAGAATCTCCGACAGACGCACCATCTGGCGCTTTGGATTGGGCAACTCGAAGGCCATGCACGACTTGCCGGGCACAGTCTCTACCACCCGGATAGAGACCAGCGACAGCGCGCGCGCGAGATCCTTGCTGAGGTTCACCACCTGGCTGCCCTTGACGCCGGTTGCCGGTTCGATCTCGTAGCGGGTGACCACCGGGCCGGGGTAGGCCGCAACCACCTTGACCTCCACGCCGAAGTCGGCGAGCTTGGTCTCGATCAGGCGCGAGGTGAACTCCAGCGACTCGGCCGATGGCGGTTCGACGTCATCACTGGGCTGATCGAGCAGTGCAAGCGGCGGTGGCGCGCCTTCTTCTAGCTCAGTGAATAGCGCCTGCTGACGTTCCTTCTCGACCCGCTCGGATTTGGGTACGACCGCGACTGCGGGCTCGATGCGCAGCGGCGGCGCAGGCCTCTCGACGCTCTTCTTGCGCTTGGTTTCGACCACCGCCTCGCGCTTCTGGGCCAGCGCCCTACCCGCCCTGCGATCCTGCCACTGATACCAGGCAGCCTGCGCCGACAGCCAGGCGGACTCGAGCAGAGCACCGATGCGCTCGACGACCGACAACCATGAAATGCCTGAGAACAGGCTCAAACCCGAGGCGACCAACGCGATGAGCAGCAGCGTGCCACCGGTGAAACCGAAGTAGCTCTTGATCAGCTTGCCGAGTTCGATCCCGACCAAACCACCCGGGGCGAGCGGCACGCTCGCGCCATGCGAATGAAAACGCAGCGACTCGAGCGCGCTGCTCGCGAGCAGTACGACAATGAAGCCCGCCAAAATGATGAAGAAGGAGCGCTTGTCGGCCTTGAGTTCGTGACGCAAGCGACGGAAGCCCCAAACCAGCCCGTAGCCGAGAAAGATCACCCACCACCAGGCAGAGACGCCGAACAGGTAGTACAGCAGGTCAGCCAGCCAGGCGCCGAAGCGCCCGCCGGGGTTGGACACCCGCGCCACTTCTGCGGCATGCGACCAGCCAGGATCCGCCTCGTTGTAGCCGAGCAAGACCAGCCCGACATAGAGGGACATGACGCCGAGAATCAGCCAGCGGGCCTCCTGCAGCAGCAGGGAGATTTTCTCGGGTAAGGGTTGGGGGCGTGCTGGGTTACGTGGCAACGTCGGAGCGGGTTCTACCCGATGAAAAACGCATGCCCGCGATTATAGAGGATGGGCGTGCGCACCGTATGAAACAGACCGCAAGCAAGCGCGATGCTCAGACCTCCTGGAGGCGCTCACACAAGATGATGCCGTGGTCGGTTTCCTCGATCAGCCCCTGCCGGCTCAGATCCTTCATCACCCGGCTGACCATCTCGCGCGAGGCGCCGATCATCTTGGCGATGTCCTGCTTGGTGATCTTGCTCACTACCAGTGACTGGCCATTGACCTCTTCCGACATCTCGATCAGCAACCGAGCCACCCGGCCATAGACATCCATCAGCGCGAGACTCTCGATCTTGCGATCCGCGTTGCGCAACCGGTCGGCGAGATTGCACATCATTCGCCACGCCACTTCGAAGTTGTCGTGCATGAGATGACGGAAATCGTTCTTCGACACCATGATCAGATCGGCAGGCATCACCGAAACGACCGACGCCGATCGCGGATGCTCGCCGAAGATGCCCATCTCGCCGAACAACTCACCCTGGCCAAGAATGCTGAGAATGACTTCGCGCCCGTTCTCGTCGCTGACCACGACCTTGAGGCTGCCGGTCAGCACGAAATAGACGTAGTCGGTGCGATCGCCGGCATGGACCACCGCGTGGCCACGCGGAAAACGACGCATCACGGCTGACTGCGCGACCGCACTCAGCGTGGCATCAGGCAAGCCCTGGAACAGCGGAAAAGTCTTGAGGGCGGTCGTCGATACTGTGGACGTCTGAGTCATGCAGCCTCCGGATCGGGCGGATTATCGCGCCTGGCTAATTGCCGGATCCCACCGAACCCTCGGCACCGGCCCGGGCACGCAGTCCGAAGACTTCGCCGCCCTTGAAAATCGGCCTCGATTCTGGCGGACCGCATACACGGAAAAAGGCCCGCCGTCTGTGGCAAACCTCACGCAGTATAAACTAACACCGGCGTGTTACGCAGCGTGCGGCAACGATCCAAGAACCCTGCAGCGCATGTGCTCTGAATGCGCGGGCCGACATCGGACCGATTGCCTGCCGCCTTATAATCATTAGCTAATATATCTGCGCACTCAGCTATAATCGCGTCACTTTCATCCAAGGACATCCGCCATGACGAAACACGCACGCCTGATCATTCTCGGCTCGGGTCCGGCAGGGTACACCGCTGCCGTCTATGCCGCCCGAGCCAATCTTGAGCCTGTCCTGATTACCGGAATAGCACAAGGCGGACAGCTGATGACGACGACGGACGTCGACAACTGGCCCGCGGACGCCGATGGCGTACTCGGCCCCGATCTGATGGCCCGCTTCCAGCGCCACGCGGAACGCTTCGACACCGAGATGATTTTCGACCACATCCACACGGTCAAGCTTGGCGAGCGCCCCTTCACGCTGGCAGGAGACTCCGGTGAGTACACCTGCGACGCCTTGATCATCGCAACCGGCGCAACCGCCAAATATCTCGGCCTGCCCTCCGAAGAAAAGTTCGCCGGCCGCGGCGTCTCTGCCTGCGCCACGTGCGACGGCTTCTTCTATCGCAACCAGGAGGTCGCGGTGATCGGTGGCGGCAACACTGCCGTAGAGGAAGCCCTTTATCTTGCAAACATCGCGGCCAAGGTCACGCTGGTCCACCGCCGCCAAACCTTCAGAGCCGAAAAGATCCTCATCGACAAGCTCATGGAGAAGGTCGCAGCCGGCAAGATCGAGCTGGCGCTGGACTCGACCCTGGACGAAATCCTCGGTGACAACACTGGCGTGACCGGCATGCGCATCCGCAGCACCCTCGACGACTCGACCCGCGAAATCGCATTGCAGGGCGTGTTCATCGCCATCGGCCACAAACCGAACACCGACATCTTCGAAGGTCAGCTCGAAATGGAGGGCGGCTACATCGTGACCAAGGCGGGGCGCGAAGGTAACGCGACCGCAACCAGTATCGCAGGGGTGTTCGCCGCCGGTGACGTGCAAGATCACGTCTATCGCCAGGCGGTCACCTCGGCGGCTACCGGCTGCATGGCAGCGCTTGATGCCGAGCGCTACCTCGACACACTGGCAAAGTAATCCGGCGCATGCCCAAGCGCCGGGATCCGGACGAGGCGCATCGGGCGCTGGCCGAGTTGCGCAAGCAACCCGGCGCCCGCGCGCCTAGCGCGCGCCCTGCAAAGCCGCAGTCCACAGTGGCCAAGGCCGCCGATTCAGCCGACTCCAACCAAGCCGACGAGGATATCGCTGCCCTGCTGCACAAGAGTCTCGGCGACATAACGCCGATTCGAAACACCGGGCGCGCCGAGCTGGACACCCCCAAACCCGAGGCTGTGCCGCGCCGGCATCGTGAGCTCGAGCCGGAGCCCCAGCAGGAACGGGCCATCACACCTCCGATGAGCGACGAAGCGCTGTTCAGGGCAATGTTTGACGGTGTCACGCCTTTGCGCACCTCCACGCGCGCCGCGCTGAATCCGTGTGCGCGGAGCGTGCAGCAGGCACCAGCGCAGCAGCCTCTGAGCGGCTTTGAAACTGACCCGCCACTGCCACTTTTGCCGCCCTCGGCAGACGACCTCGATGCCGCAGCATTGCAGGCGATCGCTTTTCGGGGCACCCGCACGCTCGGGAAGCCCAACCGGGCCTTGCTCGACCGGCCAGCACCACTGCCGCAACCGCGCCAACGCGAACAGGATGAGCAAGCGGCACTGCAAGAGACCTTGCATGCACCGGTCAGTCTGGAGGATCGTCTCGAAGCCGGCGAGGAGGCCGCTTTCATCCGCCCCGGGATACCGCGCAGAGTACTCACCGACCTGCGTCGCGGACGTTGGGTGCGGCAGGCCGAACTCGATCTGCATGGACTGAATCGGGAGGAGGCGCGCAGCGCGCTGGTGGCATTTCTGAACCACTGCCTGCTGCGCGGGCACCGCTGCGTACGCATCATCCACGGCAAGGGACTCGGGTCGCCAGGCCGCCAATCGATTCTCAAACAATTGTCACGGGGTTGGTTGGCCCAACGCGACGAAATCCTCACCTTCTGCCAGGCCAGTCCCCACCACGGGGGGAGCGGGGCCCTGATGGTGCTGATCCGCGGGCAGAACCCCGACCGCCGACGCAAGGCCTGAGCCGGTCAGGCTGGTCAAGGCGCGCTCAGATCGCCTCTTCGCCGGTCTCTCCGGTGCGAATGCGAACGACTTGCTCCACCGCGGTGACGAAAATCTTGCCATCGCCGATCTTGCCGGTGCGCGCCGTCTTGATGATCGCCTCCACCGCCTGCTCGACCAGTTCGTCGCCCACGACGATTTCGACCTTGATCTTGGGCAGAAAGTCGACAACGTACTCGGCACCGCGATAAAGCTCGGTGTGGCCCTTTTGTCTGCCGAAGCCCTTGACCTCGGTCACTGTCAGCCCGTTGATGCCGACCTCGGACAGGGTTTCACGGACTTCGTCGAGCTTGAAGGGCTTGATGATGGCTTCGATTTTCTTCATGTATGCTCTCTCTTCGATGGCTTTACTGCATCAGCGGATCACGGCTGAAGGCCACGACTGCCGCTGCCGAGCTCGACGGCGACGGCGCCAGGCTCACGCCGCCACAACCTGCCACCTCGCTCAGTATTCGTCGCGATAACGGGATGTTATCGGATAACGCCAGTCCCTGCCGAAACCGCGCCGGGTGACGCGTATCCCGACCGGGGCTTGACGGCGCTTGTACTCGCTGCGCTTGAGCAGGGAAACCGTGCGACGCACATCCGCCTCCGGGTAGCCTCGCGCGACGATCTCGCGCGGCGACTCGTCACGCTCCATATAGGCCTCGATGATCGCGTCCAGAATTTCGTACGGAGGCAGAGAGTCCTGGTCCAGTTGATCGGGCTTGAGCTCGGCAGACGGCGGCCGGTTGATGATGTTTTCCGGGATCACCGGGCTGACGGTGTTGCGCCAGCAGGACAAGCGATAAACAATCGTCTTGTACAAGTCCTTGAGCACCGCGAAACCGCCCGCCATGTCGCCATAGAGCGTGCCGTAACCGGTTGCCATCTCGCTCTTGTTGCCGGTGGTCAGCACGATCGCGCCGGTCTTGTTCGACAAGGCCATCAGCAGCATTCCCCGAATGCGGCTCTGCAGATTCTCCTCGGTGGCATCTTCAGCCAGGCCGGCGAACTGCTCCCGCAGCATCTCGGAGAAAACCTGCATCGCAGGCTGGATCGCGATCTCGTCATAACGCACGCCAAGGCGCCGGACCATGTCGCGCGAGTCATCGAGACTCATCTGCGCGGTGTAGGGCGAGGGCATCATCACCGCCCGCACTCGCGCCGCGCCGAGCGCGTCCACCGCCACGGCCAGAGTCAGGGCCGAATCGATGCCACCGGACAGTCCGATAATCACGCCGGGGAAGTCGTTCTTCTCGATGTAGTCGCGGACGCCGGTCTTGAGCGCTTCATAGAGGAGCCCCTCGCTGGTTGGCGTCGGCGCAATCGTAGAGGACTCCCAGTCGCCGTCGGCAAAGCGAATAGAGGCGACCGTCTCGCTGAAAGACGGCGCGCTCCAGCACATCCGACCGCTGCGATCAGCGGCGAAAGACGCCCCGTCGAATACCAGTTCATCCTGCCCGCCAACGGCGTTGCAATAGAGCATCGGCAGCCTGGTTTCTGCGATTCGCGCACGCACGACGTCGGCCCGCCGCTGTGGTTTGTCGATCTCGAACGGCGAGGCGTTCAGCACCAGCAGCAGTTCGGCCCCCGCATCGGCAGCCTGGGCGGCGGGACCGGCAGCCCAGATGTCCTCACAAATCGTAATACCGACACGCACGCCGGCCAAATCGAAAACGACTGGCGCGCTGCCACGGTCGAAATACCGCTCCTCGTCGAAGACTTCGTAGTTTGGCAGCGACTGTTTTCGATAGGTCTGGACGATCCGGCCGTCGCGCAGGATGGATGCGGCGTTGAAACGACAGTCCGCTTCCGACTCCGGATGCCCGACCACGACGCAGATCCCGTCAACATGTCGGGCGATGCGCTCCAACTCCAGTCGGCAAGCACGATGAAAATCCGGTCTCAGCAGCAGGTCTTCAGGCGGATAACCGGACAAGGCCAACTCGGGCGTGACCAGCAGATCGCTGCCAGCCGCCCGGGCCTGTTCGAAGGCTTCGATGATGCGCGCAGCGTTCGCCGCCAGGTCACCCACCGTAAAGTTGAGCTGCGCAACCGAGATGGACAGTGTCTTTTGCATGGGCGCCACTATACCTTTTCTCCCGTCGAGTTCGCGCAACTCGGCGCCATCCCCAGGGCAATCGCATGAATGTTGAGCAAGCACCATCAATCGACGATGATCACAAGTTTATGCGCCGCAGGAACCCGGCTTCGCCGGGCGATTCGGCCGCCGTACCCGCGTTGGGCGATTCGGCCGCCGTACCCGCGCCGAGCGCTGCATCGCCCGGCATAGCCGGGCTCCTACGATGGCAGGCCAACCTGGATGGCATTCATGCGATGGCCCTGAC
>CAYTAY010000114.1:0-10093 GCA_964435845.1 uncultured Azoarcus sp.
CAAGTGGGCCAACATCCAGCATCGCAAGGGACGGCAGGATGCCAAGCGCGGCAAGATCTTCACCAAGCTGATCAAGGAAATCACGGTCGCCGCGCGTTTGGGCGGCGGCGACCCCAACTTCAACCCCCGCCTGCGTCTCGCAGTGGACAACGCCAAGGGCGAGAACATGCCCGGCGACAACATCGAGCGCGCGATCAAGCGTGGAACCGGCGAACTCGAAGGCGCCAGCTATGAGGAAGCACGCTACGAGGGCTACGGCATCGGTGGTGCCGCGGTGATGGTCGATTGCCTTACCGACAACAAGACCCGTACCGTCGCCGACGTGCGGCACGCCTTTTCCAAGCACGGTGGCAACATGGGCACCGACGGCTGTGTCGCCTTCCAGTTCACGCACTGCGGCCAACTGATGTTCGCACCCGGTGTCGATGAGGACGCACTGATGGAGGCCGCACTCGAGGCCGGCGCCGAAGACGTCGTCACCAACGACGACGGCTCCATCGAAGTCATCACCGTCCCGAACGACTACTCCACGGTCAAGGAAGCGCTGGGAAAGGCCGGTTTCACCGCCGAGTTCGGCGAGGTCACGATGAAACCGCACAACGAAACCGAGCTCTCGGGCGACGATGCGGCAAAGATGCAGAAGCTGCTCGACGCCCTCGAAAATCTCGACGACGTTCAGCAGGTCTATACTTCGGCGGTGTTCGGGGACTGACCGAACAAACCACCGGACTCGCCCAAACCCCCGAACGGCGGCGCCGACAAACCGGCACCGCCGTTTCGCTTTTCGAACAGGCCCATGCCATCAGAGCTGCTCCAGCGGATCATGCCGCTGCTATTCGTCCTGCTGTGGAGCACCGGCTTTTTGGGTGCCAAGTTCGGCCTGCCCTATGCCGAGCCGCTGACCTTCCTGTCGACCCGCTATGTGCTGGTGATCGGCCTGATGGTGCTCATCGCGCTGGCCATGCGTGCCCCCTGGCCGCGCGACTGGCGTCAGGTGTTTCACATCGGGGTCACCGGCCTGCTCGTGCAGGCAACTTATCTCGGTGGCGTATTCATGGCGATCCACCAAGGTCTGGCCGCAGGGGTGGCCGCGCTCGTCGTCGGCCTGCAACCGTTGCTGACCGCGGTCGGCGCCGGCTGGCTGCTCGGCGAACGGGTGTCGCGTACCCAGTGGCTTGGCCTGGCGCTCGGTTTCATCGGCGTGGCAATGGTCATCGCGGGCAAGAGTGCCCAGGAGGGCACCGACATGCCGCAGATCGGTGCGATGCTGCTACCGGCCTTCGTCGCGCTGATCGGCATCACGCTCGGCACCCTGTACCAGAAGCGCTACTGCCCCGGCTTCGACCTGCGCACTGGCTCGGTGATCCAGTTCGTGCCCTCGCTGATCGTCACCGCGGCCATTGCGAGCCAGACCGAAACCATGCAAATCGACTGGAGTGGTGAATTCGTGTTCGCCCTGCTGTGGCTCGTGATCGTGCTGTCGCTCGGCGCGATCAGCCTGCTCAACCTGTTGATCCGCAGCGGCAGCGCGGTGAACGTGGCCAGCCTGTTCTATCTGACCCCGCCCACCACTGCGCTGCTGGCGTGGTTTCTGTTCGGTGAGACCCTGACCGGCATCGCCTTCGTCGGCATGGCGGTCGCAGTCGCCGGTGTCTGGCTGGCACGAAAGTAACTCACCTAGAATTCAGCCATGCGTGCCGCCAGCCAGATCGTCGCCAGTCGCATCCTCGGTCTAGACCCGGGGCTTCGCACGACCGGCTTCGGCCTGATCGACAAGCTCGGCAACCAGCTACGCTATGTCGCCAGCGGCTGCATCCGCACCGAAGGCAGCGAGCTTCCAGGCCGTCTCAAAACCCTGCTGGACGGCGTGCGCGAGGTCATCGCGACCTACGAGCCCGACTTAGTGGCCGTCGAGAAGGTTTTCGTGAACGTCAATCCACAATCGACCCTGCTCCTCGGACAGGCTCGCGGCGCCGTGATCTGCGGCGTGGTGTCCTGTGACCTGACGGTGCATGAGTACACCGCGCTGCAGGTCAAGCAGGCGGTGGTCGGCTACGGCAAGGCCAACAAGGACCAGGTGCAGCATATGGTGCAGCGCCTGCTGGACCTGGAGACAAGCCCCAAGGGCGATGCGGCCGACGCCCTGGCCTGCGCCATCTGTCATGCCAATGGCGGTGAGGGTGCGCTGGCCGCGCTCGGCAGCCGGCGGCGCGCCGGCCGTATTCTTGGAACCTGAACCGGCCGCCCGGTCGCATCGATCATGGCGGCTACTGCGCTGGCATCCTGCGCACCGAGATTCATTTCGACCAGGTCCGTGCGCTGGCCGCCGCGCTGGTCACCGTTGCCGGTCTGGACGGCAAACGTTGTCAGGCATCACCCGAATTCACCGCGCGGCTGGCTGTGGCACTATAGCGACGTTGTGCCAGGCTGGGCTTCGGCAAGGCTCGCGGCCGCCGGCACACGGTTACGCCTCCAGTCCTGGCCAGCGAGCGACGCCAATCCATGCCCAGATCACGCCTGATCATACTCACCCTCGTCCTGTCAGCACTGGCGTACGGCCTGTACACCAGCGCCGAGGCCACCGAGATCGCGGCTGGCGTGGCGATATTCCTGATCGGCATGATGGCACTGGAGAACGGCTTCAAGGCGTTCACCGGTGGCACGCTCGAGCGCCTGCTGCAGCGAAGCACCGACAAACTGTGGAAGAGCCTGTCCTTCGGGGTCGTTGCCACCACGGTCACCCAATCGAGTTCGCTGGTGTCGGTGATCACCATCACGTTTCTCAGCGCGGGGCTGCTCGGACTGGCCCAGGGCGTGGGGATCATCTTCGGCGCCAACCTCGGCACCACCACCGGCGCCTGGCTCATCGCAGGCCTCGGACTGCGGGTCAACATCGCCGCCTATGCCATGCCCATGCTGGTGTTCGGCGTGGCGCTGACCTTCACCCCGTCAAAAGCCCTGAAGGGCATGGGCAGCGTGCTGACCGGCCTGGGTTTTCTGTTTCTCGGAATTCACTACATGAAGGAGGGCTTCGAAACCTTCGGGCAAAGCATCGATCTGGCCGAGTATGCGGTACCCGGCCTCGTCGGCCTGTTGTTATTCACCGCCATCGGCATCTTTGCGACGGTGGTGATGCAATCGTCCCACGCCACCTTGGTGCTCATCATAACCGCGCTGGCCGCAGGCCAGATCACCTACGAAAACGCACTGGCGCTGTCCATTGGCGCCAACGTCGGCACCACCATCACGGCGATCATCGGCTCGATCAGCGCCAACATTGCCGGACGACGCCTGGCGGCGGCCCACCTCATCTTCAACCTCACGACCGGCCTCGTCGCGCTGGTGTTCATACGGCAGTTCGTGGTCGCGGTGGAGATCGGCGCCGACTGGCTCGGCATCGCGCCGGACGACCACACGCTCAAGCTCGCGCTGTTCCATTCGCTGTTCAACCTCGCCGGCATCGGCTTGATGCTGCCGCTGATGAACCGGCTGGTGGATTTGCTCGAGACGCATCTCAAACCGGCGCCGCGCACGGTCAGCAGCCCCAAGTTCATCAACGAAACCATGATGCAGATGCCCGACGCCGGCCTGGAGGCGGCCCGCAAGGAAATCGGCCATCTCTTTGCCAACGTGTTCGATGTCATGGCGCTCGTCCTTCACGCGGATCCGATCCGCCTGCGCAAGGGCGAGCAACTCGAGCGGCTGGCGGATGCGCCGGAGCGCGCACACGAGATCGACGTCGATGACTACTACCGACGACGGGTCAAACCGCTGCATGCCGACATCCTCGGCTTTCTCGCTCGCCTTCCGACCGAGGACAAGCAGTCTCGCCAGGCTTTCGTGCTGCGCGCCTCGACCCAGCATCTCATCGAAGCGCTCAAGGATATGAAGCATCTGCAAAAGAACATGGTCCGCTATTTGATGTCGCCCAACCCCTATCTGCGCAAGGAATACGTCGCGATCCGCCAGCACCTGGCGCTGCTTCTCCACCATTTGCACAAACTGGCGAACAAAGAGGAAGAAAACCCGACGCTCGCCTTCGACGTGCTCGCTGCCGGCATGCAGAGTCATGACATCGTCGGCAACGGCACGCTGGACAAGCTGATCCGCGAAAAGCGGATCAGCCCTGAGGTTGCCAGCTCGCTGATGAACGACAATGGCTATGCCTACGATATATCGCGTAATCTGCTCGCGATGGCGCGCACCGCGTTCATGCCTCACGAACAGGTCGACAAACAACTCGAGCGCGCACTGCATCTCGACGAACAGGAACTCGAGGCGATCCTCGCGACCACCTCCCGGAATGGCGCCACCGCAGATCAAAGGGCACGGATATGAACTTCAAGCGGATGATGGGCAAGCTCGGCCTGCTGCTTTCGGCTGACCGTCGCATGCAGGAAGAAAAGAAGAAGAAACTCAAGGAGCTGTTGAAGAAAATGAAAGCCGAGCAGAAGCGCCTGAAGAGCGCGATTGCGCACTGCAACGACCCGGACGCGCGTGCCGATTTCGAGCTCAAGCTGCAGATCCTCACCGAGCAACGCAAGAAAGGCGTGAACCTTCGCAAGCGGCTCGCAGGCAAGGGCTGATCCCCACGGGAACGCGCCCGGCCGAAGGCGACACCCGGCCGAAACAGCAAGGAGACCAGCAGCTTGCGAAGCCACGCAGGGTTTGGGACGCGACATGCTCCACTGCGGTATAGACCGGAAGCTACGACCACCGCTCATCGGGTCGATTCGTTCTCGATCGCCGTGTTGCCGACAGGCTTCAGCTCGCGCAGGAAATGCCCCGCGACCAGACCGTTGACCAGACCAAAGACGGTCGCGGCCAGCGCGAACACAGGCACCAGGTAGAAGATGCCGTCATGGGGCACCAGCCACAACCGGGCCAGAATCAGCTGCCCGCCAATGTGCGCAAAAGCCGCGAAGATGCTCAGGCTGACCGGGCCAAACCAATGCCGCGGCAAGTGCATGGCCAGACCCAGCGTCGCCAGGCTGGCGAGCGAGCCGGCCAGCGCGAGAAAAAAGCCCGGCGCGAAGAACTGCCCGAGCAGCAGGCTGCCCGCGAAGACCCTCAGCAACGCCACCCAGACTGCATCCCGCCAGCCCCATTGCAGCAACACGATGAGGATGACGATGTTGGCCAGGCCGGGTTTGACCCCCGGCAGGGGCAGGGGAATCGCAGCCTCTGCCACCGCGAGCACGATCGCCGCCGCCGCAAAGCGGGCAATGCGCGCGTCGTCCGCGCTCGGCCGGATCTCAATAGTTGAGGGAGTCATAAGCCGAGGAGCCACCGGAGAGCATCAGGCTCACCTCGTTGGGCGCACAGATCGCAGCCGCCCCCGAGCGGGTGAGCCAGCCCTGACGCACACAGTATTGGCGCGGCCCCGGATCGGACACAACCCGAACCCGACCGGGTTCGATCTCGATCACGGTGAGACCCAATGGACCGGGCACTTCGATACGCTGTGCCCGGGAAAGGCCCGCCTCGGCAAACACCTGACCGCCGGAACGAATGACCACCTTGTCCGGCGCGCCGCCCCGCCACAGGGTGGCCGCCGATGCGGCACAGACGAAAAGCGCCAGCCCGATCACCAGGACATCACCCGGGCGGACGAGCGCGCACCACTGCGACAGCTTTCCAGCGCGCATCAATCCGAAGTCCACCTCACCGACGAACGATGCCTGACCAGGACCCGCGCCTGCTCGCGAAAGCACTCACCGAGCAACTCGGCCAAATAGACCGAGCGGTGCTGGCCGCCGGTGCAACCAATCGCGACCGTCAGGTAACTGCGATTGTCCCGGGTATAGCTCGGCAGCCAGGCTGCGACGAATTTGCGAATATCTTCCGCCATGCGACCGACCTCTGGAATCTTGCGCAGAAACTCCGCCACCTGCGCATCGCGACCGGTGAGCGGACGCAACCTGGGGTCGTAGTGCGGGTTGGGCAGACACCGTACATCGAACACCAAGTCGGCATCCAACGGAATGCCGTACTTGAAACCGAAGGACTCGAACATCAGGGTGAGCCCCTCGGCCGGCGCCAGCGCCAGGAAATCCTTCACCCAGGCGCGCAGTGCGTTAGGGTGCAACTCGCTGGTATCGATCTGGTGGCCGAGCTGCGCGATGACCTCGAGCGCGTCACGCTCACGCTGGATCGCCTCCTCGAGCGAAACATCGTCGCTCGCCAAGGGGTGACGTCGCCGGGTCTCGGAGAAACGCGCGATCAGCGTATCGTCACGGCTGTTCAGGAATATCATCCTCAGGTCGTCGACCATGCCGCGCAACTGCTCCAGCAATTGCGGCAAGGCGGAAAAACTCGCGCCGGAACGCACGTCCACGGCCACCCCGATGCGCGTGTATCCGCTGCCCCGCAAATTGCTGACCAATTGCGGCAAGAGGGTCGCGGGGAGGTTGTCGACCACGTAGTAGCCGGCATCCTCCAGCACGTTGAGCGCAATGCTCTTGCCTGAGCCGGACAGTCCGCTGATCAGTACGATTTGCATTGTTTTATCAACCTGACGATACGTGGCGACGGGATCGTGCGAGCATTATCCCAGAAACCTCAGTTCATCGCTTCCTCATGGGTGCGGTGCGCAATTGCGAAGCGCGCCAACGCCGCCGTTGCGAGTGGCGCATGCCGGGCTGCCCCGGAACGATTATTCTACGGCTGGGCGCCGGGCCTGCATCAAGCCGCGAGCAGGCGATCGCCTTCGCGTCGCGCCACGCCAGCACGCACGAGATCACCAACCAGCCAGCCGGCCAGTTCGCTCGTGCTCAAGCCCAGAAAGCGCGCGTTGGCCTCGCGGTACAGGGGAACCTCGCCAAGATGCGCGACGAGTTCCTCGATGCCCATGTTGCGCAGGTCCAGCAGTCTGAAGGTAATACAGGCCCGGATCGCGTTGCGTGCGATCCGGGCACCATCGGCCTCGAAGGCAGCCAGCCGCCCGAAGGCACGCTCGAGTGCATCGTCGAACTCCACGAACGGCGCGCCATGCCCCGGAATCACGAAGTCCACCGACAGACGGGAGATTGCCTCCAGCGTGCTGCGGGTGGCGCCGATGCCGTCGCCTGTGCCGAGCACGTCAGCGAACAGGATGCCGAAACCGTCGCGCCACAGTGCGTCACCCGACACAAGGATGCGACGGTCGGGGTCGTGAAAGACCACCGCATCCATGTCGTGCCCGGGCGCTTCGAGTACATGCCAATTGCGCCCAGCCATTGCCAGACTTGCGCCGGCCTGGACGGTTGCATCCACCGGAAACCGCTCGCCCACCTGATCGGCGATGCTGAGCAGCAGGGCATCTTCGTCCCAACGCTCGACCGCATCGGCCATGCCTGCCGGCACGACGATGTCGCAGCAAAAAGCACGCCGCACAGCCGCGTTGCCACCGATGTGGTCGGAGTGCGAGTGGGTATTGACGAGATGCGTGAGGCAGCGCCCTTCGAGGGCGGTGCGCACCAACGCCACCGTCTGTTCCGCATGGGTCAGGTAACCGCTGTCGATCAGCGTCGCCTCGTCACCATCGAACAACAACACATTGTTCGACGACAACCAGCCCCGCTCGATGACTTGAACGCCGTCAGGCAGCTTCAGCGTCATTCGGTGCCCTCACCCACATGCTCAGCGACATTGGGCGGCAGCGGCGGCCGTGAGGGCTTTTGCTCGGGCTGCACGGGTGCGACCGGCACACCCTCGATCTCCTCCGGCGTGCGACCGCAACCCAGGCAGATACCGGAATCCCAATCGATCATGCACACGCCGACACACAGGGCATCACTCACGCCCGCGCTCCAGACACCAAGCCTGAGACGGGACGCTGGATCTGAGCGCGGCGGTCGTCGACCGCTTCGAGCACCCAGAGCCGGGTCTCGTCGTCGTAGGCGCTCCAGCCAGCGATCTCATCAAGGGTACGCAAGCAGCCTTCACAGTAGCCGGTAGCGGCGTCTATCTGACAAATGTTGATGCAGGGGGAAGTGACACTCATAGCTGTCTGGGGGAGTAATCATGTAATAGTTGCCTGATTAGCAACAAGCGACAGCCAGTCGTTCCGGGTTCCGCTTCGCGGCCCCGGGATGACGGATTTCTCCGCGACCTGTTCGTTGGCTGACGATCATTGCCAATCAGGAATAGTTATATCGATGCATTCTAGCAGGCTGCGACAGCCGACCGCAGAGCCGGGCGGTCAGCTGGGCCTCGGTCCCTGGCGGGCGCGTCGGCTTGCCGAGCTTGTTCGCGGCGCAAGCCGCGAACCCCGTCACACACCCCCTCTTACGAGACGCAAGCCGCCTTGGCCCGCTTGGCCAGCAGCGCCCGAGCCACCTTCGAGGCGGGCTCGCGACCGAGTTGACTGCTGATCCAGCTGGCGGTGTCTACCAGCGCATCCAGATCGATGCCGGTATCGACGCCGAGCGAGTTCAGCAGCCACACCACGTCTTCAGTGGCGACGTTACCCGAGGCCCCGGCGGCATACGGGCAACCACCGAGCCCGGCGACCGAAGCGTCGAACACGCTCAGGCCCGCCTGCAGCGAGGCGTGGATGTTGGCGACCGCCATGCCATAGGTGTCGTGATAGTGTCCGGCAAGCCGTTGTGCCGGCACTCTGTTCAGGACTGCCTCCAGCATGCGCTGGATGGACGCGGGATTGCCGCTGCCGATGGTATCGCCCAACGACACCTCGTAGCACCCCATGTCGAACAACGTGCCGGCGACTTCGGCCACTGCCTCTGGTGCGACCTGACCCTCGTAGGGGCAACCGGCCACGCAGGACACGTAACCACGCACCCGAACGTCAGCCGCGGCTGCAGCCTCCAGCACCGGACGGAAGCGCTCGAGCGACTCGGTGATCGAACAGTTGATGTTCTTCTGGCTGAACGACTCGGATGCGGCCCCGAACACCGCGACCTCCCGTGCACCGGCTGCGAGTGCGGACTCGAAACCCTTCATGTTGGGGGTCAGCACCGGATAGTCGACACCGGACGCGGCCGCAGCCAGCACCCGGGTGAGCACCTCGGTGTTGTCGCCCATCTGCGGCACCCACTTGGGCGACACGAAAGAGGTCGTCTCGATGGTCTTGAGACCGGCGGCCTCGAGGCGACGGATCAGCGCAATCTTGGTGTCGGCCGGGATGACTTGTTTTTCGTTCTGCAGGCCATCGCGCGGCCCGACTTCCACGATTCTGACCTTGACGGGCAATGTCATGACCAATCTCCTCAGCCGGGCTTGACCGCCTCGGCCGCATCGAACTCGACCAGTTCGGCACCATCGCCGACCTGGTCCCCAACAGCAAACCGGAAGGCCTTGACCGTGCCGGCCGACGGTGCGGTGATGGTGTGCTCCATCTTCATCGCCTCCAGAATCAGCAGCGGTGCGCCCTTCTCGACCTTGGCACCTTCTGCCGCGACCAGTGCGATGAGCTTGCCCGGCATCGGTGCGAGCAGGCCACCCTCGGCACCGCCGCCTTCACCCGAGTGGTAGAGCGGGTCGACATTGGCGAGCTGCCAGGTGCGGCCATGCAGGAAGACATGGCGCTTCTCGCCGGCGGCGATCACGGTCGCGTCCATGCGGTTGCCATCCAGCTCGACACGCAACAGCCCGCGCGGGTTGAGTTCGCCACGTGCCGCGACGCTGCGTTCATTCACCGTCAGCGTGTAGCCGTCGACCCGGTAGCCTACCCGCACCGAGGCCTGCACATCGCCGCTGCGCAGGATCAGGTCGCGCTGGGCACGAGCATTGAGTCGCCAGCCATCGCGCGAATGCCAGGGCGACAGAGGATCCTGGTCGCGACGCGCGGCGGAGCGCGCCCGTTCAGCTTCGCGCTCCAGTTCGGCCAGCGCGGCCACCAACCATACCTCATCAGGCACCTTCTGCTCGCCAGGGAAGAGGTAGTCCTTTTCGCGCTCGATGAGGCCGGTATCCAGATCCGCGCTCGAGAAGGCCGGGCAAGCAGTCAAGCGCGACAGAAAGGCAATGTTGTTGGACACACCCACGACCCGGTACTCGGCCAGCGCCTGCAGCATGCGCGCGAGCGCCCGGTCTCGATTGACATCCCAGACGATGAGCTTGGCGATCATCGGGTCGTAGTGCGGGCTGATCT
>CAYTAY010000115.1:0-10061 GCA_964435845.1 uncultured Azoarcus sp.
CGACCCTCGGGTTGGTGGCATGATGCTTCAACCAATTCATTCAGTTGAGGAGAGGTGAGTATGTCCAACGAGCAGCAGACCCGCATCTACAACCCGTCCGAAGAGGCCGTAAAAAGGGCCCGGGTGTCAGGAATGGATGCGTACCGCGCACTGTGCAAGGAGGCGGAGGACGACTACGAGGGCTTCTGGGCGCGTCAAGCGCGCGAACTGCTCGAATGGCAGACGCCGTTCACGCAGGTGCTCGACGAAAGTGACGCGCCGTTCTTCAAGTGGTTCGGCGACGGCAAGCTCAACGTGTCGTACAACTGTCTTGACCGTAACGTCAATAAAGGCCAGGGCGACAAGGTTGCCCTGATCTTCGAAGCTGACAGCGGCGATGTCACCAAGGTTACCTACAAGGACCTGCTGGTCCGCGTCAGCAAGTGCGCCAACGCGCTGCGTGGCATGGGCGTCAAGAAGGGCGACCGCGTCGTCATTTACCTGCCGATGTCCATCGAGGGCGTGGTCGCCATGCAGGCCTGCGCGCGTATCGGCGCTACCCATTCGATCGTTTTCGGCGGCTTCTCGGCCCATGCCCTGCGCGACCGCATCGAAGACGTCGGCGCCGTGGCGCTGATCACCTCCGACGGCCAGTTCCGCGGCGGCAAGGCGCTCCCGCTCAAGCCGATCGCCGACGAGGCGCTGAGTCTCGGTGGCTGCGATTGCATCAAGAATGTGGTCGTGGTCAAGCGTACCGGCGGCCAGGTCGCCATGGTCGAGGGACGTGATACCTGGTTTCATGACGCCGTGGCCGACCAGGCCGAAACCTGCGAGCCGGAATGGGTCGAAGCCGAGCACCCGCTGTTCGTTCTCTACACTTCCGGCTCCACCGGCAAACCGAAGGGCGTGCAGCACTCGTCCGGTGGCTATCTGCTGCAGGCGATCATGTCGATGCGCTACACCTTCGACATTCAGCCCGACGACGTCTTCTGGTGCACCGCCGACATCGGCTGGGTCACCGGACATACCTTCATCGCTTACGGTCCGCTTGCTTGCGGCGCGACCGAGATCGTCTTCGAGGGCGTACCCACCTTCCCGGACGCCGGCCGGTTCTGGAGGATGATTCAGGATCACAAGGTCAGCATTTTCTATACCGCACCGACCGCAATCCGTTCGCTGATCAAGGCTGCCGACAACAATCCGGCGGTTCATCCGGGCAAGTACGACCTTAGCTCGCTGCGTATCCTGGGATCGGTGGGAGAGCCGATCAACCCGGCCGCGTGGGAGTGGTACTACGAGCACGTTGGCGGTGGTCGCTGCCCGATCGTCGATACCTTCTGGCAGACTGAAACCGGGGCGCACATGATCACGCCGTTGCCGGGCGCGACGCCGATGGTGCCCGGTTCGTGCACGCTGCCGTTCCCGGGCGTTCAGGTCACCGTGGTCGACGAGACCGGCACCGAAGTCCCCTGGGGGCAGGGCGGCATTCTGGTCGTCAAGCGTCCATGGCCCGCCATGATCCGCAACGTCTGGGGCGATCCCGACCGTTTCAGGAAGACCTACTTCCCGGATGACTTCAAAGGCAAGCTCTACCTCGCAGGCGATGGTGCGATCCGTGATGTCGACACCGGTTATTTCACCATCACCGGCCGTATCGACGACGTTTTGAACGTGTCCGGCCACCGCATGGGCACGATGGAGATCGAGTCCGCGCTGGTCGCTCACGAGAGCGTTGCGGAGGCCGCAGTCGTTGGTCGCCCGGACGATGTCACCGGCGAGGCCATCGTTGCCTTCGTGGTGCTCAAGGGACCGCGCCCGACCGGTGATGCCGCGAAAGCCGTGATCAAGGAGCTGCAGGCCTGGGTTGCTCGGGAGATCGGCCCGATTGCCAAGCCCAAGGACATCCGTTTTGGCGAGAACCTGCCGAAGACCCGTTCCGGCAAGATCATGCGGCGCCTGCTGCGCCAGTTGGCAAAGGGCGAGGAGATTACCCAGGATACGTCGACGCTCGAAAATCCGGCCATTCTGGAACAGCTCAAGGGCTGACCCGATAGCCGCCGCCGAAGCGTGACTCGCAAGAGCTCATGCCGGCGCTGAACAACGGAGGAAGCCGGACACCAAGCCGGCACAGTGGAGGGGAAAAGCGCGCGAAAGCGCGCTTTTTTTGCTCATGCTCTCCGCATTGCCTTTTTCAGCGGCATATAATGGGGTCGCTTGGACGACCGGGGAGATGGAGATGCGCAGAGGTCTCGCACGGCAACGGCTCGTCGCGCTTTTTCTGGCGGCAGCCCTATTGTTCAACTACCCGTTGCTGTCGCTGTTCGACACGACGGAATATGTGCTCGGCATGCCGGTGCTGTTCGTCTATGCGTTCGCAGCTTGGGCGTTCGTGATCGGCATGATCGCGTGGATCATCGGCGGACCGAACCGCTGAACGCCAAACCATGATCTCCGCGACGCTCGTCATAGGCGTTTCTTTCGCCTACCTTCTCCTGCTTTTCGCGGTTGCGTACTACGGTGACCGCAGGGCGGAGCAGGGCCGTTCGATCATCGCCAATTCCTGGACCTACGCGTTATCGATGGCGGTCTATTGCACCGCTTGGACGTATTTCGGCAGCGTCGGGCGCGCCTCCTCGGGCGGTGTCTGGTTCCTGCCGATCTATCTGGGACCGACGCTCGCACTTGCACTGTCGTGGCTGGTGATCCTGAAGATGATCCGCATCGCCAAGGCCTATCGCATCACCTCCATCGCGGACTTCATCGCGAGCCGGTACGGCAAGAGCCACCTCTTGGGAGGGCTGGTCACCATCATCACCGTGATCGGGATCATCCCCTACATCGCGCTGCAACTGAAAGCCATCTCAACCGGATACGCCTTGCTCACCTACGATAGCGTCGAGCGCTTCGAGGTGGGGTACGTGACCAACTGGTTCCAGGACAGCACGCTCTATGTAGCGCTCATTCTTGCGCTGTTCACGATTCTCTTCGGTGCCCGCCATCTCGACGCCACCGAGCGCCACGAGGGCATGGTGGCGGCGATCGCCTTCGAGTCGATCATCAAACTGGTAGCGTTTCTCGCGGTGGGCGTGTTCGTGACTTACGGTTTGTACAACGGCTTCGGCGACATCTTCGGGCGTATCCGCGAGCATCCCGAGTTCGCCCATCTTCTGACCATCGAGGGCTCGAGCCCGGCCGGCTACGGAGGCTGGTTCGGCATGGTGTTGCTGGCGATGTTCGCGGTGATCTTCCTGCCGAGGCAGTTCCAGGTCACCGTCGTGGAGAACGTGAACGAAGACCATCTTCGCCGCGCGGCGTGGATGTTTCCCCTGTATCTGTTCCTGATCAACATTTTCGTGCTGCCGATTGCTTTCGGCGGCCTGATGCAATACGGCGACAACTCGGTGGACCCGGACACCTTCGTGCTCTCGCTGCCGCTGTCGCATGGCATGGAGATGCTGGCGCTGTTCGTGTTCGTCGGCGGACTTTCGGCAGCGACCGGAATGGTGATCGTCGAGACCATCGCGGTATCCACGATGATCTGTAACGATCTGGTAATGCCGTTGCTGCTGCGCAGCAAGCGCTTCAACAAGATCGCCCAGCACGACCTGAGTGGCGTGCTGCTTGCGATCCGGCGCGGTGCGATCCTGATCGTGGTGCTGCTCGGCTACCTGTATTTTCAGCTTGCCGGCGAAGCCCACGCACTGGTTGCGATCGGCTTGATGAGTTTTGCTGCAGTGGCTCAGTTCGCGCCAGCAATGCTGGGGGGCATGTACTGGCGCGGTGGTACGCGCGAGGGCGCGTTAGCCGGGCTGCTCGCGGGTTTCGGCGTGTGGGCCTATACGCTGATGCTGCCCTCGTTCGCCAAGTCCGGCTGGCTGATCGATCCGAGCTTCATCGAGCACGGGCTCTGGGGTAACGAATTGCTGAAGCCCGAGGCGCTGTTCGGCCTGTCCGGCATCGACAACATCACCCACGCCTTGTTCTGGAGTCTTACCGCGAACATCGGTTGTTACGTGCTCGTATCGTTGATGCGCGTGCCGACGGCACTCGAGGCAAGCCAGGCGACGCTGTTCGTCGATGTCTTCAAGCGCGAAGGGACGACCGCGACCACGCTGTGGCGGGGTAGCGCCGAGGTGCGGGACCTGCAGCAACTGGTGTCCCGCTTTCTGGGCGAAGCGAAAACCGTTCGTTTGTTCCGCAACTATGCCAGACAACGGGGTTATGCTAGCGTCGAGCGCATCCCCGCCGATGCCGGGCTGGTGCATTTCGCCGAGACTCAGCTCGCCGGCGCGATCGGCAGTGCTTCGGCGCGTGTGATGGTCGCTTCGGTGGCTCAGGAGGAGCCGCTCGGTCTCGACGAGGTGATGAACATTCTCGACGAGGCCTCGCAGGTGCGGGCCTACTCTCATCAGTTGGAGGAGAAGTCGCGCCAGTTGGAAACCGCGACCGAGGAATTGCGTGCGGCCAATGAGCGGTTGAAGGAACTCGATCGACTCAAGGACGACATCATGAGCTCGGTCACGCACGAACTGCGTACGCCGCTCACCGCGATACGGGCCTTGTCCGAGATGATGTTCGATGATCCCCAGATCGATCTGGCCGAGCGCAAGCGTTTTCTGGGGATCATCGTGTCCGAAACCGAACGCCTGACCAGGCTGGTCAATCAGGTGCTGGATCTTGCGAAGATCGAATCCGGGCACGCCGAGTGGCACAATACCGATATCGATATGCTTGAGCTCGTGGAGCATGCGATCGAGTCCACTCGCCAGTTGTTCAGCGACCATGGTGCCGAACTCGTCGTAAGCCTGCCGGAGCGGGGGCCGATGCTGCTGGCCGATCGTGACCGTTTGCATCAGGTTTTGCTCAACCTGCTGTCGAACGCGGCCAAGTTCGTTCCCAAGGACGGGGGGCATGTACGGGTTGCGCTGGTGAGCGATGACCGCGAGGTAAAGGTTGAAGTCGCAGACAATGGACCGGGCATCGCCCCGGAGTTCCTGCCCTACGTTTTCGAGAAGTTTCGTCAGGGAGGGGATCAGCTTGACCGACCGCAGGGTACCGGGTTGGGGCTGCCGATCAGCCGCCAGATCATCGAGCATTTCGGCGGCCGGATGTGGGTAGAGTCGCCTCCGGGCCAGGGTGCTTGTTTCGCCTTTGCCCTGCCGCTGGACAAGAGGTGCCCTGATTCGGCCGACGCCGAACAATGACATAAAATGCGGGGATTGGAGGGGAGGCTAGATGGGAAACAAGATTCTCATAGCGGATGACGAGCAGAACATCGTTATTTCGCTGGAATTCCTCATGAAGCGAGAGGGGTTCGAGGTGTCCATCGCAGTCGATGGCGAGGAGGCGGTGGACCGCATCCGCAGCGAGAAACCGGACTTGGTCCTGCTCGATGTCATGATGCCGAAGAAGAGCGGTTTCGAGGTATGCCAGGAGGTCAAGGCGGATGCGGGTCTCTCGGCTGTGAAGATCCTCATGCTCACCGCCAAGGGGCGTGACACCGAGGTGGCCAAGGGGCTCGCACTTGGTGCCGACGCTTACATGACCAAGCCCTTTTCGACCAAGGAGCTCGTGGAGAAGGTCCGCAGCATGCTGGCGGAGGGCTGAAAGATGAACGCCCGTGCCCGCTTCGTCATTGCGGTCGTCGTGCTCGGCCTGCTGATGACAGGACCGTTCATGGTCACCGCGCTGCTGATATGGGTCAGCGCAAAGCCGGATGACCAGGCCTTGCTGACGCAACTGATCGGTCCGCAGCTCCCGCTGGGCGCTCTGATGACGATCGCAGGGTTCGCCATCGGCCTGTCGGTGGTGCGCAACCTGTTCCGCCAGTACGTCCAGGGTCTGCTGCGCATGGCGGAGCAGCAACACTTGATGCTGGGTGCGAATCGAGACTTTCGCGTAGAACTCAAGGGTCCGCCGGAGGTTCAGGAGCTGGCTCGAACCGCCAATGCGCTCGCTCAGCAGCGCGACGAACTCCTGACCGACGTCGAGGCCCAGATCACGGAGGCCAAACGCTCGGTCGAGGCGGAAAAAGACCGTCTCGCGGCATTGATGTCGGAGCTGACGCAAAGCGTCGTCGTGTGCAACCTCGATGGCCGCATCTTGCTCTACAACAGCAGCGCGCGCCAGCAGTTCCGGGCTCTGTCTGCAACCCCGGGGGTGGCGGGCGGGGGTGAGCTCATTGGCTTGGGTCGATCGATCTACGGCGTGTTCGACCGTAATCTCGTCGCCCATGCGCTCGAGACCATCCAGCACAAGTTGCGTAACGAGGGGGTGTCGCCGGTTTCGAACTTCGTCACGACCAGTGGCTCTGGGCAATTGCTGAGAGTGCAGATGGCCCCGGTTCTCGCCGGTCTTGGCACCAGTGGCCGCTCCGAAGATGGCGCCGACGGTGACCCCGAGCGCCGCATGACCGGCTTCATCCTGATGCTGGACAACATCACCCGGAATTTCGAGAGTGAGTCGCGCCGCGACCAGATGTTGCACGCCCTGACCGAGGGCAACCGCTCGGCACTCGCCAACGTCCGGGCCGCAGCCGAAATGCTTGACTTCCCCGATCTCGATGACGCGCTGCGGCAACGGTTTCGCGGTGTGATCCGTGATGAGGTCAAGTCGATGAGCGAACGCCTCGACGAGACTGCGAACGAGTTCGCGGATGCGCTCAAGGCGCGTTGGCCACTCGAGGAAATGCTCGCCGCGGATCTGATCGCTGCCGCCCAGCGCAGAATCGAGGCGCGCCTGAAGGTGCCGACCAAGCATGAGGAGATCGACGAGTCGCTGTGGGTGAAGGTCGACAGCTTCTCGCTGCTGCAGGCGCTGCTTTATCTGGTCAGTCGCCTCTCCGAGGAGTTCGAAGTGCGCGAGGTGCGTTTCCGGCTGACCAGCACAGGCCGTCTGGTGCACCTCGATCTGATCTGGTACGGCCAGGCGATGAGCACCGAAACCGTCATGAGTTGGGAGCTCGAGCCGATGCGATTCGACGGCGAGAGCAGCCCACTCACGGTGCGGGACGTGATCGATCGGCATGGTGGCGAGATGTGGCTCGAGCGCGAGAAGGTGCGGCATCGGGCCTTTTTTCGCATTCTCCTGCCGGCGGCAAACCCGCAGGAGCAGATCGATCCCGCATTGCTTGTTCGGGGCGAGGGTCGCCCCGAATACTACGATTTCGACCTGTTCAAATGGTCCGAAAAATCGCACGAGCTGGATGATCGCCTGCTCTCCGAGCTCACCTATACGATTTTCGACACCGAAACCACCGGTCTCAACCCCTCCGAAGGGGATGAGATCATCCAGATCGGTGCGACACGCATCGTCAACGGCAAGTTGCTGCGTCAGGAGTCGTTCGAGCAACTCATCGATCCGCGGCGCAAGCTCAATCCAGAGTCGATTCCCATCCACGGCATTCAACCCGAGATGCTGGTTGGCCAGCCGACGATAGACAAAATACTGCCGGCCTTCCATGCGTTCGCATCCGATACCGTGTTGATTGCGCACAATGCGGCTTTCGACATGCGTTTCCTGCAGATCAAGGAAAAGCGCACCGGATTGGTCTTCGATCAACCGGTGCTCGATACGCTTTTGCTTTCGCAGGTGCTGCATCCCAACCAGGAGTCGCACCGGTTGGATGCGATCGCGGATCGTCTCAATCTGCACATCGTTGGGCGCCACACCGCGCTTGGTGACGCGATCGTCACTGCGGAGATCTTCATCAAGATGATTCCCCTGCTGGCAGAAAAGGGCATTCGTACCCTGCGAGAAGCGCGGGAGGCGGCAGAGAAGTCCTACTATGCGCGGATCAAGTACTGACTCCCACCCGCTGCACATGGTCGGATTGGAAAAGGTCGCCCTGGGGCGACCTTTTTCCGGGTGGGGTCGTTGATGGCAAACAGCGACTTTTCGCGCCGTCTGCGCCGTTACTACTTCTGGTACACCGGCGCGTTCCTGTTCTTCATCATCCTGCTGTCGATCGGCGAGTACATGGGCATGTCCCAGGCCATGATCGGCCATGTATTCCTTTTCGCGACGATCGCAATCTACGCTGGTATCGGCGTGATGAGCCGGACGTCGGACGTCACCGAGTACTACGTCGCCGGGCGAAAAGTGCCCGCAGTCTTCAACGGCATGGCCACCGCCGCCGACTGGATGAGTGCCGCCTCGTTCATCGGTCTTGCCGGTTCGCTGTATTTTGCCGGCTTCGAGGGACTGGCTTTCGTCACCGGATGGACTGGCGGCTTCGTGCTGGTTGCGCTGCTGCTGGCGCCCTATCTGCGAAAATTCGGGCAATACACGATCCCGGATTTTCTGGGCGCCCGCTACGAAGGCAACTTTGCGCGGCTGGTCGGGCTTGCGGCTGCGGCGCTGGCGAGTTTCGTCTATCTGGTCGCGCAGATCTATGGCGTGGGTCTGATCACCAGCCGTTTCGTCAGCGTCGAATTCGAAATCGGCCTGTTCATCGGCCTGGCCGGTATTCTGGTGTGTTCATTCCTTGGCGGCATGCGGGCGGTTACCTGGACCCAGGTTGCGCAGTACGTGATTTTGATCATCGCCTATCTGGTCCCGGTGGTGATCCTGTCCTACAAGGTTACGGGCATCCCGGTGCCTCAGGCGGTGTACGGCAGCGTTCTGGGTCAGCTTTCCGAGAAGGAGGTTGGGCTCTTCAACGACCCGGCCGAGATCGAGGTGCGCAACCAGTTTCGTGCCCGGGCCGATGACTTTGTCGACAAGATCGCGCGCCTGCCCGAGTCGCTGGAGCTCGAGCGACGTTCGCTGGTCGACAGTCTGAATCACATGCGTTTGAATGACGCCCCGGCTCGGGACATCGGACTCGCCGAGCGGGCGCTTCGGGATATGCCGACCACCGCCGACGAGGCTCGGGAGCGTTGGGAAAAAGCCCGACAGGAAGCACTCAAGCGGGCGGAAGTGCCCGCCAGGCACGCCCAGGCTCACCCGGGTGCGACCCCTGAGGCCGAGCGAATGTCGCGTAACAACTTTCTCGCGCTGGTCTTCGTACTGATGGTCGGCACCGCTTCCTTGCCCCATATCCTGATGCGCTACTACACCACGCCGGGAGTCGTGGAAGCCCGCAAGTCGGTATTCTGGTCGCTGTTCTTCATCTTCCTGCTATACGTCACCGCGCCCGCATATGCGGTATTCGCCAAGTGGGAGGTGTACACCAATCTCATCGGTTCGCGCATCTCCGAGCTTCCCCAGTGGGTTGCCTCCTGGGGCAGGGTCGGCATGGTCAAGATCGAAGACATAAACGGCGATGGGGTGCTCCAGCTCGCAGAGCTGTCACTGAATACAGATGTAATCGTTCTCGCCACCCCGGAAATCGCCGGCTTGCCCTACGTGGTCGCCGGTCTGGTCGCGGCCGGCGGGCTTGCGGCTGCGTTGTCCACCGCAGACGGTCTGCTACTGACGATCTCCAACGCGCTGTCGCACGACTTCTACTACAAAGTGGTGAACCCGCGTGCTTCGACCCATCGCCGACTTGTCATCTCCAAGTCACAACTCCTGGTGGTCGCAGTCGTTGCGGCCTGGGTCGCCTCGTTGAGACCAGACAACATTCTCTTCATGGTCGGCTTGGCCTTCTCCATCGCAGCGGCTTCGTTCTTTCCGGCGCTTGTGCTTGGCATCTTCTGGAAACGTGCCAATCGCGCTGGCGCCATCTCCGGTATGCTGGTCGGTCTCGTGACGACGCTTTTCTATGTGGCTCGAACCCATCCTTTCTCCGGCGGCAGCATGGACAATGCCTGGTTCGGCATCGCACCGATTTCGGCGGGGGTCTTCGGTGTTTTCCTCGGCTTCGCCACCATCGTCATCGTCAGCCTGATGACCCGACCGCCACCACAGGAGATTCAGAACCTGGTGGACTACGTGCGCTACCCCGAGCTCAAGGGTGACGAGCCCGACTTCGGCATCGAAACCCGGAACAGGGAAAGCTGAATGTCGTTCGCTTGAACCAGGCGCTGGGGTGAACCCGGGGTGAACCCGGGGCTTCCGGTTCGCGCAATTTCTGCTACAATTTTGCGCTTCCACGGAGAGGTGGATGAGTGGTTTAAGTCGCACGCCTGGAAAGCGTG
>CAYTAY010000116.1:0-9975 GCA_964435845.1 uncultured Azoarcus sp.
GATTCGGCCGCCGTACCCGCGCCGGGCGATTCGGCCGCCGTACCCGCGTTGGGCGCTGCATCGCCCGGCATAGCCGGGCTCCTACGATGGCAGGCCAACCTGGATGGCATTCATGCGGTGGCCCTGACTCGCTGCGCACGTAACACAAATGCATTGAAGAG
The DNA here is from genome assembly GCA_964435845.1 of uncultured Azoarcus sp. Lineage (GTDB taxonomy): Bacteria > Pseudomonadota > Gammaproteobacteria > Burkholderiales > Rhodocyclaceae > Azoarcus_F. The sequence goes on from CAYTAY010000116.1 coordinate 162, forward strand.
CAGAGTACAATTGAGAGTCCGAACCTTACACTCCATGCCGGTGTGCAAGCACCGACACAGTCCACGCCGATGAGCCAGGAAATCGAACTCAAGCTGGCCCTGCCGCGCAAGGCCCTTGCCGCGCTGCGCCGCCACCCGATCGTGCAGGCTGCAGCCAAATCCGGCCCGACGCGTACACTGGACAATACCTACTACGACACTGCCGACCTTGCCCTGCGCAAGCGCCGTGTCGCGCTTCGCACCCGCCGCCAGGGACAACAGTTGTTGCAGACGGTCAAGTGCGCCGCGCAATCGACCGGCGGATTGACGAGCCGCCCGGAGTGGGAGCGCCCGTTTTCGGGTAGCTTCGATTTCGGTGACATCGACATGACCGCGGTGAGAAAGCTGTTGCAGGCCCGCGCAGACGAACTGGTGCCGGTCTTTTCCACCCGGTTCAGGCGTGAAACCCGCGAGCACAGCGAACGCGACGTCCGCATCCTGTTGATGATCGACACCGGCGAGGTCGTCTGCGGCGAGCATGTCGCGCCGATTTGCGAGCTCGAGCTGGAACTGGTCGAAGGCAAGCCACTCGACCTGTTGCTGCTGGCCTGCCGCCTCGCTGCCGACTTGCCTTTGCTGCCCAGCGACATCAGCAAGGCCGAGCGAGGCTTTCGCCTGCACAGTGGTCAAACAAGCGAGCCGCTGCGCGCCACGGCATCGACGATCACGCCGGAACAAAGCCCGGTCGACGCCTTTGTAGCGCTGGCCTTGAGCTGCGTGCAGCAGTGGCAGGCGAACGCCGTCGGCGCAATGGATAGCTCCAACCCGGAGTTCATCCACCAGTTGCGGGTCTCGCAGAGACGACTGCGGTCGCTGCTGCGCCTGTTCGCGCCCGCCTTGCCCGAAAGCTTCTGCGCCGACTGGAGCGAGCGTTTGCGAGACAATGCCAACAGCTTCGGCGACGCTCGCGACCTGGATGTACTGAGCGACGAGATCCTCGCGCCGGTGGCCGGCACCACTGCAGACGAAGATGCCGCCCTCGGCCGCCTGCAGGAGAAGGTCCGCATCGCGCGAGATCGCGCGCGCGATGCGGCTCTTGCCCGCCTTGATCCAGCAGAACAAGGGCGTCTCATCATCGGCTTCATGGCAGCGCTGCATGCGATGCCAGAGAATGCACTACACCGCTCGGTGGACCTGCGCACCTTCGCCCGGCTGCAGCTGAGCCGGATACGCAAGCGCGTGAAAAGGCGCTTCGAAGCCGCCCGAACGCTGATACCGGCGCGCCTGCACGCGCTGCGCATCGCACTCAAGCAACTGCGCTACGGCATCGAGTTCTTCACCCCACTGCTACACCCACGCGAGGTGATTCGCTTCGGCAAATCGCTCGCCAGAGCGCAGAACGCGCTGGGCTTCATCAACGATCTCGATGTCGCCCGACATCGCCTGGCCGCGATGGCCGGCGACGATACCGAACTCGCACGCGCGGCAGCCTTCAGCTGCGGCTGGCACGGCCCGCAATACGCGAAGGCATGCCGCAGCTCGATCCGGGAGCTCACACCTTTGCTGGAAGGCAAGACACGCTGGAAAAGGCTCACCGGGGACAAGTAACCGAACTGCAATCTTGCCGTGCGACAATTTCCCGATTGTGTCGCAGCTTGTCTGCGGTGAGCGAGGAGACAAAGGAGAAGGTGATGGACCTCTTGTTGTTGCGCCATGCGGAAGCGGTGGATGGCGAACCGGATCATGCGCGCGAGCTGACGCCTCGGGGTATCAAGCAGGCACAACGCATGGCCGATTGGCTCAAGCGCAACCAGCCTCAACGGCTGAAAGTGCTGGCCAGCCCGACAGTGCGCACGCGACAGACAGCGGCGGCGTTCACCGACGACTTCGAGATCGTCTCGGCTCTCGGACCCGAGCGCAGCGTGGCTGACATTCTCGCAGCCACCGGCTGGCCGGACGCCTCCGGCGCCTTCCTCATCGTGGGACATCAGCCGACGCTGGGGCGTCTCGCAGCGCTGCTGCTGTCCGGCACCGAGGCCGACTGGACCGTCAAGAAAGGCGGGCTGTGGTGGTTCACCAACCGGGTCCGCAGCGGTGAAACCCAGACCGTCCTGCGCGCCGTCATCGCCAACGATTTGCTGGACAAATAGGGTTCGCGTGCGCCGCTTCGAGCCCCGTCGGACTCACCCGAACACGTCCAACTGAGGTTTCTAGAGTAACCACACTGTGCGCAAGGGCTTTTTCCTTCCGGTCAACAGGCGTATCCTTCGGCCTGCGGTCATACCCCGGATCTCCGGCGGCATGGCCAACGAGACCGAAGCGACCAATGGACACGACCCCTGAAAACGGAACAACACGTGACGAGGACGGCATCAGACGCGTCTTCTACGACGGTTACTGGATCAAGGCCTACGAGCCACCGCAAAACAGCCTCGTCGAAAAACGACGCCTCATAGAAGCCCTCACCCGCCGCTTGTTCAATCACGTCGAGCACGGCATCAATATTCCGGGAAAGCGGCTCAAGGAAGCCCGCGCGGCCTTCGAGGCGGAAACCGAGCCCGAGCGCAAGCGAGTCAAGGGTGCCATGTTGGCGGGCGCGCTGTTCAATCGCGCCGCCGACATTTTCACCAAACTGGTGGACCTGCAGCAGGAGGGCGTCGACGTCGCGCAGGACAGCGCCCTGATGCGCGAGTGTGGCCAGTGTCTGCAGGAGGCGCTGAACCTCGGCAAGCTGGTTCGTCACATCAGCGGCGACGAAGGGATCGACGAGCTGTGGGGAGAGCCCTTTCGGGCTTTCTCGATCCCGATCGAAGCCTTCTACGAGAGCAGATACATCAAGATCGCCCAAGCCCTGCGCAATATCGACCGGCTGACCGAAACAATGTGCGGAGTGTTTGGAGCCAACCCGCTGTTCGAGGGCGCAGCGGGGGAGATCAAGCGACTCGGCAACGCAGCCAAGCGCAAATGCGAAACCCTGCGCACCGACACTGACATCTTCGAGATCTGGACTGATTTCGCGGTGGCGCACGAGCATCTGGAGGCCTTCGTCCCGAAACTGGCGGGCGCGGCCACGCCCGACCTCCTTCAGCTTGCGACCGATGGACAGCAGTTGCTGCGCCAGGGCGGAGAGTTGATCAGCTACATCACCCGCGCGCGGGTCACGATGCCCAAGAGCACACGCGAATACATCGAGCGCAGCGAACGCTATGCCCAGGTCGTAGCGACGCGCTTCGCCAGCCGGCCGGCCAGCTGAGCGCCTGCAACCGCAAGCGCGGCGATCAGTGAGCGTACAGTGCGATGAGCGGCGCGTGCCGCATCATTCGATGATGCCTCCTCCAAGGCACACGATCGACTCGTAGACCACGACACTTTGCCCTGGGGTCAGCGCCCATTGCGGCTGCGCGAACACGATCTCGGCGCGATCGCCCTCTATGCGGTCGATTTCGCACGGCACGTCGCTGCTGCGGTAGCGGGGCCTGGCCGTATAAACCCAGTGGGTATGAGGGTCGCGCCCGGCGATCCAGTTGAGTTGCGTCGCGCTCAACCTCTCGCGCAGCAGAGCGGGATGCTCGTGCCCTTGAACGACGTAGAGCACGTTGCGTGCGACATCCTTGCCGGTCACGTACCAGGCTTCATGTTCGCCTGCCGCGTCCTGATGTCCCTTGACGCCACCGATGTGCAGGCCCTTGCGCTGACCGATGGTGTGATACATCAAGCCCTGGTGCTCTCCGAGCAATGCGTCGTCGTCCAGTGCGCGAATCTCGCCCGGACGAGCCGGGAGATAGCGCATCAGAAACTCGCGGAACGGGCGTTCGCCGATGAAACAAATACCGGTCGAATCCTTCTTGTCCGCCACATGAAGCCCGGCCTCGGCCGCCATCCGGCGCACTTCGCGCTTGTAAAGGTCGCCCAGCGGGAACAGGGTCTTGGACAACTGGGCCTGGTTCAGCCGGTAGAGGAAATAGCTCTGGTCCTTGGTGCCGTCCTCGGCCTTGAGCAACTGGAACTCGCGGCGCCCGTCGTTGTGCCACTCGCGCACCCGGGCATAGTGTCCAGTGGCAATGCGCTCGGCGCCGAGCTGCATCGCATGGTCGAGAAAGCAGCGAAACTTGATCTCCGAATTGCACAGGATGTCCGGGTTCGGAGTACGGCCCGCTTCGTATTCGGCGAGAAACTCGGCAAACACACGGTCCTTGTACTCGGCCGAGAAATTCACCACCTCGAGGTCGATGCCGAGCACATCACACACCGACGCCACATCCACCAGATCCTGTCGCGTCGAGCAGTACTCGGAGTCGTCGTCATCCTCCCAGTTCTTCATGAACAGGCCGGTGACCCGATAGCCCCGCTGCTTGAGCAGCATCGCCGCAACCGACGAATCCACGCCGCCGGACATCCCCACCACGACCTTTGCGCCGCTGGGGTCCGTTTTACTGGACATTGGGTCCTTCTCCCTTCAACCAGTCCGCCAGCGGCAGAATGACCGCTGGCTCACCATGATCGACAAACCAGCTATCGACCACAAAACGCGCACCGGGCGCCACCTCGACGCCCTGGCCCCTGTCCTGCTCGAGGTCGTCCAGCACATCGGGACAGTCGCAAAACTTGAGCAGATAGCCGACATGATCAAGCGTCGCTTCCTCGCCCGGGGCGCCGATCTGCGTAGCGTACTCCTCGATCACTGCCGAGAAATGCTGCAGGATCAGGCGGCTGCGCCTTGCGGGTTCGACCACCCGATGAAACCGCATCCACCCCCGATCCTCCAGCAACCCGAGCAGCCGAGAAGTCGAGGTCGAATGATCGATGCAATCCATGCGCCCTTCGACGCCCGCGTCACGCAGATTGCCGGCGCGATCGGCAAAGATCGGCGTCTGTCCGCCAGCCACCCGGTAGAGCTGCGCCAGCGCGCTGGCGATCGCTTCACGCTCGGACTCGGGGTCGGTCACCCGCGAGAGGGTCTCACGCACCATCAGCAGATCGGTCTCTCGAAACCATACCGGAACCTCGGTATTGCAACCGTAGTTGAAACAGATGCCGATCGATGCATCCGAGGCCGCCTCGGTCGCCGGTGAGAAAAGCGCCAAGCCGGCAACCACCCCATATACCAAAAGCGCGCGAAAACGGCCAACCGGGTCCAAGGAGCCTGTCATGGCACGTAACACCTGGTCGGTGACAGGTCGTGCCGCCTTCCGGCGCACCGGTCTTCGACGCACTGCATCACCAGCGGGCTGCGATGGCGGTGCAGGCACTCGCGCAGTTCGTCTCGACTCAACCACAGTGCGCGGACGATGCGCTCGTCCAGCCCACGGCCGCTGTCCAGCGACTCCGCCACGGTCACATTCGGCTTCCACTGTCGCATCATCCGCTCCCATTCGCCACGACCGGACTCCGCCGACCGCAAAAACGCCGAGATTGTATCGCGTGCAACGAGGCCGGGGTTTGGTCCGGTTCGCCCCGGCGTATCGGCAAAGCATGCCCACACCACCCCCAAAGCCATCCGGGCCACCCGTAAACCCTCAGCAGCACTCGCATATCACCAGAGACTGTTTGATGTGAGCAGCGCTAAAAAGTACAATAGCGAGGTTTTTTTAACGCCGATGCAAAGCGGCAGCGATGATCTGAACCAGCCGCTCGGGAGGCCGGCTGCTCGGCCCAATCGCTGGCAAGCATGCGATCCGGCGCCCGACAACCACGATCGAGACCTCTATGCACATCAAGATCAATAAAGGCCTGGATCTGCCGATTGCCGGCAAGCCGGAGCAGCGCATGCACGCTGCCCGGCCTGTTCGACATGTGGCGGCTCTGGGCGTGGATCATGTCGACCTCAAGCCCACCATGCTCGTCGCCGAAGGCGACCGAGTCAAGCTGGGCCAGGCCCTGTTCGAACACAAAAAGCTGCCCGGCGTGCGCATTGCCGCACCTGGCGGTGGCGAGGTGGTCGCCATCAACCGCGGCGCCCGCCGGATGCTTCAGTCGGTGGTGATCCGCCTGGACGAAACCGAGGAAGAAGAGACCTTTGCCACTTATCCTGCGAGCGAGCTTGCCGGGCTGAGCGGTGAGCAGGTCGTCGAGAATCTTCTCGCCTCGGGCATGTGGACCGCACTGCGCACTCGTCCTTTCGGCAAGCTTCCAGATCCGACCACCCGGCCGGCGGCGGTGTTCGTCACCGCCATCGACACCAATCCGCTGGCAGCCGATCCGGCGCCGATCATCGAGGCCGAGGGCGAAGCCTTCGTCAATGGCCTCAACGTGGTCTCGCGGCTGACCGACGGCAAGCTGTGGGTTTGCAAGGCTACCGACGCAGCGCTGCCCAACGCCAGCCTGCCGTCGAACGCGGCCGTGGCGAGTTTCGAAGGACCGCATCCCGCGGGTCTGCCGAGCACTCACATCCACTTCCTCGACCCGGTCAACGCCCACAAGACCGTCTGGCACCTGAACTACCAGGACGTGATCGCGATCGGCAAGCTCTTCGTCAGCGGCCGCATCAGCACCGAGCGAGTGGTGTCGCTGGCCGGCCCCCAGGTCAAGGAACCCCGCCTGCTGCGTACCCGCGCCGGCGCCTGCATCGAAGAACTGCTCGAAGGCGAGCTTCGCGACGGGAACAACCGCGCGATCTCCGGCTCGGTGCTCTCCGGCCGCCGCGCTGCCGGCTGGTCGTCCTATCTCGGCTGCCATCACCTGCAGATCAGCGTCATCGAGGAAACCTCCCCGCGCGAGGTGCTCGGCTGGCTCAACCCGGCGGGAAAGATCAAGTTCTCTTTCCTCAACGTGACCCTGAACGCACTCAAGCGCGGCTCGGGGATGACGATCGACTTCACCGCCAACCAAAACGGCAGTCCGCGCGCGATGGTGCCGGTGGGCGCGTTCGAGGACGTCATGCCGCTTGACATCCTGCCTACGCAACTGCTGCGATCGCTCCTGGTACGCGACACCGACGTCGCTCAAAAGCTGGGTTGCCTGGAACTCGACGAGGAAGATCTCGCGCTTTGCTCCTTCGTATGCGTCGGCAAATACGACTACGCACCCGTGCTTCGTCAAAATCTGAGTCAAATCGAGAGGGAAGGCTGATGTCACGTTTGCGACGCTACCTCGACAGCATCGAACCGCAGTTCCACAAGGGCGGCCGCTTCGAAAAGTACTACTCTGTCTACGAGATGGTGGATACCTTCCTGTATTCGCCGAACAATTCCACCCACACTGCACCGCACGTGCGCGACACCATCGACCTCAAGCGCATGATGAGCTACGTGGTCGTGGCCTTGATACCGTGCATCATCTGGGCCTGGTTCAACTCCGGCTACCAGGCCAATCTGGCACTGTCGGAACTCGGCGTGCCTCGTGACGACTGGCGCGGCGGCCTGCTGAGCCTGTTCGGCATCGGTTTCAACCCGTCGAACCCGTTCGCCAACCTCGTACACGGCTTCCTGCTCTTCCTGCCGATCTACCTGACGACACTGATCGTCGGCGGCATTTGGGAAGTGCTGTTCGCTACCGTGCGCAACCACGAAGTCAACGAAGGCTTTCTCGTCACCTCGATGCTATTCACGCTGACGCTGCCACCCGAGATCCCGCTGTGGATGGTTGCCGTCGGCATCAGCTTCGGCGTCGTGATCGGCAAGGAGGTGTTCGGAGGCACCGGCAAGAACTTCCTCAACCCGGCACTGACCGGACGGGCGTTCCTCTACTTCGCTTACCCGGCAGAGATCTCGGGCGACCAGGTGTGGGTCGCGGTCGATGGCTGGTCCCACGCCACCCCGCTGGGTCTTGGAGAAACCGGTGGCATGGCGGCAATCGCCGAAAGCGGCCTGACCTGGTGGCATGCCTTTCTGGGCCTGATGCCCGGGTCGCTGGGCGAGACCTCGACGCTGGCAATCCTCATCGGCATGGCGTTCCTGCTCTACACGCGGATCGCATCGTGGCGAATCATGGTCGGCGTCATCATCGGCGTGATCGCGACCTCGCTGCTGTTCAACCTGCTGGCGACCGACACCCGTCCGATGATGGCGATGCCTTTCTACTGGCACTTCGTCGTCGGCGGACTGACCTTCGGTCTGGTCTTCATGGCCACCGACCCGGTCTCGGCCTCGATGACCAATACCGGACGGCTGGTGTTCGGCGTTCTGATCGGCTTCATGACCATTCTGATCCGCGCGATCAACCCGGCCTTCCCCGAAGGCATCATGCTGGCGATCCTGTTCGCCAACCTTTTCGCGCCACTGATCGACTATGTCGTCGTCCAATCAAACATTCGACGGAGGGAGCGCCGCCATGTCAGCGCCTGAACAAAAGCCCGCCGGCGGCCCACTGGGAGCCATCCTGGCGCTGCCGAATGACAATCCCAAAAAAACCATCTTCATGGCCCTCGCGGTCTGTCTGTCGTGTTCGATCGTGGTCGCCTCGGCTGCGGTAGGCCTGCGGCCGCTCCAGATCGCCAACCAGGAAGCCGACCGCATCCGCAACATCGTCGATGTCGCCGGCGTGCTGCGTCCCGGCCAGACCATCCAGGAGGCTTTCCAGGCCATCGATTCGATGCTGGTCCGCTTGACCGATGGCCAGCCTACCGACGCTCACGACATCAGCACCTTCGACGTGCAACGCGCGGTGCGCGATCCGCAACTGTCGCGTCAGCTAGCCCGCGGCGAGGATCCGGCCAACATCGGTCGCCTGCCGACCTACATGCCGGTGTACAAGGTTCGTGGCGATGACGGCGAGATCCAGACCCTGATCCTGCCGGTGCATGGCGCCGGCCTGTGGTCGACGCTGTGGGGCTTTCTTGCGCTCGAAGGTGACCTGCGCACCATCCAGGGACTCAAGTTCTATCAGCACGCCGAAACCCCGGGTCTGGGTGGAGAGATCGACAACGCCAACTGGCGCTCGATCTGGAACGGCAAGATCGCGCTCGACGACGCGGGTCGTCCGGTGATCGAAGTGATCAAGGGCACGGTCGAGGCCACCACGCCGAACGCCGAGCACCGCATCGACGGTATCGCCGGCGCGACACTCACCGCGCGCGGCGTCGAGAATCTCGTCAACTTCTGGCTGGGTGACAGCGGCTACGGCCCGCTGCTGGCCCGCCTGCGCGCTGAGAGGGGCTAAGCCATGGCTGAAACTACCAAGGACCTCGTCCAGAAACCGATCGCCGACAACAACCCCCTCATCCTGCAGGTGCTGGGGATCTGCTCGGCGCTGGCGGTCACCACCAAGATGTCCACCGCGCTGACACTTTCGATCGCGGTGATCTTCGTGCTGTGCGCTTCGAACGTCATCATCAGCGTGATCCGCCATCACATCCCGTCTAGCGTGCGGATCATCATCCAGATCACCATCATCGCGTCCCTGGTGATCGTGGTCGACCAGCTCCTCAAGGCCTTCGCGTTCGGGCTGTCAAAAGAGCTGTCGGTGTTCGTCGGGCTGATCATCACCAACTGCATCGTGCTCGGTCGCGCCGAAGCCTTCGCGCTGAAGAACCCGCCCCTGCCTGCCTTCTGGGACGGCCTCGGCAACGCACTCGGCTACACCGTCATCCTGATGGCAGTCGGCTTCATCCGCGAACTGTTCGGCTCCGGCTCGCTGTTCGGCGTGCAGATCCTGACGCTGGCCAAGGACGGTGGCTGGTATGTGCCCAACGGCATGCTGCTGCTGCCCCCGAGCGCCTTCTTCATCATCGGTCTGATCATCTGGGGCGTTCGTACCTGGAAACCCGCCCAGGTAGAGAAGCCGGACTTCAAGATCCAGACTGCACAACAGTCCGAGGTGTCGTAAATGGCTAACTACTTCAACTTGTTCATCAGCGCGGTCTTCGTCGAGAACCTCGCGCTCGCGTTCTTCCTCGGGA
>CAYTAY010000117.1:0-9973 GCA_964435845.1 uncultured Azoarcus sp.
CTCGAACTCGCCTGCAACACGCATCGCCCCGGCATGCTCGAGGCGCTGGACGAGGTCAAGTGGGACATGCTCGAGGAGTGGGCGAAGACCAAGAAGGCCCCGAAACACGCCGCGTGGATGCACGATGGCCGCTACAAGGAGATGTTCCAGTGAAACTCGCCACGCTCAAGCAAGGCGGACGTGACGGCACGCTGGTCGTCGTCAGCCGCGATCTGACCCGTTGCCGTGCGGTGCCCGCGATCGAACGCACGCTGCAGGCCGCGCTCGATGACTGGGAGACCGCAGAGCCGCAGTTGCGCCAGGCTTTCGAGGCGCTGGACAGTGGCGCGATCGAGGGCGAGGTCTTCGATCCGTCTGCGTGCCTTTCGCCCTTGCCGCGCGCCTACCAGTGGGCCGACGGTTCAGCCTATATCAACCATGTGGAGCTAGTGCGCAAGGCGCGTGGGGCTGAACTGCCGGAATCCTTCTACACCGATCCGCTGATGTATCAGGGTGGCTCCGACAGCTTTCTCGGACCGTGTGAGGACATCGTCGCCGAAGAAGCATGGGGCATCGACTTCGAGGCCGAGGTCGCGGTGGTGACCGGCGACCTGCCGCTCGGCGCCGGGCCCGAGGCCGCCGCGCGCGCGATTCGTCTGGTGATGCTGGTCAACGACGTCAGCCTGCGCAAGCTGATCCCCGGCGAACTGGCGAAGGGCTTCGGCTTTTTCCAGTCCAAGCCGGCCAGTGCTTTCAGCCCGGTGGCAGTCACACCGGACGAGTTGGGCGACGCGTGGCGGGACGGCAAGCTGCACCTGCCGCTGGAGGTGACGCTCAACGGCCAGCCTTTCGGCAAGCCGAACGCCGGCGTGGGCATGAGCTTCAGCTTCCCACAGTTGGTCGCCCACATCACCCGGACCCGAGCGGCCGGGGCAGGCACCATCGTCGGTTCGGGTACCGTGTCGAACAAGCAGGGCGGGCTTTACGGCTCGAGCATCGCGAACGGCGGCGTGGGCTACGGCTGTCTCGCCGAGGTGCGCATGTACGAGACCATCGAGCAGGGCAAGCCGGCCACCCCGTTCATGCGGCCCGGGGATGCGGTACGGATCGAGATGCACGATGCGGCGGGACGGAGTATCTTCGGCAGCATCGAGCAGACCGTGCGCGGCCTGACCGCCTGATTCAGGCGGTCAGGAAACCCGGGCCGGCAGCGACGAACGGAAGACAATCATGAAGCTCTACACCTACTTTCGAAGCTCCGCAGCCTACCGGGTGCGAATCGCCTTGAACCTGAAGGGCCTGGCCTGGGATGCGCTACCGGTGCATTTGGTGCGCAGCGGTGGGGAGCAGCACTTGCCCGAATACCGATTGGTCAACCCGGCCGGACAGGTGCCGGCCCTCGATGACGACGGCGCAGTGATCACCCAGTCGCTAGCGATTGTCGAATATCTCGACGAAAGCCATCCCGACCCGATCCTGCTGCCGGGCGATGCCCTGCAGCGCGCGCGTATCCGCGAACTCGCGCTCACCATCGCCTGCGATATTCACCCGATCAACAATCTCCGCGTGCTGCAGTACCTGACGCGCGAGTTCGGCGTGGACGAGGAACAGAAAAACGCCTGGTATCGCCACTGGGTGGAGACTGGGTTGGAGACCGTCGAAGCCTTGCTTGCGGCCAGTCGCGGCGAAGGTCGTTTCTGTTTTGGAGACACCCCCACGCTGGCGGACGTGTGCCTGGTGCCGCAGATCTACAATGCGCGCCGCTTCGACTGCAAGGTGTCACACCTTGCTCACGTCCAGCACGTGGTCGAGGCGTGTGAAGCGCTCAAGGCTTTCCGCCTCGCAGCCCCTGAGAATCAGCCGGACGCGGTCTGACTGCGATGTGCGGGGTGTCAGACGCCCCACACCACCGGCACACGCTCCTTGAGCGAACACTGCAACATGTCGAGCAACGGCCAGGCGCGTTGTGCGAGTCCGACCGGCGCGGCCATGCCGACGCGGCCTTCCTCCTTGTCCTTCTCTTCCTGATCCGGATCCGCGTCCGCATCTGCCTGGCGCGCCTTGTCTTCGGCGATCGCCGACAGCAGACGGTCGATCGCCTCCGATAGCTGCTCGACCGTGACGATGCCCTGCGCGGCCTTCGGCTCCTTGCCGATGATGCCGAGCAGCCGCTCAGCCTGGTCGCCCATCATGATGACGTCGCCAGCGGCCGCAGATTTGAAAGTGATGATCATGTTCGAAGCCCTCAGAGTCCCTTGACCGCGTAGATCCCCGGCGCGTTGCGCCAGTAGCCCTTGTAATCCATGCCGCAACCGAACACAAAGCGGTCTGCGACATCCAACCCGGTGAAGTCGGCCCGCATGCCGGGATAAGCTTTGCGCTCGTGCAGCTTATGGGCGAGCACGGCAGAGTACACGCGCTTGGCGCCGTCCTCTTTCAGGTACTCGATGATCGCGTGCAGGGTGTGGCCTTCGTCGAGGATGTCGTCCAGCACCAGCACTGTTCGGCCGCGCAGATCCTGCGTGGGTCGCACACGCCAGTCGAGCAGGCTGCCTTGGATCTGGTGACCGTAGCGGGTGGCATGCAGATAGGTGGCCTCGAGCGGAAACGGGAGCCGCGGCAGAATCCGCCCGGCCAGGATCAGTGCGCCATTCATGACTGCATAAACGAGCGGATTGCTGTCGCCGAGCTCGGTGCTGATCTCGGCAGCCATGCGGTCGAGCGCGGCCTCCACTTCGTTGGCGTCGGCGAGGCAGTCGGCCTCTTCGCGGGTCCGGGTGATTTCCTGCAGGACGACTGGCATCGTGATGTACTCCAGAATTCTCTATGCGCTGGATTTTACCGGAGTTGCTTCGTCGCGGTCTGGATCTCGCCAATGGGAGCTAGAATGAGAGCGTCTGTTTTCGCGCTGAGAGGACGCACCATGCCGATTCGTGAAGTCCGCCATCCGCTGGTGAAACACAAAATCGGCTTGATGCGTGACAAGAGCATCAGCACTATGCGTTTCCGGGCACTCACCCGGGAAATCTCCCGTTTGCTAGCGGTCGAGGCGACCCGCGATCTGCCCCTGGAGCCGGCAAGCGTCGAGGGCTGGGCCGGCACCGTGAGCACCGAGCGTATCGCCGGCAAGAAGCTCACCGTCGTGCCGATACTGCGGGCCGGACTCGGCATGCTCGACGGTGTGCTCGACATCGTGCCGGACGCCAAGGTCAGCATGGTCGGACTCGCGCGCGACGCAGTCACATTCGAGCCGCACACTTATCTTGAGGAGTTCGTTCACCGCGTCGAGGAGCGCATGGCGATCGTCGTGGATCCGATGCTGGCGACCGGTGGCTCGCTGTCGACTGCGATTTCCATGCTCAAGTCGCGGGGGTGCACCGATATCCGCGCCCTGGTGCTGGTCGCCGCACCCGAGGGCATGCGGCGCATGGAGGCGGATCATCCCGAGGTCAAGATCTACGCCGCCAGCATCGATGAACGCCTGGACGAGCGTGGCTTCATCTTGCCCGGGCTGGGAGACGCCGGTGACCGGATATTCGGTACCGACGTGAGCTGAGGTCGGCAACATTTTCGGAAACCGGCACCACATCCTGACTGCCTGCAGTCGCCGCCTGGCCAGGGCGGACAGTCGCAAGTATCCGGTTCGTGATGCGGGCGGTGCGATCGCCGACGAATTCCACGGCAATGTTCGCGAGAACATCCGCCGCTTATTCGAGCACGCGCAAGCCCTCTTGCATGACCTGCTTGCCAGTGCCGTCGCCCGGGATCACCGCGATGCGGAAAGTTTTGTTGATTGGTCGGTCCTGTGCTTGCGGGAGCCCGATTGCCTGCGCCGGCGGTGGTCAAGGGCTGTTGTCATGCGCCGTGGCCCGGGGGCACCCGGAGTCGTAATCGATCGTCAGTGGCGCATGGTCGCTGAAGCGTTCGTCTTTATAGATTGCCGCGCAGTTTGCCCTTGCGGCGAGTGCCGGGGTCGCGATCTGGTAATCGAGCCGCCAGCCCACGTTCTTGGCCCAGGCCTGGCCGCGGTTCGACCACCAGGTGTAGGCTTCGTCGGTCGCGTCCGGGTGAATCCGCCGATAGACATCCACCCAGCCCAGGTCGTCGAGCACACGACTGAGCCAGGCCCGCTCTTGCGGCAGAAAGCCGGAGTTCTTCTGGTTGCTCTTCCAGTTCTTGAGGTCGACCTCCCGGTGCGCGATGTTCCAGTCCCCGCAGAGGATGACCTCACGTCCGCTGCCGACCAGTTCGCGCAGATGGCCAAAGAAGTGGTCCATGAAACGGTATTTGGCTTCCTGGCGTACCTCGCCGCTCGAGCCCGAGGGGAGATACACCGAGATCACCGAGAGCGTGTCATAGACCAACTCGATGTAACGCCCCTCGGCGTCGAATTCGGGCGCGCCCAGCCCTTCGACGATTCGCGCCGGTTGGGTGCGTGCGTAGATACCGACACCGCTGTAACCTTTTTTCTCGGCGTAGTGGAAGTAGCCGAAATAGCCGGGCGGATTGAGCATCTCCGCGGTCATGTCGGCGGTCTGGGCCTTGAGCTCCTGAAGGCAGACGAAATCGGCCGACTGCGCGGGTAACCAGTCGAAAAAACCCTTGCGCTGAGCGGAGCGGATGCCATTGAGGTTGGCGGTGATGACGCGTAACATCGTGATTCGGTTTCCCTAGAAAGCAGAGCATGGATTTTAACCGCGATTTCTTCGAGCTTGCCTGTGACAAGGGCGTGCTGCGTTTCGGGTCCTTCATCACCAAGGCAGGTCGGAACTCCCCGTATTTCTTCAATGCGGGCCTGTTCGACGATGGCGCATCCTTTCGCGCTCTGTGCGGCTTCTACGCGTGCACCATCGAGGCTTCCGGCGTGGCCTGCGACATGTTGTTCGGACCGGCCTACAAGGGCATTCCGCTGGTGGCGGGGGTCGCCATCCGCTTCGCCGAGGATGGTGTCAACCTGCCGTTCGCGTTCAATCGCAAGGAAGCCAAGGACCATGGTGAGGGTGGTACGCTGATTGGTGCACCCTTGTGTGGGCGGGTGCTCATTCTGGATGATGTGATCTCGGCGGGAACCTCGGTGCGCGAGTCGGTCGAAATCATCGCGGCGGCTGGCGCCGAACCAGCGGGTGTGGTCATTGCACTCGACCGCATGGAGCGTGGCATCGGCAGCCTGTCGGCGGTTCAGGAGGTGCGCGACACCTTCGGCATCCCGGTGGTGGCGGTCGCGACGCTGGAGGATCTGATCGCCTACCTGTCCGACAGCCCTGATCTGGTCGCCAACCTCGATGCAGTCAAGGCATACAGGGATGAATATGGGACTTCCGCTGCTTAGTACTGTCGTATTCCTGCTGGCCGTTGCGAGTTCTGGCGCCATGGCGCAGGCGACCATTTACTGCTGTGATGACGATGGCGGGCGCCCAGTCTGCGGGGATGTGCTGCCAGCGGTGTGTTTTGGCAAGGCCTACCGTGAAATTTCACCCCAAGGTACGGTGCGCCGCCATGTCGCCGCGCCGCTCACTGCCGAGGAGGTCGCACGTCGAAACGCACAAGAAGAACGCAGGCGGGAAGAGGAAGCCCGTCTGGCGGTACAGCGGCGACTGGATCTCGCGCTGCTCGAAACCTATCAAAGCCTGGACGATATAGATGTCCTCGAGGCCAGGGCGCTGGCCGAGGTCGATCGCGACCTGGTCATCATCGGGGAGCGGGAGCAGGAACTCAAGGCGCAGCGTCAGCGCCTGATGGACGAGGCGGAATTCTATGTCGGCCGCGATCTGCCACGTGAGGTGGCCACCGGCCTGAGACTCATCGACACCGAGATGGCCGCTTACCAAAGTGTGCGCAACTCCAAGGAAGCCGAGAAGCAGTCGATCCGCGAGCGCTTTGCAGGCGATCGCCGGCGTTATGCCGAGTTGATTGCCGCCGGCGAGGGGCGCCGGCGCTGAGGCGGGTGCGCCAGTGAGCAAATCCAGCGCTTTCGACGTCGCGGCTGGCCGAAGATGGTGCGCGTTTGCGTATCCTCAATGATCGGGGCGCATTTCACGCCAGCGCCCGGATCACCGACAGGGTGCGAGTTGGAGTGGTCGCGAGTGCTCCGATCTGGTAGCGCAAACTGTCGGGTGACGGCGAGAGCGCCAATGCGGTGACCTCGTCGGAATTCACTGACATGGTGGGAGGGCCGATGCTTTACGACTGCCTGGTGGAGGTGACGTGACCCAGTGGGTGCTTGACGATGTGGCGCGGCTGTTCGGTCGGGCCAGCCGGATTCTGTTCATTACCGGAGCTGGCATTTCGGCGGACTCCGGCCTGCCGACCTACCGCGGCGTCGGGGGCCTTTATCACGAAAGATTGACCGACGATGGCCTGCCCATCGAGGAGGCTTTGTCCGCTGCGATGATGAATACCCGGCCCATGGTCTCGTGGCGCTACATCGCACAAATCGAAGCTGCCTGTCGCGGAGCACGTCCGAATGCGGCGCATCACGCAATCGTCGATGTTGAAAGCGCCAAGCCCGGCATGTGCGTGCTGACCCAGAATGTGGATGGGCTTCATGCGGTAGCCGGCAGTCGCAATCTCATCGAGATCCACGGCACCATCCATCGTCTGCGTTGCACTGAGTGCACGCATTCACGCCGGGTGCCGGACTTTACCGGCATGCAGATTCCGCCGCAGTGCCCGGTATGCGGCGCGATGATGCGCCCGGACGTCGTGCTGTTTGGCGAGATGCTGCCCGAGCGGGAGATTGCCCGTCTCGAGGCCGTGTTGTCCCACGGGGTGGATCTGGTGGTGTCGATCGGCACCACCAGTGCATTCCCTTACATCGCCGGCCCGGTCCGGTGGGCCAGTGAAGCGGGTGTGCCCACAGTCGAGATCAACCCGGGCGAGACCCACGTCAGTCACCTCGTCGACCACCATTTGCGCATGCGGGCGGTCGAGGCGCTGACCGAGATTCAGCGCAGGATGTAATACAGCCAGCACGCAGCCGGGCTGCGCGCTGGCTGGTCGCCTTAAAGCAGGACGCGCTCGATGCCGCCCGCGTTTGCGCGCTGCACATACTCCGGCATCCAGTTGTCACCAAGCACATGCTTGGCGATCTCCACTACGATATATTCGGCCTCGACCTTGCCGTCATTCGCGTAGCGTGACAGCCCCTGCAGACAGCTTGGGCACGAGGTCAGTACCTTCACCGGGGCGCTTGGTGCCTCTTCACGCAGTTTCGCAGCGCCTTTCTCGATCTCCTCCTGCTTGCGGAAACGCACCTGGGTCGAGATGTCAGCACGGCTCGCGGCGAGCGTGCCCGACTCGCCACAGCAACGGTCATTGAGGTCGACCCGGGTGCCCATCAGCGTGTTGGCCACTTCGATGCCCTTGTACTGCTTCATCGGCGTATGACAGGGCTCGTGATACATGTAGCGCGCACCCTCTACGCCCTCGAGCCTGATACCCTTTTCCATCAGGTATTCATGGATGTCGATCAGGCGACAACCGGGGAAGATCTGCTCGAACTGGTATTTCTCGAGCTGATCCATGCAGGTGCCACAAGACACCACGACGGTCTTGATGTCGAGGTAGTTCAGCGTGTTGGCGACACGGTGGAAGAGCACCCGGTTGTCGGTGATGATCTTCTGGCCCTTGTCCTCGAAGCCCGCCGAAGTCTGCGGATAGCCGCAGCACAGATAGCCGGGGGGCAGCACCGTGGTGGCGCCAACATGGTAAAGCATCGCCTGGGTAGCCAGCCCGACCTGGCTGAACAGCCGCTCGGAACCGCAACCGGGAAAATAGAACACCGACTCGGTTTCATCCCGTTTGACCCGCGGGTTGCGGATCACCGGGATGACCTTGTCGTCCTCGATGTCGAGCAGGGCGCGACTGGTGCGCTTTGGCAGGTTGCCCGGCATCGGTTTGTTGATGAAGTGCACCACCTGGGCCTTGATCGGCGCCTTGCCCAGCGTAGCGGGCGGAGCCTTGACCTGGTCCTGGATCAGCCCCAGGGATTTTCCGATGCGGTGACCCAGGCGCTGAGCCTTGTAACCCCACTCGATCATTCCCTTTCGGATGAGCTTGATCGTCGCCGGATCCTTGGCGGTCAGGAAGGCCATCGCTGCCGCGGTACCCGGGTTGAACGATTTCTTGCCCTGCTTGCGCAACAGGTTGCGCATCTTGATCGATACGTCACCGAAGTCGATGTCCACAGGACAGGGCTTTTCGCACTTGTGGCACACCGTGCAGTGGTCTGCCACATCCTCGAACTCCGCCCAGTGCGCGAGCGAGACCCCGCGTCGGGTCTGTTCTTCGTAGAGCATCGCCTCGATCAGCAGCGAGGTACTGAGAACCTTGTTGCGCGGGCTGTAGAGCAGGTTGGCGCGTGGCACGTGGGTCGAACACACCGGCTTGCACTTGCCGCAGCGCAGGCAGTCCTTGATGTCGTGCGCGATGTCGCCGATCTCGGTCTGCTCCATGATCAGCGATTCGTGCCCCATCAGGTTGAAGCTGGGGGTATAGGCGTTGTCGAGGTTACCGCGTTCGCGTCCGGCGCCACCCCGCATCAGCTTGCCACGGTTGAAGCGGCCTTCGGGGTCAACCTTTTGCTTGTAGGCCCAGAAGCCGGCCATTTCCTCGTCGGTGAGGTAATCGAGCTTGGTGATGCCGATGCCGTGCTCGCCGGAGATCACGCCGTCGAGCGAGCGGGCGAGCGCCATGATGCGGTCCACCGCCTGGTTGGCGGTCTGCAGCATCTCGTAGTTGTCCGAGTTGACCGGAATGTTGGTGTGAACATTACCGTCGCCGGCGTGCATGTGTAGTGCCACGAAGACGCGCCCGCGCAACACTTCCTTGTGAATCTGGTGGATACGCCCGAGCACCGGCGCGAACACCACGCCGTCGAAGATCTTCTCCAGGCGCGGGCGCAGTTCGGCCTTCCAGGAGATACGAACCGAATAGTCCTGCAGCCGATGAAACAGTTTCGGGTCGGCGGCGCGGTTGGTGAGTTCGCCGGACCGCACGCCGTATTCCTCGAAAAGTACTTCTGCCTCTTCGAGCGGGGTGTCGAGATGGTCGAGCAGCCATTGCCAGCGACAACGGACTGCGGCGATGTAGTCCAGCGCCGACTGGCTGCGATCGCCGATCAGAACATCCTTGGCGATGCCGGCGTCGCCCATGTCGAGCGGCAATTCCCCCTGCAGGAACTCGGTGAGCGCGTCGCACAGCGCGAGTTTGTTGCGGGTCGACAGCTCGATGTTGATGCGCTCGATACCGTCGCAGTACTCGCCCATGCGCGGCAGGGGGATGACCACGTCCTCGTTGATCTTGAAGGCGTTGGTGTGGCGCGAGATCGCCGCGGTGCGCGAGCGGTCGAGCCAGAAATGCCTGCGTTGCTCGGGGCTGGCCGCGATGAAACCTTCCGAGCCGCGCACGTTGGTCATGCGCACCACGTCCGAGGCGGCGGTCATCACCGCCTTCTCGTCATGGCCGACGATATCGCCTATCAGCACCATTTTGGGTCGCCCGTGACGCTTTGCCTTGGTCGTGTAGCCGACCGCATTCACATAGCGCTCGTCGAGGTGCTCGAGGCCTGCGAGCTGAACCCCGGCGGCATGGCCGGCACCGCCCGGCTTGAAGTAGTCGGTGATCTCGACGATGGCTGGCACCGCCTCACGCACCTGGCCGAAGAACTCGAGGCAGACGGTGCGGGTGACTGGCGGCATCTTGTGCAGCACCCAGCGCGCCGCAACGATGATGCCGTCGGTGCCTTCCTTCTGGACGCCCGGCAGGCCGCCCAGAAACTTGTCGGTGACGTCCTTGCCCAGGCCGATCTTGCGACAGGTCGCGCCGGGCATGGTCAGGGTTTCCTCACCGAGCGGCTTCTTGCCGGTGGCGTCAAAGCGCTTGAGCCGGAATTCCACGGTCTCCTGCTCATGGATCTTGCCCATGTTGTGGTTGATGCGTTCGACCTCGAGCCAGTTGCCGTCGGGCATGACCATCTTCCACCAGGCGAGGTTGT
>CAYTAY010000118.1:0-9952 GCA_964435845.1 uncultured Azoarcus sp.
ACCGGTTTTTATCACCGCGTACATGGTGTTGCTCCAGTTGATGGGTTTTGCAAACAATCGCGCATTTTGACGGCTAAGCCTTTGCAAGTCAAGGCGCTTCCGGCTTTGGCGCGCCGGCTTCAGCGGTGCCGTCGAGTTCGGTGAGCAGCGTCTCGAGCGCGTGGTGTTCCGTGCGGTAGTGGGCATGTGGTTTCAGGCGCTGCCACAAGCCGGTGCGCTCCATCGGATCGATGACCTGTTTCTTGAGGCCGCAAAAGGCAAGCTGCTTGCCCTGGGCGTTGAGCCGTTCGAGTATGGACGCGATTGCATGCAGGCCGGTGGCATCGATGTTGTTGATGCCCGCGCCGGACACGAGCAGGGTTTTCATCCCCGGCTGCGCTCCCGTGGCCTCCAGCGTCGCCGCCTCGAAGGCCTCGGAGGTGACGAAGGTGAGCGGGCTGTCGAAGCGCACAATGGTCAGCGCCGGGTGGGGATGCGTCAGGCCGAAGCGTTCGAGGTCGCGAAAGGTGCCGTCCGGATGCAGGCCGAGCAGTGCGATGCGTGGCTGCATGTCGCGGTAGAGCATCAGTGCGAGCGACAGGAGCAGGCCGCTGAGAACGCCGTTCTGGATGTTGGGAGCGAAGAGCAGGGTGCTGCCGAAAGTCAGCGCCGAAGCCAGTCCGTCATCGCGACTGGCTTGCCAGGCGCGGCCGAGCGCGCGCAGATCGATCAGTCCAGAAACAACCGAGAGGATGATGGCGGACAGCACCGAGGTGGGGAGGTGGGTCAGCAAGGGTGTGAGGTACAGGACGGCGACCATGACCACCGCGACGGTCACCAACGAAGACAGGCCGGTGCGCGCTCCACTGGCGTAATTGACGGCGGAACGCGAGAAAGAGGCGCTGACCGGCATGCCCGAAGAGAAGGCGGCGGCGAGCTTGGCCAGCCCCTGGCCGATGAGCTCCTGGTTCTGCTGCCAGCGGGTGCCGAGGCGGCCGCTGATCAGTGTCGCGCTCGAGGTGACCTCCATGAAGCTGACCACCGCGATGACAAAGGCGGCCGGCAGCAGGGCGATGGCCATCGACCAGTCAAGCGGTGGCAGGCTGAGCGCAGGGAGACCGGCGGGAATGTCTCCGACGACGCGGCCCCCTCCGTCAGCGAAGCCGATCAGCCAGGAGACGAAGGTGGCCACCACGACCACGATCAGGACCATCGGCAGACGTGGCGCCAGTCGGCGCGCCACGAGCAGGCTGGCCAGGGTGCAGAAGCCGAAGGCGGTAGTCAGCGGATCGAGCCCGGCGACGCCAAGCAGCATCTGGCTGATGTTGCTCAGGAAGTGATCGCCGTGCCCCAGTGCGAGCCCGAGGAGCGATGGGATCTGGATCAGGCAGATCAGGATTGCGGCAGCGTTGATGAAACCCGTCATGACGGGGCGCGAGAGGAGGTTGAGCAGCCACCCTGCACGGAATATGCCGAGGGCGAACTGGATCAGCCCCGACATGAGTGCCAGTAGCAGTGCGAGCGCGAGAAAGTCGCTGCTACCGGGTAAGGCGAAGGCCGTCAGGCTGGCGCCGGTCAGTAGTGCCGTAAGCGCAACCGGGCCAGTGGATAGTTGGCTGCAGGAGCCAAAAAGTGCTGCGACCAGAGCAGGAAGCAGGCAGGCATAAAGGCCGATGTGTGGCGGTAGCGAAGCCAGCTGGGCGTAGGCCATCGCCTGTGGAATCATCAGCATGGCGACCGTCAGGCCGGCGACCAGATCGCCGCGAACGCCATGGCTGCGCCACTGGCCGGGCCAATTGGCGAAGGGGAAGAGACCGGAGAAGGATAGCTTGGGTAGCACGTCAAACCCGAGTGGGAGCCACGAGGGGATATTAGCAGGCCGTTCCTGAGCCTGAACTGCGCGGAGCGCTCATTATCGGGTCGCCCCGGATTTGTGTCGCCCACCAACACGACAGTTTCGCCTCGAAAACGCCTCGAAAGAGGTGACAGTCCGGTGCGACTGTTCTAGTATCGAGCAGATTGTCTGACAAATTCGGGTGTGAGATGGGTGGGGAAACCGCGCGCTTGCAAGCCAACCGCCTGAGTGACGAGGTTGCGCAGCGACTCGAAACGTGGATCCTCGAGGAAGGCTTCCAGGTTGGGGCGCGGTTGCCGACCGAAAAGGATTTATGCGGACGCTTCGGTGTAAGCCGAGCGGTGATTCGCGAAGCAATCTCGCGTCTCAAGGCTGAGGGCTGCATCCGCACCCGGCAGGGTTCAGGCGCATACCTCGCGTCGCAGCCTGGCGAAGGCAGTTTCCGGCTCGTCGGGACCAACCACGACGCGCCGGGGGGCTTGCCTCCCGAAATCGCAGACGTGTTCGAGATGCGCTACATCATGGAAACCGGCGCAACCGAGCTCGCTGCCATGCGCAGGACCGAAATGGATATTGAGCGGATTGGTGACGCGCTGGCGCGGATGGAGCGGGCCTTGCTCGACGGTGAGAACGCGGTCGCTGCTGACGATGATTTCCATGTGGCGATCGCCGGCGCCACGCGCAACCCGCAACTGGAGCGGTTTCAGGTTTTCATGGGACATCAGCTGTCACAATCCCGCGCGCCGACCTGGGACGAGGAGGGGCATGCGGCCGGGCGTGCCCGGCAGGCGCAGGAAGAGCATCAACGCATTTTCGATGCGATCGTCGCCGGTGACGCGGCTGCGGCGCGTTCAGCTGCATCAGCGCACATCCAGCGCGCGGTGGTTCGCCTGGGTTTGGATATTAAACCAAGAAACCGCAGTTGATCGCTCTCAATGTTCTTGAACGCTACGCAAACATTGGGATTTGCACCCTCGACGACGATCACCCGATGGGTGAGTCCGCGACGTGGCCGATTGCACGCCTGGCGCGCCGCCGGAGCCGGCCGGATGGGCAATCCGGCCGTGGGAGACCATGCCGCGTGTCGTCGCATCTTGCCAGACGACGCGCCAGACGCACACTCGAACACGTCCAACTCCGGTTTCCAGGTTAAACACTGGCGAACCGAGAAAATGAAAAGAGAGGAGATCAGCGATGACGAGCATTACCGACGCCGCACTTGCGGGTGAGGTCGAGGCGGATTTTTCCTCGGTGGACAAGGCGAGCTTGGTGGACGCGCTCTCGCGCCTCTTGCCGGCCGGTGCCCTGATGTTTGAAACCGAGGATTTGCGACCGTACGAGTGCGATGGGCTCACCGTCTACCGCCAGTTGCCGATGGTGGTGGTGCTGCCCACGACCGAGGAGCAGGTCGTAGGCATACTCAAGGTCTGCCATGAGATGAGTGTGCCGGTGGTCGCGCGCGGGGCGGGTACTGGCCTGTCAGGCGGCGCCCTGCCGCACCAGTTCGGTGTGTTGCTTTCGATGGCGCGCTTCAACCGCATTCTGTCGGTCGATGTGCCGGCCAGAGTCGCCCTTGTGCAGCCCGGCGTGCGGAATCTCGCAATCTCCGAGGCGGTCGCCCACCACGGGCTTTATTACGCGCCCGATCCCTCGTCGCAGATCGCCTGCACCATCGGCGGCAACGTTGCCGAGAACGCGGGCGGCGTGCATTGCCTGAAATACGGCTTGACCGTGCACAACGTGTTGCGGGTGCGGGGGGTGACAATCGAAGGTGATATTGTCGAGTTCGGATCGCTGGCCCCGGATGCGCCGGGCTACGATCTGCTCGCCGCGATGATCGGCTCCGAGGGCATGCTCGCGGTGGCGACCGAAGTGGCGGTCAAGCTCACGCCCAAGCCGCAACTCGCCCAGTGCATACTCGCGGCCTTCGACGATGTGGTGCGTGCCGGGGATGCGGTGGCTGCGATCATCGCCGCCGGCATCATCCCTGCCGGCCTGGAGATGATGGACCAGCCGGCCACTGCGGCGGTCGAAGAATTCGTGCATGCCGGCTACCCGCTGGATGCCAAGGCCATCTTGCTGTGTGAGTCCGATGGCACGCCCGAGGAGGTGGCCGAAGAGATCGAGCATATGCGCGCGGTGCTCGAGCAGGGCGGGGCGACCGAGATCCGGGTGTCGCGTGACGAGGCCGAGCGGCTGCGTTTCTGGGCTGGTCGCAAAGCGGCGTTTCCGGCCGCCGGACGTATCTCACCGGACTACTATTGCATGGACGGCACGATTCCGAGAAAGCGGATCGGCGAGATGCTGTCGGCCATCCAGGAGATGGAGAAGAAATATCGACTGCGTTGCATCAACGTGTTCCACGCCGGGGACGGGAATCTGCACCCGTTGATCCTGTTCGATGCCAACCAGCCTGGGGAACTCGAACGTGCCGAGGCCTTCGGCGCCGACATCCTGGAGTTGTCGATCGCACTGGGTGGCACGGTGACGGGTGAGCATGGCGTGGGCGTAGAGAAGATCAATCAGATGTGCAGTCAGTTCACCCGGTCGGAAATCGCGACCTTCTTTCGCGTCAAGGCGGCGTTCGACCCTGCTGGATTGCTCAATCCGGGCAAGGCGATCCCAACGCTCAATCGCTGTGCCGAGTATGGCCGTCTGCGGGTGACCGGTGGCCAGCTTCCGCATCCCGAGCTGCCTCGTTTCTAAGTGGCAGCGATGAGTACAGGCTGGATACAGTTCTTGCTGGTCGTTGTGCCCGTGCTGTCACTGATCGGTTCATGGCTCGCTTTGCAGGCGGTAGCCGACTGGCAGGCGCGCAAGGACGATGAGGCATCACACACCGGATGGAATTCGCATGAATGACATAATCGAACAATGGCAGCACAAGGTGCGTGTCGCGGCGGCCGAGGGCCTGCCGCTCAGGCCGCGCGGAGGTGGCACCAAGGATTTTTTTGGCCGCCAGCCCGAGGGCGAGGTGTTCGACACGCGCGAGCTGTCGGGCATCGTCAGCTACGAGCCCACGGAGCTGGTGGTGACCGTGCGAGCGGGCACGCCGCTGGCGGAGCTCGAGGCCATGCTCGGTAAGCATGGCCAGCGGCTGCCCTTCGAGCCGCCGTATTTCGGCGATGGTGCCACAGTGGGTGGCTGTGTCGCCAGTGGGCTGTCCGGCCCCAGCCGGCTCGCGGTGGGTGCGCTGCGTGACTTCGTGCTGGGTGTGAAGATCATCGACGGCAGGGGCGAGTTGCTCACCTTCGGCGGCCAGGTCATGAAAAACGTGGCCGGTTACGATGTCTCGCGCCTCATTGCCGGCAGCCTGGGTACTTTGGGCCTGCTGTGCGAGATGTCGCTGAAGGTGCTGCCCCGGCCAGCAGTGGAGCGGACGTTGCGTCTGGAACTGGATGCGGCGCGTGCCGTCGATCAGCTGAACCAGTGGGGTGGTCAGCCGCTGCCGATCTCGGCCTCCAGTTGGCACGGGGATGAGCTTCGCTTGCGCCTCTCCGGTGCCGAGGCTGCTGTCGCGGCGGCAGTCGCTCGGCTCGGGGGCGAAGAAATCGGCGCGGCCGACGCCAAGGCCTGGTGGCGCTCGCTGCGCGAGCATCGACTCGCTTTTTTCGCCGAGGGGGAGGCCCCGCTGTGGCGCCTGGCGGTGCCCACGACCACCGTACCAACGGTCGGTGACTGGTTCATCGAATGGGGTGGCGGCCAGCGCTGGCTGAGGTCCGATGCCGCCACTGAGGATATCCGACGTCTAGCCGCGGGCGCGGGTGGCCATGCCACCTTGTTCCGCGGTGGTGATCGCGAAGGTGAGGTATTCCAGCGCCTGGCGCCGCCGCTGATGAAGATTCAACGACGCCTCAAGCAGGCCTTCGACCCGGCTGGCATTTTCAGCCCGGGCCGCCTCTACGACGGATTCTGACCATGCAGACCCAACTGGCTGATTTCATCAAACACACGCCCGAGGGCCGCGAGGCCGACGAAATCCTGCGCAAATGCGTGCATTGTGGTTTCTGCACGGCCACTTGCCCCACCTATCAGTTGCTGGGAGACGAACTGGATGGGCCGCGCGGGCGGATCTATCTCATCAAGCAGCTGCTCGAAGGGGCGGAGGTAACCGCCAAGACACAGTTGCATCTCGATCGCTGCCTGACCTGTCGGGCCTGCGAAACGACTTGCCCCTCCGGCGTGCACTACAGCCGGTTGGCCGACATCGGTCGTGAGATCGTGGACAAGCGCGTACCCCGGAGTGGGCGTGAGCGTATCCTGCGCTGGGCGCTGCGTGAGTTCGTGCCCAGAAGCGGATTGTTCGGCATGGCGATGAAGGCCGGACGCATGGTGCGTGGGGTGTTGCCAGCCGCGCTCCGCGACAAGGTGCCGGAGGCGCGTCCGGCGGGCGTGTGGCCTGCGATGAGGCATGCCCGCCGAATGGCGGTGCTTGCCGGCTGTGTCCAGCCATCGATGGCGCCGTCCATCAACGCCGCCGCAGCGCGCGTGCTCGATGCGGTCGGCATTTCGCTGCAGGAAACACCCGGTGCCGGCTGTTGCGGTGCGGTGCGCTTTCACCTCAACGACCATGAAGGCGCGCGGGGCGATGCCCGGCGCAACATCGACGCCTGGTGGCCGGCCATTGCCGCGGGTGAGATCGAAGCCATCGTGATGACCGCTTCAGGTTGTGGTACTGAGGTGAAGGATTATGGCCACCTGCTGGCGCATGATCCCGCTTATGCGATGAAGGCTGCGCGGGTGTCGGAGCTGACCCGTGACATCAGCGAGATCGTGGCCGACGAACACGAGAAGTTAGCGCCATTGCTCGTCGAGCGCTCTACAGGCAAGGTGCCGGTTGCCTTCCATGCTCCGTGCACGCTGCAGCACGGGCTACGGATTCACGGCAAGGTGGAGGCGCTGCTCGAGGCCGCAGGCTACATTCCGAAGCCGGTACGCGACGCGCATCTGTGCTGCGGCTCGGCTGGCACCTACTCGATTCTGCAGCCTGAGCTTTCGCACAAGCTGCGCGACAACAAGCTTGCGGCCCTGACCGAGGGCGGGGCCGAGATCATCGCCTCGGCCAACATCGGCTGCCTGACTCATCTCGAGGCCGGGTCGAGCGTCCCGGTCAGGCACTGGATCGAACTGCTCGACCAGCGTCTGGGGGGCTGACCGGACGAGGTCGGGCACCGTCGGTTGCGGTGCCCGTGGCGGGCTTCAGTCGCGGGGGTTGTTGGCTACCAGCATCTTCGCCTCGGCCTCGGCCACCTTGGTGCCTTCCTGATTGGTGCAGACACCGCAGAGGGCAACCATGCCGCCATCGTATTTGGGCTTGTCCTGCAGCGACTCCACGGTCCAGGCAATGGTCAGGGTGTCTCCGGCACGCACCGGCGCGGTAAACCGCGAGGTGTGCTAGACAATAGGCGATTGCGGTGCCGTGAAACACCATGCCCAGCTGCGCTGCCATGAATGACGTCGTGAGGTAGCCGTGGACGATGCGGCTGCCAAAGCGGCTGCCCTCGCCGAAAGACTGATCGATGTGCAGCGGGTTGAAGTCGCCAAACAGGCCGGCGCCCAGGACGATGTGCGTCTCGGTGATCGTCATGGTGGTGTCGAAGCGGTCGCCTGGAGCGATTTCGTTGTAGCCGCGTCCGGGAAACATGTGTATTCGCTCCTATTCCTAAAGTGCTATCCTCCGGCGCCGTCTCAGCGTGCAGGGTCCAACTCATCGGTAGCCGGAAGTGTTTGAACCCTTGAAACCCCAGTTGATCGCTCTCCATGACCTTGAATGGCTTACAGAGCTTGGGATGCGCAGCTTCGACGACGGTCACCCGCTGGACGAGTCCGTGATGTGCCCGATTGCACGCCTGGCGCGCCGCCAGACGCACACTCGAACACGTCCAACTGAGGTTTCTAGGTTGAAGCGTGACATTTTTCACGCAGCGCTGCGCTCACCATTCGAGTACGTCATGTTGCATACGTTTGGGATACCTGCTGTTGCTATGATGTGCCACCGTCAAACATTATGAATTCATGCCACTAACCGTCGAAACCTGTGTAGCGCGTCATCTGGGCGATCGTGAGGAGCAGCAGGACAGGGTGAGCCTGTTCCCGCATCCCTCGCTGCCCGGCATGATGATGGCGGTGCTCGCCGATGGTATGGGCGGGCACAGTGGTGGTGCGATGGCCGCGGAACAGGTCGTCATCAAGGCGAGGCAGAACTTCGAAGCCTACAAGCCTGGCTCGGAGGCGCCGCAGCAATTGTTGTCCAGCATCGTCAACGAAGCTCACCTGGTGATTCGCCTGACACGCTTCACCAGCGAGAAGGATCCACACAGCACCGCGGTGATCCTGATGCTGCAGCCGGGGCGGGTGGACTGGGTACATTGTGGCGATTCTCGCCTCTATCATTTCCGTGGTGATACCACGGTCTCGCGCAGTCTCGATCATTCGCTCGTGGGCGAGTTGCAGCGCAAGGGGCGGCTGGACGAGTCGACTGCACTCAACCACCCGCAGCGCAACGTGCTGCTATCGTGCCTCGGCAGCGACCGCGAGCCCAAACTGGCGTTCGGCCAGGTGGAAAAGCTGGTTGCCGGTGACAGTTTCATGCTTTGCTCCGATGGGCTATGGGCTTATTTCGGCGACGCCGAACTGGCTGCCACCGTCCATATGTTTCCGGCACGCGAGGCTGCTGCCAAGCTCATCGCTGCCGCTCGCGAGCGCGCCGAAGGCGCCGGCGACAACATCTCGGTGTCCATCATCAAGCTGGTCAACGCCCCGAACGGGCGCGCGCCGCCGCCGGCCACAGCTTCCGCGCCGCGGTGATGTGCTGAGGCCACAGCGCCTGGCACCAAGCGAGGTCCTTCGACTTCGGTCGCGACTGCACAATGCAAATCGACGTTGCGATTAACGCCTACATCAGTATTATCTGAAGCGTGTGGTCCCGCTCGCCTTGCTGCGAGGGAAAAGGGGGAGAGCGACAATGTAGGTCGGGACCCGCGAAATGAACGCCGATCTCCGCCATGGTAGATGGGTTGCGGTGCGTTTGCGGAGCCGGTGTCACAGCCGCAGTCACGCTCATGCCATCATCCTGGCAAGCCCGGAATCTAAATTTTGAACCACACGAAGGGAGGGTCAGGAATGCCTCTTGTCATTGGAATAGCTGCGGAAACCGTCGCCGGCGAACGTCGTCTGGCGGCAGTGCCGGAGGTGGTAAAAAAGTACCTCGGCCTGGGGGCCGAGGTCGTCATGCAGGCTGGCGCCGGCAAGCTGGCGCACTTTGCGGACGACGCCTTCGCCGGCGTGCGGATAGTCGAGTCGGGCGACGAGGTGTTCTCGGAGTCTGACGTGGTGCTCTGCGTGCAACCGCCGCCGTTCAAGTCTCTCAACAAGATGAAACCGGGCAGCGTGCTGCTCGGTATGTTGCAGCCGTGGTACGACGCGAAGCGGGTCGAGCAGTTGGCCAAAAAGAAGATCACGGCTTTCGCGCTCGAATTGCTGCCCCGCATTTCGCGTGCGCAGAGCATGGACGTGTTGTCCAGCCAGTCCGCGGTGGCCGGTTACGAGTGTGCGCTCATTGCTGCTGACCATAGTGCCAAGTTCTTCCCGATGCTGACCTACGCGGCCGGTACCATTCGGCCGGCCAAGGTGTTGGTCATCGGCGCGGGCGTGGCAGGTTTGCAGGCCATTGCCACCGCGCGGCGTATCGGCGCGATGGTCGAAGCCTATGACGTGCGCCCCGAGGTTCGCGAGCAGATCGAGTCGCTCGGTGCGAAGTTCGTCGACACCGGCGTATCTGCGGTCGGCGCCGGGGGTTATGCGCGTGAATTGACCGACGAGGAGCGAGCCAAGCAGGCAGACCGCCTCGGCAAGGCGGTGGCGCAGTGTGACGCGCTGATCACGACCGCCTCGATCCCCGGCAAGAAGGCACCGAAGATCATCAACGGCGAGATGCTCGCCCGGATGAAGCCTGGCTCGGTGGTGGTGGACATGGCCGCAGAGACCGGTGGCAACGTCGAGGGGACGGTCGCTGGCGAGAAGACCTGGATTGGTGAAACCCTGGTCATCGGTCCGACGCATCTTGCCAGCCGCATGCCGGTGCATGCCTCCGAGATGTACGCCAAGAATCTCTTCAAC
>CAYTAY010000119.1:0-7547 GCA_964435845.1 uncultured Azoarcus sp.
CACCAACACCGCCTACACCGCCACCCAGTACGCGCTGTTCAGCTCCATCATGACCTTGCCCGGCCAGTTCCTGGCCGGCTTCACCGGCGTGATGGTCGAGCGCATCGACTGGATGTGGTTCTTCGTCTCCTCGGCCCTGATCGGCATCCCGGCCATCGTGCTCGCCTTCGTCCTCGCCCGCACCGCCAACCCTGACCACATCGCGCGGCCGGGACGACACACCGAACCGACTGGCGGCTGATCGTCAGCGTTCAGACCGCGACCGGACCGGCCTCGTCGGTCTCGCTCACCTTGCGCGGCCCACCATCCGCTTCCCCGAGAAACCCGCCGCTTTGATGCGCCCATAGCCGGGCATACAGTCCATTGCGGGCGAGCAGCGAGTGGTGGTCGCCCTCCTCGACGATGCGCCCCTCGTCGATGACGACCAGCCGGTCCATGGCGGCGATTGTCGACAGCCGGTGGGCGATGGCGATGACGGTCTTGCCTTCCATCAGGCGGTAGAGGCTGGCCTGGATGGCGGCCTCGATTTCGGAATCCAGCGCGCTGGTGGCTTCGTCGAGGATGAGGATCGGCGCGTCCTTGAGCATGACGCGGGCGATCGCGATGCGCTGGCGCTGGCCACCGGAGAGTTTGACGCCGCGCTCGCCGACATGGGCGTCGAATCCGGTCCGCCCTTTCGCGTCCGACAGACCCTTGATGAAGTCGTGCGCCTCGGCTCGCTCGGCGGCGCGAATCATGTCGTCGTCGCTGGCGTGCGGCCGACCGTAGAGGATGTTGTCGCGCACGGAGCGGTGAAGCAGCGAGGTGTCCTGGGTGACCATGCCGATGTGTTCGCGCAGGCTGACCTGGGTGACGCCGGCGATGTTCTGCCCGTCGATCAGGATGCGGCCGGATTCGACGTCGTGAAAGCGCAGCAGTAGATTCACCAGCGTCGACTTGCCGGCGCCGGAGCGTCCCACCAGGCCGATTTTCTCGCCCGGACGGATCGTCAGCGAAAAGTCGTCGATGATTTGGGTCGCCTCCGGCCCCTTGGCACCGTAGGCGAAGCGCACCTTGTCGAAGCGCACCTCGCCCCGTGTCACGATCAGGTTTTTTGCGTCTGAGCGGTCGACCACTGCGTGTGGCCGGGACAAGGTGTTGATGCCGTCCTGCACCGTGCCGACCTGCTCGAACAGCGAGGCCATCTCCCACATGATCCAGTGCGACATGCCATTCAGGCGCAGCGCCATCGCGGTCGCCGCGGCGAGCGCGCCAACCCCGACCTGGCCGAGCGACCAGAGCCACAGCGCAGTGCCGGCGATGCCCAGGATCAAGGCCATGCTGAGCGCGTGGATGACGACCTCCATGCCGCTGACCAGCCGCATCTGCGCGTGCACCGAGGCCATGAACTCCTTCATCGCGCTGCGCGCATAGCCCGCCTCGCGCCCGGCGTGCGAGAACAGCTTGACGGTGGCGATGTTGGTGTAGGCGTCGGTGATCCGCCCGGTCATCAATGCACGGGCACCGGCCTGACGGCGCGACACCTTCGCCAGGCGGGGCACAAACCAGCGCAGCGCCAAGGCATACAGCGCCACCCAGGCGAAAAACGGCACCATCAGCCAGGCGTCGAAGCCACCGACGATGATGATCATGGTGACGAAGTAGATGGTCACGAAGACCAGGATGTCGGTCATGATCAGGCAGGTGTCGCGTACCGCGAGTGCAGTCTGCATGACCTTGGCGGAGACCCGGCCGGCGAACTCGTCCTGGTAGAAGGCCAGGCTCTGGCCGAGCATCAAGCGGTGGAAGTTCCACCGCAGCCGCATCGGGAAGTTGCCGGCCAGCGTCTGGTGCTTGAGCATGGTCTGCAGCCCGACGAGGAAGGTGCTGCCCATGATCACCGCCGCGAGCACCATCAGCGTGCCGCCATGGTCGGTCCAAAGCTGCGAAGGCTCGGTACCGGCCAGCCAGTCGACGACATGACCGAGCATCGCGAACAGCACCGCCTCGAAAACGCCGATCGATGCGGTGAGCAAGGTCATGCCGAGGATGTAGGGCCGCATGCCCTCGGTGCCCGCCCACAGGAAGGCAAAAAAGCCGCGCGGCGCCGGCTGCGGCTCAGCTTCGGGATAAGGGTCGACCTTGCTTTCGAAAAAACGGAACAAGTGGGAAAATTGTATCTCGGGGGGTTTGGCCGCCATGCTTCAAGACCCGGACCTAATTGTATTTGTGCCCCAGACGGGGGGCGGGGCGCCGGATGGCGCGGACTGACGAACCCGTCTCGGGTTCGTCAGTCCGCCACGACACCCCACTCATGCAACAACTCCATGATGGGGCGTATCGCCGGCGGCTCCGGCTGATCGGCACCCCGCCGCGCCAGCAGGCCGCGATGGGTGGCGGCCAGCAACAGCGGCGCAGGGGCGTCCGGCAGCGTCAGGGACTCGACCGGCACCACGCCATCGCCGAGCGCATCGCCAATGCCGCCCCACCAGTCGCGCAAGCCGTCTGCAACTGCAAGCGCGTCTTCGCCGAGTTCGCTCTCAAGAAAGCCAAGGCTGGCATCCATGATATCGGTCGGCTCGGCAATCAGGCCTCCGATGATACGGAGCGGCACCAACTCGGGCCAGGACCGGGCGTTCAAGTCGGCCAGAAAAGCGCTTTCGGGGCGAAGATCGATATTGGCTGCACCGGTGCCCTCGCGCAAGGCACCGAGCAAGGAGAACTCGCCGCGCTGCAACTTGGCGACCTGTTCGCGCACCTCGAGCCAAATCCGGAAGCGCGCCCATTCAGAGCCGTGGTTCGGAGTACCGACGAGAATCGCGCCCCGTATCGCGGAACCGCCAAACTCCGAGGCCGCCCCCAGGTGATGACGGGTGACGAAATCACGGATCACCAAACCGCCCATGCTGTGCCCGACGAGTACGACCTCCGCGTCCTGCGGCAGCGTGCGCCATTTTTCAGCTAGAAAATCGGCGCTCAGCTCGATCGCCTGATCGTTCGGGTACCGAAACGGCCAGGCGGTGACCCCCTCGGCACGCAAGGCGGGCAGCAGGTCATCCCAGATCCCCCCGGGCTCGTCCAGACCGTGCAGCAACACGACCTGGGGCACGGTTTCACCCTCGCCGCGCTGAAAGCCGTAGGCATTACCGGTCGGCAGCAACTCCTCGGGAAACCACTCCTGCAAGCGCAACTGCAGCGTGGTGCGCCAGTCACGCACCTCTTCGCGATGACGCTCGGCCCAAGCCTGCCAGCCAGCATTGAGCGAGAGGACCAGTATCACGAGCAGGGCCAACAGCGTACGGCGGTTGAGCCAGCGCCTCAAAATGGTCAAAATGGGGTCAGACACGATTGTTTTAACCATCCGAGTGATATGATATACGCATTTTTCTGACTTTCATGCCGCCATGGCGCGCCTTCCCCGTTACGTCATCCCCGGCCAGCCGCAGCACATCATCCAGCGCGGCAACAACCGCCAAGCGATTTTCGCTGCTGAGGCTGACTACCAGTTTTTCCGGGATGCGCTGGTGGAGGCATCGCTCAAGTACGGTCTCACGATTCATGCCTATGTATGGATGACGAACCATATCCACCTGCTGGCTACACCTGAACTCGACAACAGCATCAGCAAGGTCTTCCAGTCGGTGGGGCGAAAATACGTACAGTACTTCAACTATTTGTACCGACGCAGCGGCACCCTGTGGGAAGGGCGCTACCGTGCGACGGTCGTGGACAGCGAACGCTACCTGCTGACCGTGATGCGCTATATCGAGTTCAACCCGGTGCGCGCCCACATGGTGGCGCATCCGCGCAGCTACCCGTGGTCGAGCCATGCTTTCAACGCTCACGGCGAATCCAACGCGAACTCGGACTGGCTGGAGCCGCACCGGGAATACCTGCGCCTGGGCCCCAACGCGGCCGAGCGACAGGCCGCCTACCGACGGCTGTTCGGCGCGGGGTTGTCAAACGACGACCTGCGCGAAGTCCGCGATTGCACGCACAAAGGCTGGGCGCTGGGCAGCGATCGGTTCAAGCAGAGCATCGAGCAACTGACGCAACGGCAGACGAGTTCCAAGGGCGTGGGGCGACCGCGACAGGACTGACGCGGAAATCGTGTCTGACCCCATTTCCTCTTGTCAGACCGGGGCCTACCCCTGATGCTGACCACCAATGTCCTGGAACATCTGGCGTAGATCGACGGTTCCGCGCTTGCCGATGAACGGGACTGTCTCGTCCAGCCAGCGCGAGGCCGTCTCGCGGCCTATGTCCCGTAGTTTGGTCAAAAATGCCCATTCCGTGTTCATCTTGGACGACGCGCCTAGCGGTTTCAGTTCGGCCTGGTTCTCGACGATGTGCACTCGCACCTGCCGGTAGTCGTCGCGGGACAGCTTGCCTTCGCAGATCAGCCGGTCGACGAAGTCGATCGCGCGCAGTTCCTTGAGCAGGCTGCCGTTGAAGCTGATCTCGTTGATCCGGTTCATGATCTCCTGCGGCGTCCTTGGGGTGCCCTTGCGTTCGATCGGGTTGATCTGGATAACGACAATATCGTCCGTGCCGGTTTTCCCATGGAAAGGAAACAGCGCGGGGTTACCCATGTAGCCGCCGTCCCAGTACGGCACGCCGTCGATCTCGACTGCCTGGAACATCAAGGGCAGACAGGTCGAGGCCATGACCATGTCCGCCGTCAGCGTCTCCCGCGGAAACACCTTGACCTTGCCGTTTTCCACATTGGTGGCCGAGATGAACAGTTTGAAGGCCGTGCACTTGCGCACCATGTCGAAATCGATGCTGTCTTCCAGCAGATCGCGCAGCGGGTTGATGTTCATGGGGTTGAGCTGATAGGGCGAGGCCAGCCGGCTGAGCGCATCCATGGCGTGATAGACCGGGTTGTGCTCGAGCCCCCAGTGGTCAGTCAGCATGTCGAAGGGTGTGCGGCGCAGCGGGCTGTTCTTCGCCCCCTCGCTCATGCAGCGCCAGAAATTCTCGAGTGCTGCGCGCGCGCCTTCGGGTCCGTCGCGGGTATAGCCGTCGGCCAGCGCCACGGCGTTCATTGCACCGGCCGAGGTGCCGGAAACGCCGGCGATGGACAGTCTGCCGTCTTCGAGAATGCGGTCGAGCACTCCCCAGGTGAAAGCGCCATGTGCGCCGCCGCCCTGCAGGGCAATGTTTACGGGTTTGGGTTTCGTCGCCATCGATCGGTTCCTTTCAAGGTGTCTGCGGTTCGCGCCGCATCGCTTCAGGCGAGATAGTCGTGCACGACGCGGCCATAGGGCAGCGACATGTCGGCGACGATATGCAGGCCCTCAAGGATCCGCCGCACCGGCAGATCGGCTACCGGCGCGTTCACGTGCGGGACCAGATGCAGCCGAGCGCGCCCGCGCCAGAACCCCTTGACGGTGATATCTGTCATCGCGAAAGCCACCAGTTCGGCAACTCTCGGCTTGCCTGTCACGCAGGGGATGAGCTTGAGGTTCACGGTGGTCTTGGAAAGCTTGGCTGCGCAGTCATTCGGATCGTCGCACATGGCTTCGTGCTTATAAACCATGGTGCCCATGGCCACCCGCTGCCCGGCATAGGCCAGCGTGCCGGTCAGTGTGTCGCGCACGACGCGCAGGTCCGGTTCGCCCCAGCGTTTGGGAAAACCCCAGATCTCGGGGCCCGCCGTGATCGGCGGCTCGATGTTGAGGAACATCATCGCGGTGTAGTTGACCGGCTTACCGTCCAGCAGGCAGGGAATGACGATCCCGGATTCCTGATAGGCTCCGAATCCCGAACTGTCGGGCATGTCGATCCATTCGTAGACCACCGTGTTCGACCCGTCGGGTTCCAGAGGCTCGGGCACCATCGCGCGGATCGCATCGGAGTCGCTTTCATAGATGATGTTGAAATACTGCCGGTCGATGAAGCGATTGGGGCCGAACGGATAACTCGGGTTACTTGGGGGCATTCCCGGAAGGGAAAGGATTTCATCTCGTTTCATGGGGCTCTTTTTCCGGTGTTTTTTGATGTCAGGTGCCAGGGCCGCGGCCGATGCAGCGCGACGGCACGCGGCTGATCGGTCTGGTCGAATACGTCATCATTCACGGTCAGCCGCACGCCTACCGCATCGAACATGCCCGCAGTGCCGACACCGATGATGGCTACGTCAGATTCGCGCATGCGCTTCAATCCATCCGCCAGCCGTGGCTGACCAGGATGCTTTGCCCGGTGAGCGCATTGCTGGGGAAGGTCGCCAGAAACAGGGCGGTCAGCGCCACATCCTCGACGGTGGTGAATTCCTTGTCCACCGTCTCGCCCAGCATGACTTTTTCGATGACATCTTGCTCGGAAATGCCGAGATCCTTCGCTTGCTCGTGTATCTGCTTTTCCACCAGCGGTGTCTTGACGAAGCCGGGGCAGATGACGTTGGTGCGCACGCCCTTTACGCCACCCTCCTTGGCGATGGTACGTGCCAGCCCCATCAGGCCATGCTTGGCCGAGACATAGGGTGCTTTGAGCGCCGAAGCCTCCTGTGAATGAACTGAGCCCATGTAGAGAATTGTGCCGGACTCCTGCTCGTACATCTGCGGCAGTACCGCCTTCGATGTCAGGAAGGCGCCATCGAGATGGATCGACACGACCTTGCGCCATTCGTCATAGCTGAACTCCTCTACCCGCTTGACGATCTGGATGCCCGCGTTCGAGACCAGCACATCCACCCGGCCGTATGTATTGATCACCTTTTCCACGCCGCGCTGCACCGCGTCTGGATCGGTCACGTCCATGTCGACGCCCAAATGCCCTTCACCCAGATCGCGCGCGGCCTGCTCGGCTGCGTCGATGTTTATGTCGGCGATCGCGATCTTGCCGCCAGCGGCGGCGAAGGTTCTGGCGATTTCCAGTCCGATGCCGCTGGCAGCCCCGGTAATGATGCAGATCTTGTCCTTAAGGCTCACGCGTGTCTCCGTTATGAGGATGGTGGTTGTGTTTCAGGTGTTCCCCTGCCTGGCTCGGGCAAATCATCTGCCCAAGCCAGGCAGGGAAAAAACTGCGGTTGGTGGGGCCTATCCGGCGCACGAACGCTGCGGCGATCTCCCTTCCCCTTCGGCCGCGGGCGGCAGGCGTGCCCCGGCCTCGTGATTTCCGACATGCATCAGAGGCGCATCAAGGCTCATTGGTTGCACGTTGCGGCGTTGCAAACGCGTCGGCCTGATGGCGGCGATAGCCCATTGCTTCGCCGGGATCGGGGTGCGGCGAGCCGATGCGCTTCGCGGCTCATCAAGTGCCACCTTTGTGGATCATGCCGTTACCGCGCGAGGCGGTTGTCTTGAGAAACCTGGCGATCTGTGGGGCTACCTCCTGCGGCTTTTCCTCCATGATCCAGTGCGCCGCGCGGCAATCCATTCCGGTTGCGCGCCAGGAATGGTGCCGGCAAGGCGCGCTGCATAGTCGGGTTTCTGGAACGGGTCCTTGTCGCCCCACAGCACCAGTGTCGGCAGATCGAGCGCTTCCAGGTCTTGCGCGATTGCCATCGTGTACTCCGGATTCAGTCTGCGCGGAAATCGTGTCTGACCCCATTTCCCCCGTCGTGT
>CAYTAY010000119.1:7647-9893 GCA_964435845.1 uncultured Azoarcus sp.
ACTCCGGATTCAGTCTGCGCGGAAATCGTGTCTGACCCCATTTCCCCCGTCGTGTCTGACCCCATTTCCCCCTTTTCAAATCGTGTCTGACCCCATTTCCCCATTTCTGCGCGGAAATCGTGTCTGACCCCATTTCCCCCTTTTCAAATCGTGTCTGACCCCATTTCCCCATTTCCTCTTTCTTCGTGTCGGAAAACTTTACACACGACGTCTCCAAGCTACAGCTTTAGCCAGCAACTCCTTGTTTTTATGCTTTTTTAAAATCTGGCACGCGAAATGCTTTTCTCGGTCACACGACGTATTTCGTCGCTAATCCTCACCAATGAAGTCGTATCGAACAGGGGAAAGACCATGACACTCTTCAAGAAACTTTTCGCGGTAGCCGCGATAGCGGGCATCATGCCGATGCACGCTCAGGCGGCCCCCATCACTGTTGATCTACAACTCGTTCTCGCGGTCGACGTGTCCGGAAGCGTAAGTACCACCGAGTTTGCGCTTCAGCGTGATGGTTATGTGCAAGCCTTCCAAAGTGCTGCCATCCAGAACGCAATCACGAGCACCGCTGGCGGTCGACTTGGTCAAATTGCCGTCACCTACGTTTATTGGTCAGGTAGTGGTCAGCAGCAGCAGACGGTACCTTGGACCTTGATCAACGATACAGCCAGCGCGAACGCATTTGCAAGTTCAATTGCGACAGCACCTCGGCCATATAGTGGGCTAACCGGGATTGCTCAGGCGATCAATTTTTCGGCCGGCTTGTTCAATCAGACTGATACTCAAGGCGAGTTGTTTTTCACGGCCAACCGCCAAATCATCGATATCTCAGGTGATGGCACCGAAAATGTAGACACCGTGACAGTGCTCTGGCAGGCGCGTGACGATTTCCTGGCGGGCGGCCCCAATCGCGCGATTAACGCCGTGGCGATCGAATCCCCCACCCTGGTTCCATATTTCACCAACAACGTAATCGGTGGAACCGATTCCTTCGTCTTGTTCGCTGCCACATTCGGGGACTTTGGCACCGCAATTCAAGATAAATTGCAGCGCGAGATTACCCCCATCCCCGAACCCGGCACCCTCGCCCTGCTCGGCCTCGGCCTCGCCGGCCTCGGCGCGCTGCGCCGCCGCAAGCTCCAGGCTTGATCGGTTCTTGTGTCAAAGCACAACGGCGCCTCACGGCGCCGTTTTCGTTTGGACTCCGCCTTTCGCTCAGGTCGCAACCGCCTCGCTCTCCGCCCGCATCACCCGCTCCGGCGACAGATACAAATACACCGCCGGCACCACGAATAGCGTGAACAGCGTGCCGATGGTCATGCCAGAGGCGATGACCAGGCCCATTGCGAAGCGCGAGCCGGCGCCGGGGCCGGTGGCGATGAGCAGCGGGATCATGGCCAGCACGGTGGCGGCGGTGGTCATCAGTATGGGCCGCAGGCGCAGCGAGGCGGCCTCCTCGATGGCCTCGCGGCGGCTGCGGCCCTGGGTGCGCAGTTGGTTGGCGAACTCGACGATGAGGATGCCGTGCTTGGCGATCAGGCCGACCAGCGTGACCAGGCCCACCTGGGTGTAGATGTTGAGCGTCGCGAAGCCCAGGCTGATGAAAATCAGCGCGCCGGCGATCGACATCGGCACCGTCATCATGATGACGCCCGCGTCGCGGAAGGACTCGAACTGGGCGGCGAGCACCAGGTAGATCACGATCAGCGCAAAGAAGAAGGTCAGGATGAGCTGCTGGCCCTCGCTCTTGAACTGGCGCGACTGGCCCGAGTAGTCGACGCTGTAGCCCGGCGGCAGCACTTCGTCGGCGATGCCTTCGAGAATGCCGAGCGCCTCGCCCAGGGGCACGCCCGGGCGCGGCACGCCGGACAGGGTCACGCTGTTGAGCTGCTGGAAACGCTTGAGCTGCTGCGGCTGCACCCGGTCCTCGATGCTGACCAGGGTTGCCAGCGACACCAGTTCGCCGTCGCGGTTGCGGGTATAGAGATCTTCCATTTGCTCCGGCACCAGGCGCGCCTCACGCTGGAGCTGCGGAATCACGCGGTAGGAGCGGTTTTCCATCGAGAAGCGGCCGGCGGTGGCGCCTGCGAGCAGGGTCGAGATGTCGGCCGACAGGGTCTGCATGTCCACACCCATCAGCGCGGCCTTCTCGCGGTCGACCATGATCTCGGCCTGCGGGCGGTCGATCTTCAGATCACCATCGACGAAGATGAAGCGGCCGGTGGCCATCGCGCGGCCGACGATCTCCTGCG
>CAYTAY010000120.1:0-9858 GCA_964435845.1 uncultured Azoarcus sp.
ATGCCTGCAACC
This sequence comes from uncultured Azoarcus sp., assembly GCA_964435845.1. Lineage (GTDB taxonomy): Bacteria > Pseudomonadota > Gammaproteobacteria > Burkholderiales > Rhodocyclaceae > Azoarcus_F. The sequence continues at coordinate 13 of CAYTAY010000120.1, forward strand.
ACTACCTTCACTTTGTTGCTCATGTGTCGAAACTCCTTCGATGAGTGAGATGAGCATCCTTCGATGGCGACGGCTCACCGCCAACTCTCCGCGCGCTTCAAAAAGCACACTGCGGAAATCGAGGACACACTTCAGGGCATTGGCCGGAAATCACAGGCCTACAAACAAGTTGCGTCTGGACGATAACGCCGAACAGCAGTCAGTGACACTTAGGGATAGCCCATATTCGGGTTTACCCGTCTCGCCGCGTGTTCAGCTCCATTGCTCGGCACTGGGTTACGTCCGCCAGCCTGCGAGGCTAAAGCCGTTCGATTGTCACGCGGACGGCAAGGCTGGGGCGACCGGGGTTGCCGCGCAGCGTCAGCAAAAGGGCCGGCGCGTCGAGTTGTTTGGCAAGCGCGACAACGCCCTGCGCCTCGACTTCGGTTTCATCGCGCGGAAATCAGCCGCGCTCGCGGAAGAAGGTCAGCAGGATGGCAAAGCCCAGCCGGTTCGCCCGGCTCTTGGCCATCACCAGCTCGCGTTCGGCCGGTGCCAACAGCCACTGATCTTCCGCGCTGCCGTCCACCATGCCGCTGAGATTTTCAGCGACGCGGCCGCCGGGTTGATCCAGCACCCCATGCTGGGCAAGCCGGGAAAGATTCCCGGGACCCGCGAGTTGATCCTGCACGAAAGCTATCGCCTGGTGTACCAGATCGACTCAATTGTTGTTCGATTCTACCGGCGGCACCGGCGTTGCACTGTTCCAGAATCCGAGCATTGGTAGCGGCATAAACTGGTGGTGCATGGAAGGTCTTAATCCGGGCTGCGCGGGAACCGGGTCATTCACCGAGTCGTTGAACCGGTCCGGCGCTGCGGTATTTGTGACACGTCAGGGCGTGGTTGAGATTAGTACGATTGGCGCGCTGAACAACCTGCCTGAGCCCGCTTCGCTGGCGTTGCTGGGTCTGGGTGCCATGCGACGCAAGCTGAACGTCTGAGCAGAAACCAAACAAACCGGGGCCAATGGCCTCCGGTTTGCCTGACTGCTGTCGAAGCCGTCGCTCCCTGCAAGGAGGAGCAACGCAACCAGGCTGCGCGCCAGGCGTGCAATCGGGCACGTAGCGGATTCACCCAGCGGGCGACCGTCGTCGAAGGTGCGCATCCCAAGCTCTGCAAGGCATTCAAGGTCATGGAGAGCGATCAACTGAGGTTTCTAGGGTGAAACACGACGCAACCAGACCACAAGCGATCATGGCCACCTGCTTGCGCAGCCAGAGTTCTGTTTCTATTGCGTAAATCGACCGCCGGCAGGAACGCCAGGCAATGCAGGTCGTACACCCACGCGGGGGCCGTCAGCGGCTCATCCGGACGCTCCGAGGCGCAGCCCCGTGCGCCGTACTGGTGCGTCCGGTGGCAGCGATGCACTCGTGCGCAGCGCGCGCCCTCATCACGGCGCCACCCGAACCGCGGGTATCAGGAAGCTGCCGTGGCTTTCTCGACCAGCGCTTCCGCGGGCAAGCCGACCCGGACATTGCCCCAGTGGCGACCGCGAACCATGATCGGCATGGCGAGGTCGCACAGGATCTCACCGGTATCGCGCACATAGGTTTGCAGCAGCATCGGCTGCGTGTTGCGCGCCGCCCGCAACTCCGGAGGACGCTCGAATTTGCGACAGGTCCGGTTCCCGACGAGATCTTTTTCTGGATCACCGGTCAGGGGTTTGGAGAACTTGAGGTTGTGTGCCGACAGGTAGCCATCGGTGTTCACGGCGACGGTGAACGCGCTGCTTGGAATTGCGGCGAGGCTTTCCTCCAGAATCTGCTGGCACTGACGACCGAAGGCGTCCCCCCAGGCGACCTTGAACTTCGGTGGATTGGTGCCCGCAATCGGCTGGTAGTTGCGATCGAAGACATCGGTTCCGCCGCGCACGATGTCATCCAGTTGCGCCTGAATGCGGTCTCGGAAAATTCGAGCCTGAGCGACTGCGTGGTCAAAGGCACTATGACCGATCCTGAACCGCGACACCAACTCCTGGATGGCTTCGGTGGCTTTTGACAAATCGCCAGCCCGGCGTTCCGAGTCGCGCATGTCGGTGGACACCTTGCGAGAAAGGTCGTATATCTTGACCACATTGTCATGAACCTGGCCGTTGGTGGCCGACAACTCCTCCATCGCCGAGGCAATCTGAAGCAACTGTTCGCCGTTGTGCTCGAAGTCCGATACCATATCGCCGAACTGCTTCGCGGAGCGCTCGACGACTTCCTTGGTCTGCTTCACGTTGACGTTGATGACCTCGTTCTCGGACCGGGTATGCGTGACCAGCTCGATCATACCGTTGATGTTGCCGTTGATTTCCTCGGTCGCCTTGTTCACCCGTTCGGCGAGCTTGCGCACTTCGTTGGCCACCACCGCGAAACCACGTCCGGCTTCACCCGCACGGGCCGCTTCGATTGCAGCGTTGAGCGCGAGCAGATTGGTTTGATCGGCCACATCGCGGATCAGCGCTGCAATCGCCCTGACGCTTTCCGAGCGGGTAGACAATTCGTCGACGGTATTGTTGAAACGCAGTAGCTGTTCGCTGACCGTGTTGATCTTGCTCGCGATGTCGCGCATCCCGTCCAGTGAGTTTCTCGCAATCTCCAGATTCGTACTGGTCGAACCGGAGATCATCTGCGTGCTGCTCGACACGTTTTCGATCGCGGTGGTGGATTCACTGCTGGCGTTGAACACAGTATCGGTCAGCATGCCTTGGGCGCTTGCGTCGCTCGCGGCACCCTCGATCCTGACCTTGACATGTGCCGCTTCGGTCGCAACGCGGACGCTCATGCTGCGCACATCTCCGATGACCTGACGCATCTTCGCGGCGAAGTGGTTGTAACTGGCGGCGAGCTCACGCAGTTCGTCATGGGTGTTCATCGGCAGGTCACGGGAGAAATCGCCGTCACCATCGGCCAACTCGTCGAACACTGAAATGATTCGGCGTACCGGGTGGACGATGAGATGGCGCAGGTAGAACACCAGTGTGATCGAACCGATGAGCCCCAGGACCGACAGCACGATCATGAGGTACAAGCCACCGTTCAGCGACTGGGCCACCTGCTCACGCAAGGCGGGTGAAACCTCGGACGCCGCCAGCAAGGCATTGACCTCCGCCTGCCGCAGGTAGTAAACAACAACATAGGCGAGGTTGATGACAAGAAGAAAAAATATGCTGGCGACCTTCTTGGTCAGCGTGTTCCAGAAGGTTTTTTCTACCCATTCGTAGAACGCCCAGAAGCCGTTCATCGGTGTCCCCATTTCACGTTAGTTGAAGGTTTATCGGACGACGCTGCTTCAACTTGAGCGCTTATCGACCGTATCGACGATGCGTAACGATTGTATCCCCTGTGTTTGCCCGCCTTGCGGGGACATGCGAAAATCGCGAGCTTGCGCCCCCGAGGCGTCAATCTCATCACTACGAGCAGCTCAGGACACCATGACCGACGAAACCAGCCACACGCCGCAACAGGATGAAAACCACATCATCGCCGAGCGGCGCGAGAAGCTCGCCGTCTGGCGGGCAAGCGGCGCGGCTTTCCCAAACGACTTCCTGCGCGAGAACACGGCCGGAAAGCTGGACGAACACTATGGTGACAAGGACGCCGAAACACTGGAGTCGATGCCCGTCGAGGTCCGCGTCGCTGGCCGGGTCATGCTCAAGCGGGTCATGGGCAAGGCGAGCTTCATCACCATTCAGGATCTGTCGGGTCGCATCCAGCTTTACGTGACGCGCGACGCCATTGGTGAGGACACCTACGCCGAGTTCAAGCGCTGGGATATTGGCGATATCATCGGTGCGGTTGGCACCCTCTTCAAGACCAAGACCGGCGAACTCACGATCAAGACCAATGAAATCCGCTTGCTCACGAAGAGCCTGCGTCCGCTTCCGGACAAGTTTCATGGCCTGACCGACGTCGAACTCAAGTACCGGCAGCGCTATGTCGACCTGATCATGAACGAGCAAACGCGCTTCACCTTCGTGGCACGCAGCCGCATGGTGCAGTCGATCCGCAACTACATGATGAAGCATGGTTTTCTAGAGGTGGAAACGCCGATGATGCACCCCATCCCGGGTGGGGCTGCGGCCAAGCCATTCGTAACCCACCACAACGCGCTCGACATGGAGCTTTTCCTCCGCATCGCACCCGAGCTCTATCTCAAGCGGCTTGTGGTCGGCGGCTTCGAGAAGGTCTTCGAGGTCAATCGCAATTTCCGTAATGAGGGCCTCAGCCCGCGGCACAACCCTGAATTCACGATGATGGAGTTCTACGAGGCATACGCGAACTACCGCACCCTCATGGACTTCACCGAAGGCCTGATCCGCCACTCCGCGCGCGAGGCGCTTGGTTCAGAGGTTTTCGTCTATCAGGGTCGCGAGCTCGATCTGTCGCGCCCTTTTACCCGCCTGACGATGGTCGAGGCCATCCGCAAGCACCATCCCGGCTTCTCGGAAGAGCAACTCAACGACGGCGACTGGATTCGCGCGAAGCTCGAACGGATGAAGGTCGAGGTATCCACGACGGCCGGCCTCGGCACCCTGCAACTGGTGTTGTTCGAGGAGACAACCGAGGCCGACCTGTGGGAGCCGACATTCATCATCGATTATCCAGCTGAGGTGTCGCCGCTCGCGCGCCGCAACGACAGTAACCCTGACGTCACCGAGCGCTTCGAACTGTTCATCGTCGGCCGGGAGATCGCCAACGGCTTCTCCGAACTCAACGACCCGGAAGACCAAGCCGCTCGCTTCCTCGAGCAAGTGCAGGCCAAGGAGGCCGGCGACGAGGAGGCAATGTACTTCGATGCCGACTATATCCGGGCGCTGGAGTATGGGCTGCCCCCGACCGGTGGTTGCGGCATCGGCATCGATCGCCTCGTCATGCTGCTGACCGACTGCGCATCGATTCGCGACGTGATCCTCTTTCCGCACATGCGGCCGGAGTGATCACGGAGGCGAGCCCACAGCGCACTCCCAGGCTAGCGTGATGGCTGGCAGGCCGCTCGAACCGGCATCCCTGCAGATGCGAGAGGACGGCACGCCTTTCTCTGCAACCTACGGCGACGTCTATCACACCGCTGCCGGGGGCCTGCAGCAGGCTCGCGAGGTCTTTCTCGCCGGCAACTGTCTACCCGAACGCTGGCGCGGTCGCAGGCGTTTCGTCGTACTCGAGACCGGTTTCGGCCTAGGGCTCAATTTTCTCGCCACCTGGGCGGCTTGGCGCGAGGACCCGCAGCGCTGCGATCGCCTGCATTTCGTATCGGTCGAAAAGCATCCCTTCATTCGCGAGGACCTGGCGCGCGCCCACCGTGCCTGGCCGGAACTCGCTGCCGAGGCCTCAGAGCTTCGTGCAGAGTGGCCGGAATTGACCCCTGGCTTCCACCGTCTGAGCCTCGCCGGCGGGCGTGTCATTCTGACCCTGCTCTTCGGTGACGCTTTCGAGCAGTTGCAGCAACTCGAATGCCGGGTCGATGCATTTTTTCTGGACGGATTCGCCCCGGGCAGAAATCCGGGCATGTGGTCGCACCGAGTATTCGCTGAGCTCGCGCGCCTGGGTGCGGACGGCGCGAGCCTCGCCACCTGGTCGGTCAGCGGCGAGGTCCGCCGTGGCCTGGCAGCGGTGGGCTTCAACTGCGCCAAACATGCTGGCAGCGGCAGCAAGCGTGAGGTATTGCGCGGACATCGTGGCAACATCGCGTCCGCTTCGGCAAGCGACAGCCGCGCTGGACACGCCGTGGTCATCGGTGCCGGGCTTGCCGGCACCAGCATCGCCGAGCGTCTCGCGGTGCGGGGCTGGACGATCGATCTCATCGACTCCGCACCTGGGCCTGGGCGCGGCGCTTCCGGCAATCATGCGGGCGTGCTGCGGCCCCTGCCCAGCCTGGATGACAATCCACTCGCGCGGCTGACCCGCGCCGGCAGCCTTTTTACTGCCCGGCTGTTGCGTGAGATGGAACACAAGGGTACGCCGGTTCGCTGGGAGGCCTGCGGCGTGCTTCACCTGGCTCGCGACCCGAAGCATGAGCAGAAGCAGCGGGCCGTGGTCGAGCGTCATGCGTATCCACTGTCCTTTCTGCGCTTCGTCGAGCGTGCCGAGGCCTCGGCCATCGCCGGCTGGCCGGTCGAACTCGGCGGCTGGTGGTTTCCCGGCGGCGGCTGGGTCCAGCCGCACAGCCTGTGTGTGGCCAACATCGCCGCGCACCCAGAGAGCATCCGTTGCCTATTTGGTAATCCGGTCGCCGCGATCGAACGCGTGCGGGGTGAGTGGCACGCTCGGGACGCCCAGGGCGCGACAATCGCATCGGCGCCGCTTGCCATTCTCGCCAATGGCATCGACATCCTGGACTTTGCGCAAGTCGGCGTGCTCCCGGTACGCAGCGCACGGGGGCAGGTCTCTCATTTCTCCGCGCCGGTTGGCACCCCACCCAAGGTCGTGGTCTGCCGCCTCGGCTATGTCAGTCCACCCGTGGACGGCATGCTGTGCGCCGGCGCCACCTTCTCGGTGGACGACCCGGACCCCGCCTGGCGGGATACCGATCACGCCGAGAACCTCGCTAAGCTGAACTTCATCCTGCCTGGCTTTGCCGACTCGAAGCGCTACAGCGCAACCGGGGGTCGAGTCGGGTTTCGTCCGGCCTCTCCCGACCGCCTGCCAATCGTCGGCGCGCTACCGACCTCAGTCTCCGCCTCGCCGCCCACGTCGCTCACCGACCTGCCCCGCCAGCCCGGGCTTTATGCGGTATCCGGGTTCGGTGCCCGTGGGCTCGTGTGGGCGGGCATCGTCGCCGAGACCCTCGCCAGCCACCTCGATGGCGACCCGCTACCGATCGAACGTGATCTGCTTGCCGCGATCGATCCCGGCCGCTACATCCTCCGTCCTGTCCGCGGACAGAAGCTTCGTGGCGAGACTTGAGCCGAGTTTTGCGCCCGAAGTACGCGGACGGCCATACTGCCCACCCCCGGCGTTGATCGTCAACTTTCACAAAGGCCAGCATGGACGCTATCCCGCTTTTCTTCGTGCTCGGTTTCGTTGTCCGCCTTGCGCGCTCGGACCTGAAGATTCCCGGGCAGCTCTACGAAGCCCTATCGATCTACCTGCTGCTTGCCATCGGCCTCAAGGGCGGCATGGAACTCGCAAAACAGGACGCCCTTGCAATCCTGCCCCAAGCCATGTCGGTGCTGGTGCTCGGCGCCATCATTCCGCTGATCGCCTTTCCCGTGCTGCACAGACTGGGCAAGTTCGATCGCTTCAACGCAGCCTCGATTGCTGGCCATTACGGCTCGGTGAGTGTGGTCACCTTCGCCGTAACGGTGGACTACCTCATCGCCCGGGGGATCGCCTACGAAGCCTATATGCCGCTGTTCGTGGTGATTCTTGAAATGCCCGGCATCGCGGTCGGCATTTTGCTTGCAAAACTGGGTAGCGATCTGCGCAAGGTACGCTGGGGCATGCTCAGCCACGAGATTTTCCTCGGCAAGAGTATGGTCTTGCTCGCGGGAGGCCTGCTGATCGGCTGGATCGCAGGCCCTGGCGGCCTCGAGCCTCTAGAACCCCTGTTCTTCGATCTGTTCAAAGGTGTATTGTGCCTGTTCCTGCTGGAGATGGGCCTGGTGGCGGCGAGTCAAGCTTCGGCGCTGCGCACCAGTGGTGCGTTCCTTGTGGTTTTCGCGGTAGTCATGCCAATCGTTTCGGCGCTCATCGGAACCGTGGCCGGGCTGCTGATCGGACTCTCCCAGGGTGGCACGCTACTGCTTGCTACGTTGTTGGCAAGTGCGTCCTACATCGCCGCACCGGCCGCAATGCGTATCGCGATACCGGAGGCAAACCCCGGCCTGTCGATTACGGCGGCGCTCGTCATTACCTTTCCGTTCAACATTCTCCTCGGTATCCCCCTTTACGACATGATCGTGAGATTCGCCCATGGAAGCTGAAGCCCCTGTCCCCAAGCCCTGCAAGCTCGTGGTGATCATCTCCGAGGCGGCGATCGAACAGTCGCTCGCGGACGAAGTGATGCAACTCGGCGCTCACGGTTATACAGTCTCGGACGTTCGTGGCCAGGGTCGCCACGGTGCGCGCAGCGCGCTGTGGGGGGCGGACCGCAGCATCCGCATGGAGATTCTTTGCGACGAGGAAACCTCGCTTGCGATCCTGCAGCACGTCGCGAAGACCTACTACCGTCACTATGCGATCGTCTCTTATGTGGCTGACGTCGGCGTGCTGCGCCCGGCGAAGTTCAAGCATCAGCGCTGACTTGGCGGCGGCGGTCAATCCGCCGCCTTCGCCCCGTCCGCGCGCTGCCTGTCACAGATAGCGCGACAAGCGCGTCAGGACACGATCGCGACCAAGCACCTCGAGCACCGCGTCGATCGACGGGGTCTGGGGCACTCCGAGGACTGCGACCCGCAACGGAATCGCTACCTGAGGCATTTTCATGCCGAGTTCGGCCATCGACTGTTTGATCGCCTCACTCAGCGCCGCCTTGTTCCAATCCGCGCCTTCCAGACGACTTTTCAGATCGCGCAGCGCAGCGCGCGCGCGCTCGGTCAGATGCTGTTCGAGCATTGCAGCCGGGACATGGATGTCGACCAGAAACAGTTCGGCGAGATCCGCAAGCTCGTTGAGGTTGCCCACCCTGTCCTTGTAAAGCGCAATCACCGCCTCCAGCGACGGTCCGCTCTCCGGATCGACACCCCTGCGTGCCAAGCGGTTGGCAACATCGGCGGCTAGCGCGGCGTCACTGGACTGCCGAATGTACTGGCTGTTGAGCCAGTTGAGCTTCTCGGTGTTGAACTGGGCGGCCGAGGCTGTGATGTGGTCAAGGTCGAACCACTGCACGAACTGCTCGCGCGAAAAAATTTCGTCGTCACCGTGGCTCCAGCCCAGGCGCGCTAGATAGTTGATGACTGCATCCGCCAGATAGCCGTCCTCGTGATACTGCATCACACTCACCGCGCCATGGCGTTTGGAGAGTTTGGTGCCGTCGTCACCGAGAATCATGGAAAGGTGGGCAAACAGTGGCACCTGCGCCCCAAGTGCCCTCATGATGTTGATCTGGCGCGGAGTGTTATTTACATGGTCATCACCACGAATCACGTGGGTGATCGCCATGTCCAGATCATCGACGACAACGCAGAAGTTGTATGTCGGGGTACCGTCCGCGCGGGCAATGACCAGATCGTCGAGTTCCTTGTTGGCGATCTCGATCCGTCCCTTGACCAAATCGTCCCATGCCACCACACCGTCGAGTGGATTGCGAAAGCGAACGACCGGCCTGGCGCCCGCCGGCGGCGTCGGCAACACCCTGCCCTCTTCCGGGCGCCAGCGCCCGTCGTAACGGGGTTTGTCTCCCCGCGCACGCTGCTCTTCCCGCATGCGATCAAGCTCTTCGGTCGTCGCATAGCAGTAATACGCGCTACCGGCCGCCAGCATGTCGGCGATCACCGCCTTGTAGCGTGCCATTCTCTGCATCTGGTAAAATGGTCCCTCGTCGGCATCGAGTCCCAGCCAGGCTAGGCCATCGAGAATCGCCTGCACCGCCTCGGGGGTCGAACGCTCGACATCGGTATCCTCGACTCGCAGAATGAAGCGGCCACCGTGCCGCCGGGCGTAAGCCCAGCAGAATAGCGCGGTGCGGGCACCGCCAATATGTAAATAGCCTGTCGGGCTTGGAGCGAAACGGGTACGGACGTTCTCGGGCATCTGAAAAGTAGCCTTTTAAGGTGGCGACGAGGGTGCAAGCCAGCCACAGAAACAAAAAACCCCGTAGCGCGTGCCGCGGGGTTTCATGTGTGGTGGGCGGTACTGGGATCGAACCAGTGACCCCTGCCGT
>CAYTAY010000121.1:0-9842 GCA_964435845.1 uncultured Azoarcus sp.
GGTGGCCAGCGGACGCGGCTCGCGCGGATGCTGGATGCCGAGCCGCCACGGCGTGTCCCCCTTTGAGCCGAGCGCCATGACGTTGCCACCGATATTCACCAGCGCGTCGTTGATGCCGCGCGCGCGCAGAATCGACACCGCGCGGTCGAGCGCATAGCCCTTGGCGTAGCCCCCGAGGTCGATCTGCACCATGGGGTTGGCGCTGGTCACGCGATTGCCGTCGATGAGCAGGTCGGCCATGCTCGGACGGGCCTCGAGAATGCGCGCGATCTCGGCCGGGTCGGGTTGCACCGGTTCGAATTCATCGGCGTGGAAACCCCACAACGCGATAAGACGCCCCAGCGCCGGATCGAAAAGGTGATCACCGTCGGCCGCGATACGCTGTACGTCACGCAGCAACTCGGCGAGTTCATCCGACACCACATGCGGTTCGCCACGCGCGATCGCCTCGTTGAGCGCGGTCAGCTCGGAAGGCTTCCAAGCATGAAAGGCATGATGCAGCCGGTCGAACTCGCGCAGCACCTCGCCCATGGCCTCCGACGCCTTGTCCAGCGACTTGCCGTAGATCGTAAGATCCACCCGGGTGCCGAAAACATAGGCCTCCTGATGAAAGAGCTGCGGCTGGGCGCACGCCGAGAGCACGAGCACCGTCAGCGCGAGCACCAGCCCGCGAAACTGTTGCTCAATTCGCCTCATGCGCAGGCCTGTTCGAGCTTGTCGACGAACAGCGCCGCCACCGAGTAGCCAGTCTGCGCGCCGATCTCGACGAAGCAGGTCGGGCTGGTGACGTTGATCTCGGTGAGGTGGCCGCCGATGACGTCCAGCCCGACCACCAGCAGGCCGCGCGCCCACAGGACCGGCGCCAGGGTCTCGGCGATCTCGCGCTCGCGCTCGGTCAGCGGCATCGCCACTCCGCGCCCGCCCGCCGCCAGGTTGCCCCGGGTCTCGCCGGCCTTGGGGATCCGTGCCAGCGAATAGGGCACGACGTCGCCGCCGATGATCAACACCCGCTTGTCGCCGTCGACGATCTCAGGCAGATAGCGCTGGGCCATGATGGTGCGCGCGCCCTCGTGCGACAGCGTCTCGATGATCACGTTGCGGTTGGGATCGTCCGCGCGCACCCGGAAGATCTGGCTACCGCCCATGCCGTCGAGCGGCTTGAGCACCACGTCGGAGAACGCGTCGATGAAAGCCTGCACCTCGGCCGGATCACGGGCCACCAGCGTCGGCGCGGTGAACTGCGCAAATTCGGCGATCGCGAGCTTCTCCGAGTGGTCGCGAATCGCGCGGGGGTCGTTGAAAACCCGGGCGCCCCCTGCCTTCGCACGCTCCAGCAGCCAGGTCGCGGTCACGTACTCGAAGTCGAAGGGCGGATCCTGGCGCATGATCACTGCGTCAAAAGCGGTGAGCGGCAGGGTTTGCGGAGTGCCGGCCTCGTACCAGCGGTCGTCTGTATCGCGCACCCGCAGCGGCCGCGCACTTGCGTGCACACCGCTGTGCCGCCAGGCGAGTGCCTCGCGACCGATGGCATGAATGCGGTGCCCTCGACGCGCGGCCTCGCGCATCATTGCGACGCTCGAATCCTTGTAGGGCTTGAGCGCCTGGAGGGGGTCCAGGATGAAAGCGAAGGAACGTGCCACCATAGATCAGGCAGCCGTTTCCAGCTCAACTGGTTCGGACTCCTCGATTTCGACCGAGGCCGCAAGCAAGGCGAGGCGGGCCACCACCCCGTAGGCGTAGAAACGATTGGGCGGCGCATCGGGGCCCTGCTCGGCATCCGGCAGGCTGCAATAGGTATCGAAGGCGAGCGGGCGAAAACGCATGCCCGGCGCGTTGAGATTCTCGTCGCGCCCGCGCTCGGTGTGCACCCGGTAAAAGCCCCCGACGACGTAGCGATCTATCATGTACACCACCGGCTCGGCGACCGCGCCCTCGATGGTCTCGAAGGTGTGCACGCCTTCCTGGATGATGACCTCGTGGACCTGCAGGCCCTCCTTGACCACCGCCATCTTGTTGCGCTGGCGCCGGTTGAGGCCGACGACCTCGGACGCGTCCTTGACCGTCATGACGCCCATGCCGTAGGTGCCAGCGTCGGCCTTGACGACCACGAACGGGGTCTCATCGACCCCGTACTCCTTGTACTTGGCGCGGATCTCGGTGAGCAGCGTGTCAACCTGATGGGCCAGGCACTCCTCGCCGGTGCGCTCCTGGAAGTTGATCTGGCCGCAGACACCGAAAGCCGGATTGATGCGCCAGGGGTCGATGTCGATGGCCTCGGCAAACTCGCGCGCGACCCGGTCGTAGGCCTCGGCATGGCGCGACTTGCGGCGCGAGTGCCAGCCGGCATGCAGCGGCGGGATCACCCACTGTTCGTGCAGGTCCGCGAGCTGAGGCGGCACGCCTGCAGACAGGTCGTTGTTGAGCAGGATGGCGCAGGGATCGAAGCCTGCCAGACCAAGCCGGCCACCACGGCGCTCCAGCGGCTCGAGCGTGACCGTCGCACCGTTGGTCAGCTCGATCGTGGTCGGCTGCATTATTTCGGGCAGCAGGCTGCCGACACGCACGTTTAGACCGGAATGCTGCAGGATGCGCACGAGCTGAGCGACGTTCTGCAGGTAGAACTGGTTGCGGGTATGATTCTCCGGAATCATCAGCAGGTTGCACGCCTCGGGGCAGATGCGCTCCACCGCCGCCTGGGCAGCCTGCACACACAGCGGCATGAACGGTTCGTCAAGGTTGTTGAAGCCGCCGGGGAAGAGATTCAGATCCACCGGCGCGAGCTTGAAGCCGGAGTTGCGCAGGTCGGTCGAGCCATAGAAGGGCGGCATGCGGTCGAGCCACTGCGTGCGCATCCATTGTTCGATTTCGGCCGCGTGATCCAGGAACCGTTCTTCGAGTTCGAGCAGGGGCCCGGTCAGTGCGGTGGTCAGATGAGGAACCATGGTTGCCGTCTCAGTAGAAAGGCCGCGGTCAATGGTGCCGCGGCCATACGTTTTGCGCCAATCTTACACTACCCGATCAAGGCCGGAGAAATCGCTGAAAGCTGGCTGGCAGCGGGGCATTTTCGAGGCTGCGCTGGGTGAAGAGGTGGCGCCCGTCACACACGAAACCCAGCTCGGACCAGTCGATCGCATTCAGCGCCGCTGCAAACGCCACCACGTCGGTGCGCGCATTATGCGGAAAGATCGCCAGTACTGCACCATCGTAGTGCATGCAGGGATGGGTGAAAAACGGCCTCTCGGCGCGGGTCTTGCCGTTGACGTACACCCGCGGCCTGTCGCTTTGATAATAGCCGCGCCCCCATTGCCACCAGTTGCTCTCGTCGAAGGGCCGAATGCGACGGCCGATCAGGCGGGCACGATGCGGCAGCAGCGCCGCCGGCGGCGGGCAGCCGCGCTCGCACCAGATCATGCGTCGCGTCTGCCCGCTGCGGGCCGTGGAGGAACACACGAAATCGCGGTTGCCCTGCAGCGCGTCTGCGTATATCTCGTCCGCCCCCGAGACCGCACCGACCTTGACGAAGGCTGTGTCCGACAGCCGCAGCGGATAGTCGCCTCGCACGAACATCAGGTGGCCAGCGGATTCGGCGAGGCTGCGGGCCTGCCACGATGGGTCGGCCAGCGACTCGGCGACCCGGTCACCCGAACCGATCTCGGCGTAGCGCAGGCTGCGGTCGGCACACCCTTTCTCGAAACGCCAGATCAGGCAATTGGGTACCGCATCATCGAACACCCGGGCGTCACCGAGCTCGATCGCATCCGTGATCGAGCCCTGCTCGAACATCAACCGATTGAGCCTGACTGCGGAGGTGGCCTTGAGAAAATCACGCGGAGTGATGAAGATGAGCTCGCCACCGGGGGTGAGGTGGCGCAGGCACTTTTCGATGAAGAACAGGTAAAGATTCGAGCGCCCATCGAAGTGCTTCGAATCGAGCCGCTTGCGCGTGGCCGTAGGGATATCCTGGAAACGCACATAGGGCGGATTGCCGATGATGGTCTCGAAGCGTTCCGCATCCGGATAGGCGAAGAAATCCATGTTGAGCGCACCGGGCGGGCAGTGGGCGCCATCAAGTTCGATACCCACCGCGCCCGGCAAGCGGCGCAGAAACGCGCCATCACCACATGCCGGCTCCAGCACCCGCCCGCGGTTGCGCCGCAGTGCGAGCATCGCCGACACTACCGCATCCGGGGTAAACACCTGCCCAAGGGCCTCGACATCGCAAAGACGCAGCGACAGCTGCCAGCTATTGTCAAGAGGGGCGACGGAGGTATTCAATTGCCAGACCCGGGTAGAATGCGAGTCGCGGAGTTTAGCCCAAAATGCAGCACCCTCAAGGTGCGGGCAACTCGATGCTGAAGCATGCGCCCTCGCCCGGCGCGCTGCGAGCGAATACCCGCCCGCCCATGCGCAGAACCGCGCGCTTGACCAGGGCGAGCCCGACACCGGTGCCCGGATAGTCTTCCGCCCGATGCAGGCGCTGAAAGATGTCGAAGATGCGGTCGTGGTATTTCATGTCGAATCCGATACCCTGGTCGCTGACGTCAACACACACCAGCGTGCCTTCTCGACGCGCCGAAATCCTTACCACCGGCACCCGGCCCGGCGCATGAAACTTCAGTGCATTGCCGAGCAGGTTACGCAGGACCATCGCCAGGCCGTTGCGGTCGGCGCACACTGCGAGCCTGCCCATGTCGATCGACAGCTCAGCCGACTCAAGCAAGCCGCCCTCGTCGATCGCGCTGACCACCTCTTCGACCAGGGGCTGAAGCTCGACCGCAAGCGGCACCAGAGTCTGACGCTCGAGGCGCGAGTAGGCGAGCATGTCGCCGATCAGCCGGCGCATCTGTTCGACACCGCGACAGACATTGCCAAGCAAGCGCCGCCCTTCGTCATCGAGACGGTCGGCGTAATCCTCGAGCAAGATATGGGCGTAGCCATCGATGCCGCGAAGTGGCGCCTTGAGGTCGTGCGACACCGAGCAGGAAAAAGCTTCGAACTCTCGATTGACCGCCTCCAGCTCGGCAGTGCGCGCCGCAACCCGGGCCTCGAGCTCGGCTTTGGCGTCGCGAAGCGCTTCAGCGACCCGATGCTGGTCGGTAATGTCGAGCACGACGCCGTAGATGTGGGTCACGGTGCCATCGTCGCCGCGGCGCAGCCAAGTGCGATCATCCACCCAGATCCAGTGGCCGTCGGACTTTCGCAGGCGGTAGATCTGGCGATAGTCATCGATACCCGTCGCAAAGTGGCCCGCCACCTCAGCCTTCACGCGCTCGACGTCCTCCGGATGAATCAACTCGGCGAAATCGAGTCTTCCGGAGAGAAAATCCTCGCAGGCATACCCCCAGCATGCGACCGAATTGCTGACGTAAGCGACTGGCCAGCGCGGCTCATTGCGCCACTCGAAGGCCACGACCGGGGAGCCGGCGACCAGCTCGGCAAGCCGCTGATGCCCTTCATTGTGTGATTGCAGCCTGGGCAGCATGGCGTCGAGGGCAGCGCCGATTCGACCGATCTCATCGCCCCCGTCGACACCTGAGCGCGCCTCATAACAACCTTGGCCGATCTGGTCTAAGGTGTCGAAAATCCGCAGCAGGCGCTCCTTGCTCATTCCAAGGCCTCCATCGTCAGCTCAACCCGCCGGTTGATCGCCCGCCCGTCGGCAGTGGCGTTGTCCGCAAGAGGCCGGGTGTCGGCATAACCGGTCGCACGCAGCCGCACCGATGCCACGCCACCCGCCTCCAGCCGGCGAACCACGCTGGTCGCACGACCAGTGGACAGCTCCCAGTTGGATGGAAAGCGTGCGGTCTGGATCGGCACGTCATCAGTGTGCCCCTCTACCGCAATACGGTGATAGCCGTCTCGCAAGAGAGTCGCAAGGCGATCGATCACCTCGGTGCCGCGCGGGCTCAGATCCGCCTGCCCGGAGGGAAAGAGAATTTCGTTGCTGATGCGAAAGCTCACCGTGCTCTCGGTCACCAACACCTGGATGTCTTCGCCCAGACCGTCCAGCGCCAGGCCGGCGAGCGGGTCAGGCACCTCCTCCTCGATCACTGGCGGCGCCTCGGCCACCGGCTCTGGCGCGGTCTCCGGCGCCGGCAGACCTTCCAGCAAGCCCGGCAGCCCCTCCAGCACATGCGCCTGCGCCGGTTCTGGCGCGGGGTGAGGGTCGGGCAACCAGACGCCGATGTCGCGATTCGAAAAGGCAAGCAGCACAACCAGCATCACCAGCAATAGCGTCATCACGTCGAGATAGACCAGCAGCCAGCTGTCCTCGTCGCGGTCAGCCGGCGGATCGACATGCCATTGCGCGTAGCGACCGCCACGCACGGCGAGTGTCGGCTCGGCCTGTTCAGCCACGGCGGGGCGCTCCGCCGGTTGCCGGGCGCTTAAGGCCGGGTTTGGTGGCGCCGGTGTCGTCGATCTCGTCCTCGAAATGCGCCATGAACGAGCGCAAGGTCTCGCGCATCAGCGCCGGGCTGCGCTTTTCGCACATCATCGAGATGCCCTGCAGAATCATGTTCATCAGCACGACCCGCTGCTCGGTGCGCCGCTCGAGCTTGACCGCCACCGGCTTGAAGATCAGGTTGGCCAGCAGGATGCCGTAGAAGGTGGTCATCAGCGCAATCGCCATGTGCGGTCCGATCACCGCGAGGTCGCCGTCCTCGAGCACGAACATCAAGTTGATCAGGCCGACCAGGGTGCCGATCATGCCGAAGGCCGGCGCGAATGCGGCCATGACCCGGAACAACTGCGCCTCCGCATGTTCGCGTGCACGCAGCCGTGAGATGCGCCACTGCAGCAGATCGAGGATATCCTCCTCCGGCGTGAGATCGATGACGAGTTGCACGCCAGTGCGCAAAAAAGGGCTGCCCACCCGCTTGAGCGCCTGCTCCACCGCACGCACGTCACCCTGCATCCACAGACGCGATATCTGGATCAGCTCCCCGATATCGCGCTGAGTGTAAAGGCGCTCGTTACGCAGCACCGTTCGGAACAGACCGAATACCCGCACGACCTCTCTCAACGGGTAGCTTATGAAAGTCGCCGCAAGCGTGCCGCCAAGCACGATCGCCAGCCCCGGCAGATTCAGGAAGGCGGCTGGATCTTCGGCCGCGAAGACGAGCACGATGGCAAGCATCGCAATGCCCGCCACCATGCCGATGAGGGTGGATGGATTCATGCGCCGTCCGGATTCGGTGTGTTCACATGCAATGCCACGCCAGTGTCCGCAGTTGCCGTGCCGGCCAACCATCGCACCACACCTTCGTACAGGGTGCGGGGCGCCTCGGATATCGAGGTATCGAGCTTCAGAACCGGCACTTCCTCGGACACGGCATCAGGCGGCTCGAAGGCCGCGAGTTGGGCGTCCAGCACGCCAAGGTCAGCCTCCGACGCGTCAGCGCCAGCCTGCAAGCGGGCCACGACCCGTTGCCTGAGCAGTTCCGGCGGCGCATCGAACCACACGATCAGACAGGGTATGCCAAGCCCTGTCGCAAGTCGCGTGAAGGATTCGCGCTGTTCGCGCCGACAAAAAGTCGCATCCACGAACACCGGATGGCCGGCCTCCAGAACATCGCCAGCGAGCGCCAGCAATCGCGAATAGGTCCGCGCGCTGGCCTCGGCGGTGTAGATTCCACCCTCCAGCGACGACCCACTCGCTGCCTGCGGGCCGAGCCCGAAGAGCCGCTTGCGCTCGACGTCCGAGCGCAGGCGGATGAAGCCGGCGCTCTCGACGAGCGTCTGCGAGCTCACGCTCTTGCCACTTCCAGAGACCCCGCACCCCACCAGCAACGCGGGCCGTGCCGGCATTGCGAGGCGCTCGGCGAGTGCCAGATAGCGCATGAACGCGTCGCGATCCGCGGCTTGCGGTCCCGTCTGCCCGAGCCGAATCGCGGCAATCTTGGCGCGCACCATCGCACGATAGACGAGGTAGTAGCGCAACACCGTCAGCCCCTGGTAATCACCGAGTTCCTGCAGCCAGACATCGAGGAAGCGCCCGGCCAGATCCTCGCGCCTGTGGGCAAGCAAGTCCATGACGAGAAAAGCCGCATCGGCGATCACGTCGGTCCACCGCAGCCGTGGGTTGAACTCGATGGCGTCGAACAGGCGCGCCCGCCCACCCACGGCCACGATATTGCCCAGATGCAGGTCGCCGTGGCATTCGCGCACCCACCCCCCGGCCAGCCTCGACGCGAAGATATCGTGAAGTCGCCGGAAAGCAGCCGCTCCCCACTGCTCCAGCCCGGCGAGGCGGGCATGAATCGCGGGATCGGCGATGCAGTCGCGGATCTGTGCGATGTTCTGCAACGCCGGAGCATGCACCGCCTGCGGCGTGCCGAACCCACCCTCAGCCGGGGCGACCGCTGCGCACGCGTGAAGCGCGGCGACACCCACTCCGACGGCATCGATCAGCGCAGGAGTCAGTGCATCGCTGGCGAGCAGCGCGTCGAAGACCTGGCCCTGGCCGAAGCGGCGCATGCGCACCGCGTAGTCCAGCACCGCCCCTTCGCCCTCGATGCTGGGCGCTGCGGCACTGCCCCGCAAGGCGACTACGTCGAGATAGATTTCCGGTGCGGTACGACGGTTGAGCCGCAATTCGTCCTCGCAGGCCTGTTTGCGCAATGCGAGCGTGGAATAGTCGAGAAAACCCAGGTCGAGCGGTTTCTTGAATTTGTAGGCATAGTCGCCGGCGAGCACCACCCATGAGATGTGGGTCTCGATGCACTGCACGTCGCCGGCCGGGTGCGGAAACCCGCGACATGCAATCAGCGCCTTAACCCTTGCCGTGCCTTCGTCCATGATCCGCCGCTCCTGGCTGGTGGTCTCCCGCTTTTGCCTCACGGGGCCGCTCAATGGTAACTTAGTCTGCCTTCCGCTCCCCAAGCGGCCAACCAAACCACGACCGATTCGACTCCATGACCAGCCCGACCGACAACAAAGCGACCTCACCGAAAAATCCTTCATCGAGCGGCGCCGTCAGCCAGGTGCGATGGATTGCACTCCTCCTCGCAGGGGCGTTCTTCCTGCTCGTCGGCGCCTTTGTGACCATGGTCTTCTTCGTGCAGGACGAGGCGCGCCTCAACGCGGTAGGCCCGATCGCCGCCAGCCCGGGCGCCGAACGGGGTGGTCTGATCTTCCATGGCACCGCCAACATCTGGGAAGTTCGCGGTCGCATGGTCATCGATGCCGAGCGTCGGGCGCACTTTGGGTTCGATCTCGTCGGGCCCACCGCTCAGCCGGCACCGCGGTCGCTGGACTTCTACCTCGAACTCGACAAGATCGAGCGCGAGGATGTGCCTCCGATACGCCTGGCCCATCAACTCACCGGGCCGGGCAGCTACATCGCCAGCGCCGAGTTGCCCTCGGAAGGTCGCTGGCGCCTGCGCATGGTGTTCGAACAGATCACCGGCGTGTTCGAGTTCGACTCGGAACTGTGATCAGCGGGCGGCAGCCAGCATGGCCGCTGCGTGGTCGTGCAACTGGCGGCGCGCCAGCGCATCGGGCGGGGAGTCGACCCAGGTCCTGATCATGGCAACCACCTCGCCGTAATTGCGCCAGCGCTTGGTGCTTCGCGACTTACGCGAGCGAGACCCGCGAACCGGTTGAACAAGTGCCCGCCTGCACGGCATCAATGCCGCGGTTTTTTGCCTTGCCGCATCAAAAACCACGGCATAGCATTTTTTTATCGTATCGATTCTTCAAATTCATTTCACCAATAAGAGGCGGCTCAGTATGATGCACTGCATCAAACGATTTTTCACGTTTGTTCAACCGAAACCTCAAGGAGCAACTGTATGAGCAACCTGATCAACACCCAAGTCCAGCCGTTCAAGGCCAACGCT
>CAYTAY010000122.1:0-9738 GCA_964435845.1 uncultured Azoarcus sp.
ACCCATTCTAACATGGCGGGTCGGTGAGGCCAAAAACAGGCTGCCCCGGCTTTTAGCTTGCAAATACCGGGCGTGATGTTCACAGTTCCAACATGTCGACACAGAAGTCGGATCCGTCTCGTGAAGTCGTGGATCGTCTGCTCGCAATCATCCATGCGTTGGTGCAGGAGATGCGCGCGGGCAGCGTCGTCGTCGGGCTGGACGCTTCACTGGAGCGGGATCTTGGTCTTGACAGCTTGACCCGAGTGGAACTCATCGCACGCATCGAGAAGGCGTTCGAGCTCAGGTTGCCGGAGACCGTGCTGGACCACGCCGAGACCCCGCGGGATCTGTTGAACGCGCTGGCCGACGCCGACAATGCGTATGACCCTGCGGCATGGCAGGTGCAACTCGAAGCTCAGTGCGGCGTCGCAGGTGGCTTTCCAGAACAGGCGGCAACCCTGCTCGACGTGGTCGATTGGCATCTGGCGCACAGTCCCGAGCGGGAGCACGTACTCTTCTACCACGGAGACGAAGCGACCGAGTCGATGAGCTATCGTCAGCTTGCCGATGCGGCTGCTCGGGTCGCCGGAGCATTGTCAAGGCGCGGTGTGCTGCCGGGGCAATGTGTCGGCCTCATGCTGCCTTCGGGGCTGGATTTCTTCCGTTGCTTTCTTGGCATTCTGTATGCCGGGGCGGTGCCGGTGCCGATGTATCCGCCGGCGCGGCCCAGCCAGATCGAAGATCACATGCGGCGCCAGGCGGGCATCCTCGTCAACTGCGAGGCATCGCTGTTGATTACCTTCGACCGGATCAAACCACTCGCGGGGGTTCTCCAGGGGCTTGTTCCGACGCTTCGAGCCCTGTGTAGCCCGGAAGACCTGCTTGCCGGCACGCCGGTGCTGCGCCCCTTGGCCAGCGCAAGCGATCTCGCGCTCATCCAGTACACGTCCGGCTCGACCGGCAACCCCAAGGGCGTCGAGCTCAGCCACACGAACCTGCTGGCGAACATCCGCGCCTACGGCTGTGCGACCCGGCTGGATTCGTCCGATGTCTGTGTGAGCTGGTTGCCGCTCTACCACGACATGGGCCTGATCGGAGCCTGGCTCGGCAGCCTCTATCATGCGATTCCTCTGGTGCTGATGTCGCCACTGGATTTTCTCGCGCGACCGGAGCGCTGGTTGTGGGCGATTCACCGTCATCGAGGCACGGTGACCGCGGCGCCGAACTTCGCGTTCGACCTGTGCGTCAAACGGCTCGCAGACAGCCAGCTTGAGGGCATGGACTTGTCCTCCTGGCGTCTGGCTGCGAATGGCGCCGAGCCGGTCAGTCCGGAAACCATGGCGCGTTTCGCGGCGGCCTTCACCAGCCAGGGTTTTCGGGCCGAGGCGCTCGCGCCCGTGTACGGCCTGGCCGAATGCTCGGTTGGTCTCGCAGTACCGCCGCCCGGTCGCGGTGTGCGCGTCGAGGCGGTTAAGCGGGATGAATTCCTGACCACCGGATGTGCGATAGCGGCCGAGGAGGGCGACGAGAGCCTGCGCTTCGTCTCCTGCGGCATGCCGCTTCCGGGGCACGAGGTACGCATCGTGAGCGAGGCCGGTGCCATTCAGCCCGAGCGATGCGTGGGCCAGCTGGAGTTTCGCGGACCCTCGGCCACCGCGGGCTATCATCGCAATCCGCAAGCCACTGCCGGGCTCTTTCATGATGACTGGCTGGTCAGCGGTGATTTTGCCTTCGTCGCCGATGGTGAGGTTTTCATCACCGGGCGGACGAAAGACATGATCGTGCGCGCGGGGCGCAACTTCTACCCCTACGAGCTCGAACACGCCGTGGGTGATCTGCCCGGTGTTCGCAAAGGTTGCGTGGCAGTGTTCGGAGCGGCCCCGACTACGGGCGCCCCTGTCGAGCGTCTGGTGGTGGTCGCCGAGACCCGCCTTACCGAGTCGAACGAACGCGACGCCCTGAAACGACAGATCGTGGCCTTGTCGGCCGACCTCCTGGGACTGCCTCCTGATGAGGTGGTGCTCGCCCCACCGCAAAGTGTCCTGAAGACCTCCAGCGGCAAGATCCGGCGCGCCGACATCCGGACCCGGTGGCAGGCCGGAACCTTGGGTTCAATTAGCAGTCCCGCCTGGCGACAAGGCATCAGACTCGCGCTTTCGGGCGTGGCAGGGCGGCTTGGAAAGCGTTGGCAAGCCACGCTGGACTACGCCTATGGCGCCTGGGCCTGGACGTGTTTCGGCGTGCTTGCCGCGCTTGGCGTTGCGGGCCTGGTGGTGTTGCCTACCGTGAAATCGCGCTGGCGAACGTGCCATTTGCTCGGACGGGCGCTGGCAACGCTCACCGGCTGCAGGCTCGAGACTTCCGGGCTGGGGTATCTGCAAGGAGCGCCTTGCGTCATCGTCGCGAATCACGCGAGCTATGTGGATGGCTTTGCACTCGTCGCGGCCTTGCCCGATCCGGTCCGTTTCGTTGCCAAAGCGGAGTTGGGTTCGAGCGCCCCGTTGAAATGGCTGTTTGAACGACTTGATGCCGAGTTCGTCGAACGCTTCGTAGCGGGCAAAAGCGTCAGCGATGCGAAGCAGCTTGCAGGCCGGGCGGGCCAGGGGGCGCCCTTGCTGTTTTTCGCCGAGGGAACGTTTACGCCACAATCCGGATTGCGGCCGTTTCGCCTCGGTGCGTTTCATGTCGCGGTAGAGAACCACCTCGATGTGGTGCCGGTCTCGATCAAGGGTACGCGCACGGTGCTGAGGGCTGAAACCTGGCTGCCGAGGCGAGGCTCGATCGAGGTGACGGTGGGGCAGCGTCAGAGCGCCGAGGGTGACGATTGGCGTGCGGCAAGCCAGTTGCGGGATCGGGTCCGCACGAGCATATTGCAGCACTGCGGCGAGTCGTCGCTGGACAGTGGATTACAGTGAGTGAGGTGAATGGCATTGCCTGAGGACGAGAAGTTGCCGGTGGCTGTTTCTGACGTGAAACGTTCGCTGCCGCGCTATTATCTGGAGACCGGTGTCTTGTTTGCGCTGGTCGTCGCGCTGGGCGTCTTTCTGCTCACCAGTCGGTATTGGCTCGATGACGACCCGTGGTTCATTGGTGTCTGGACCGGTGTTGCCGAACACTCAATCGCGGGCTCGGTGCCCGAACGAATCGAATTGCGCATGTCCGGGAGCGCCGTCTCGGGAAGCGCGAGCTACCGTGGTGTGCGTCGAGCACTTGAAGGGCCCAGCATCGAAGACGAGCGTTTGTCTTTCGTCACGCGCGGGCGGGACCGGATCGGCAATCAGTGGACCGAGGTGACTTACCGCTACACCTTGGAGCCGAGCGGGAGCGGGCGCATGCGAGCGAGCGTCATGGTCGTCGGCGGCTTTCGGGATGAAGCGCCGGTGACCTTTTTGCTTGATCGGGAGTGAAGCCGGGCGACCGTTGTCGAGCCAGGCGGGCTACATTGCCAGACTTCGACCCACCTGGCGACTTCGTCGGCAGTGCTTGGAATTCCCAAGGCGTGATAAGCAGGCTCCTTCCCTTTCAAGCTGAAGGACAGGATGGGATGGGTTTCTTGCAGGCGCTTCGGGGTCTCTCAACCCATCCCCACCCCAGCCCGGGAGCCTCCGCTTCGCTGCGGCGCTGCGCAGGCGGCGAGCATTGCTCGCCGAAATCCCTGCCAGGCCCCCTTGACGGAAGGGGGGCTGGCTGTGCCACAACTTAAGTGTCGTGCAGCGCGCAGCACTACACTGGCGGGGTTTGCGATCGATCCGGCAAAGCGTTCCAAGCCGATGGCCATCCGGATTGCGCAGCGGCGCGCCTGTATCGAATCGGATCGAGGGGCACCGGTGAGCAGCGGGTTGTCGTAAGACCGCGGATCAACCGTGGCGTCACGTACTTCGAGGCAGTGGCCGCAAGCTGTGACGATGCGGTAAAACCGTGCTAGTGGTGATGATGTGCGGCGTGCGAGAGGGTGTCGAGCAGCGTGGTATCAACCTCCCGGTGCGCCAGCACTTTGCCACCGCGTGCGTCGGCGAAGGCTTGGGCAGCTTCGCGTTCGGCGAAGCTCGGCAGATTGCCTTCGCGCATCGGTCCGAGTGCGTCCGAGCCGTGCACGAAGTAGGCCGTTTCGACAGGCGTCCAGGTGTCGCTTGCGACATCGTTGGTGTAGCTCGCGATGACATCCTCGGCCGTGTAGTTGCTGTAGCGCTCGACATCGCGGAGAAATACCAGCAGGTTGACCGGCGAGTCGAAGAAATGCGTCGCGCCGTCGTTGAAGATCACTTGGCCAGCCCAACGTGGGTAACGTGCCGGGAACATGCCGCAGACCGGACAGCGAGCGTCGGCCGGGATGGGTCGGGGCTCGTCTAGGGCAAGGCCGGACGCGGGGTCGTACGGGGTGGCGGGCGCGATGATGCAGAAGTCGTCCATTGGATCGAAGCCCACGCCGTTGCCGCCGCTCTGTGGCCAGAACCAGGCCACGACTGCGGCGATCAAGAACAGGGTTCCGAAACCGGCCGGGAGCAGCGACTGACGGGCGAGTACCATAGCTCAACGCCCTCCGCGGGTTTCCAGCAGATAGGTGACGACCGAGACGATCACATCCTCGGCGAGACCGCATGCATCGCAAGGCGTCTCCAGATGCAACCCGCCTTGGGCATCGTGATAGTGGGGTGTGCCATGCCCTTCGTTTGCGTTGGTCGGTGCGGTGTCGATGCGGGCGAGTGCATCCCCGTTACGCCATTCGATGCTCCACGCGTCGTCGGCTGCGAAGCGAGCAGTGACCTCGAGCCCGCTCTCGAGTACGAAGCGCAGCGCGTCCTGTAACAGTTCGATCGGTCCGCCGAGTCGCCCAGCGAACTTTTGCTCCAGAGCGTCGCATAACGCAGCGTGCAGGCAATGCGCAGGCCGCTCGTCCGGCTCGGGGCGCAGCGCCATGCGTGCGTCTTCGCGCGCCTGATCCATTACCCGGGCGGCGAGGTAGAGCTCATAACCGGGATGCTCGGCGACAACGCCTTCGCGGATCGCGTCCAGCAGGGCAGCTTCGTCCTCATGGCCGGTTTCAGCCAGCACGCGTTTGCGGCTCTCGCGCAATTCGTATATCGCGCGCGACAGCATTTCCACATCCTTGGCGGTTTCATAGTCGAGACAGTCGAAGAAGCTGGTACTCATGGCTCACATACTCGTATCGTGAAGTGCGCCGCCGTCGATGATCACCATATCGGCGGTCACGTCGGCAAAGCGCAGGGTGGCGCCACCATGTTCGGCGGCAAAACGCTCGGCAGCCATCTGGCTCGAGAACGAGGCTAGGGTTGGGCCGAGCGGTCCGATCAGGGCGCTGCCCTCCACATACCAGGCGTCACGGGCATCGATCCAGCGGTCGCCAGGTGCATACCAGTCGCTGTCGCTCATGTCCTGCACAAAGGCGGCCCGCACCGCGCCGGCGCGCGGATCGGGGTTCAGCATCACATGGAGCATCTTGATCGTGTCGGCGTAGAAGCGCGGTGTGTCACCGGTGAAGTGCAGTTGTGCCTTTGGTCCCGCGAAGTCGCTCAAGCGCAGTCCGGTATAGAAACACAGGGTGTCTTCGGTGAGCGCGACCGCCTGCGCCCGCTCGTCGAATCCGACCTGCCGGTCGCAGGCGGCCAGCATCAGGGTCGCAAGTGCAAGCAGAGGCAGCAGGACGGCGTGAATACGTTTCATCGCAATGCTCAGAGGCCGTCGTTCGGCGGAATCACACTGTCGATGGTGATTTGGTCGAAACGCAGCACTTCGCCGCCCCATTCCTCGGCGAAGCTGCGTGCGTCGGCTTCGAGCGCAAAGGTCGCTAGCGTCGCGCCCATCGAGCCACGCCGTGTGGAGCCGGCAACATAGAATGCCTGTCGGGCGTCGATCCAGTAGCCCATAGGCTCGTCCCAGTCGGCCTTGCCCATGTCCTGCACGAAAACTGCATTGACCTTGCGCAGCGCCTCGGGCACGAGATAGACGTACATCATGTCGCGCGTATTGCAGAAAAAATCGGGGTTGGGCTGGCCTGCGTAGTGGATCTGGGCCTTGGGGCCCGGGTAGTCCGCGAGCAGCATCCCGTCGATCACGCTCGCGGTGCTGCGGGTGATCTCCACCGGCTTGATCTCGGCCGTGGGTGTCTTGTCGGCGCCACAGCCAGCGAGGATCAGGGTGGTCGTGACGGTGAGCGCTGCCAGCAGGCGGCGGGTGAGGGGACTCGTTTTTGTCATTTGCGGAAGCTCCATGTTGCGACAGCCAGTGGGGCTGCAATCCAGGCCAGCATGACGAGGGTCAGCGTCCAGGTCTCGGCGATAGCCTCCGGGAACACGGAGGCCAGGCCGTAAAGATTGCGCACCTCCTCGAGACCGAAGATGTTGAGCACCCGGAACACGTCGGCCGGGTTGAGCAGCAGCAGCCAGGGGAAGATTTCGCCGCCATAGCTGCCGCCGGTGATGACCAGTGCGCCGAGCAGCAGGAGATCGAAGATCAGCACGAAGAAGAACCACACTGCGATCGCGAGACCGGAAGCACGCGTGCGGTCTCCGGCGAATACCGACAGCATCACCGCGATGCTCAGAAACGCCATGCCGAGCAGCACCGAGCTGAGGGTGAACAACAGATAGGAGGGTAGCGCCTCGGTGCCGGTTTCGGTCGCCATGACCCCGGCGACGAGACCGAAGCCGACAATGGTCGATAGCGCAAGTGCCGCGGCGAGGCCAAGATACTTGCCCAGCAACAGCTCGAACCGGGTGATCGGCAGCGACAACAGCAGTTCGAGCGAGCCGCGCTCCCGCTCGCCGACAATCGCGTCGAAACCGAGCAC
The DNA here is from genome assembly GCA_964435845.1 of uncultured Azoarcus sp. Classification (GTDB taxonomy): domain Bacteria; phylum Pseudomonadota; class Gammaproteobacteria; order Burkholderiales; family Rhodocyclaceae; genus Azoarcus_F. The sequence goes on from CAYTAY010000122.1 coordinate 6,791, forward strand.
CAGTGCGATCAGCGGAATCAGGTAGATGACCAGGCTCACCAGGCTGGCGATGGTGAACTCGACTGAACGGAACCCAACGGCGCCCTGCTGTGCGCCGCCGAAATAGGCGATGACCAGTGCGAATACCGTGAAGACCAGTGCGACTGCAAGCACCCAGCGGTTGCGGATACGGTCGCGGAACTCCTTGCTGGCGATGGTCAGGGTGGCTGTGATGTCCATGATCTGCTCTCAGTCGGCAAAGCCGAAGAAGACGTCCTCGAGCGAGGGCTCGAAAATACTGACATCGGCGACACCTTCACCCAATCCTGCGACCGCGCCGAAGAGTTTCATCTTGTGCTGGCGGGGGCAGTCGAATACCAGGCGATCCTCGAAACCCCGGCGTGGCGTGATACCGAAGCTGCCCAGAATCGCGGTGAGCGCGTCGCCAAGGGTTGCTTCGGTGCGGATTTCGACCCGCAGCGGCAGATCGACTCGCTCGCGCAGCGACTGCACCGTACCCAGCGCCTGAATCTTGCCCGCTGCCATGATCGCGAGGCGGTCCACCCGCTCCTGGATCTCACTGAGGATGTGCGACGTCAGGATGACGGTCACCCCCGCGTCGCGCAGGCCGCGCAGGGTGGCATAAAAGGCCCGAATCGCTTCCGGGTCGAGGCCGTTGGTGGGCTCATCCAAAAACAGCAGCTGCGGTCGCCCGAGCAGTGCCTGCGCAAACCCGAGCCGCTGTCGCATGCCCTTGGAGTATTCGCGCACCCGTCGATGGGTGGCGTGGGTGAGGCCAACGGTTTCCAGCGCAGCAGTGCACTCGTCGACTGTGCAATGCTTGAGCTTGGCGATGAAGCGCAGGGTTTCGAGGCCGGTGAGGTTGTCGTAGAGCACGACGTTTTCGGGCAGGTAGCCGATGCGACGGCGTACCTCGCGGAAGTTGCCGGCGTGGATATCCTCGCCATCGATGCGAATGCGCCCGGTGCTCAGCGGCAACAGGCCGAGCATCATCTTGAACAAGGTGCTTTTGCCTGCGCCGTTGTGGCCGATGAGGCCGAACAGCTCACCGCGATGGATCTCGAGATCGATGCCGTCGACCGCCCGAATGCTGCCGAAATGATGCTCGACCGACTCCACCGAGATCATGGCGGCGGCTGTCCGGGTCGGCTCAGCGGGTGCCAGGGTAGTGTTTTCCAAGCCACTCTCTCCAGTTTTCGTTGGACGGCTGCATGCGCGGGTTCGGATCGACGATGCTCTGCGCACGCAGCAGCGGGAACTGACGACCGACATGGCGTAGCGTCTGTATCGCCGGGCTGGCCAGAAGCAACTTCATCATCGGATGTCGCCAGCTCAGCCGATCGACCATGTCATTGGCCTCGTAGGGTACGTCACCAATGCCGTCGCCGTCCCTGTCCCATCCAAGATAGTTGCTCCAGTGGTTGCCATCCTTGACGCCCCACAATTGATCGCGGGCCGCGACATAGCGTACCTGTTCCCGGTTGGAGATGAAGTCGTTGCGCTCCACGTCGTTGTCCTTGGAGCCAGCCCACACGTGCATGCCCACGATGTTGTCAACCACCAGGTTGTCGAGAATCGCGTTGAAGTAGGCGTCGTAGATGAAGAAGCCACGCTGGTTGCCGGCGACGATGTTGTTCTCGACGATGCTGTCGACGATGGTTCGCAGCATGATCCCGTGGTCGGAGTTGGCCCAGGCGCGGTTATTGCGCACGTGCTGCCAGCGCACCTCCATGATCGCGAGGCCGCCACGGTTCATCCACACATCGTTGTCCTGCCACAGGTTGCGGTAGGAGTTCATGTAGTGGGTGCCGTAGCGGCTGTGGTGAAGCAGGTTCGCCTCGAACAGCGCGTCGTGGCTCACGTCCACGTAAAGCGCGTCGCGCACGAAGCTCACGTTGTTGCCGATGACGCGCGCGCGCTGCGAGTTGAAGAGCTGGATGCCGTTGCCACGCATTGGCGAACGCATGTTTCGTTTGCCGGTGATGATGTTGTTCTCGACGATGGCGTCATCAGCCCGCTCTATCCATAGCCCGAAAAGGTTGTAAGTCAGGACGTTGTCACGCACGGTCGCGCGGTGAGCCCCGGGGTGGAGGTAAATACCGGCATTCTGGTCGCGCAGGCTGGCACCCGAGTCCGAGATGATGAGCCCTTCAATGGTCACGTCTTCGGCAGTTACGAGAATGGTATTGCCGGTCAGCCCGCCACTGATGGTGGGACGATCGATGCCACGCAAGGTAAGCGTCTTGTTTACATGCAGGTTTTCGACATAGCGGCCGCGGGCGATCTCGATGATGTCGCCCGATTCCGCCGCGTCTATCGCCTGTTGCACCGATTCACCAGGTGCCACGCGGATGGTCTTGCCCTCCGGCACCGGGTCGGCTTTTTCGCGGCCGGTCTGGATGCCGGCGCGCGCAGCCGGGCTGCTCGCATCGAGCGGGCTATGGTGCATGTGCTGGGCCAGACCGTTGCCACTGGCGAGCAGCACCGAGGCCAGCAGTGCGGCCTTTATCATTTCGGGCAGGGAGGTGAGTGCTTGCGGACACCGCATGGTCACAGCACCAGAATGCCTTGGCTCTTGAGGACGATGAACAACACGGCGCCGATCAGCAGGTTCTTGAAGCCCACGTAGCAGATCATGTCCATGAGGTTGGCGCGCCGATAGCGTCGTCCCCACCAGGGCCCTTCCTTGACATAGGGCTTGGAGCCAAGCCGCACCACGACTTCGAACACGCTCCAGCCGAACCACCAGCCCACGATGGCGCCGGCTTCCATGCGGCCCATGGCTGCGTAGATCCAGATCAGCGTAGCCGCCAGCGCAAGCGCGAGGCCCGCCGCCTGAATCGCCGTTTGACGGCGGAAGCCGTGCCGGCTCCATGGCCACAGGTGATCCCAGGCCTCGGCGGCGAACACCGCAAAGAACCCTTTCTCCGCGTAGGGCGGCGCCATCG
>CAYTAY010000123.1:0-9729 GCA_964435845.1 uncultured Azoarcus sp.
CCGCGCGTTCAAGCAGTTCGCCGGCCGGCACCGCCTTGGGCAGATTGGTGAGCAGGCTGTCGATCATGACGTTGCCGACGAAGGCGACGCGCTCGGCGCCGATGCCCTCACGGGCGAGGTTGCCCTCGGCGCTGCGCTCGGTGGTGTAGAGCACGTCCGAAATCTGGTCGGTGAGTATGCGGTTGATCTCTTCCGGCATGTTGCGATCGTAACTGCGCAGGCCCGCCTCGACATGCACCACCGGAATGTTGCGCTTGGCCGCGACCAGCGCGCAGGCGATGGTGGAGTTGACGTCGCCAACCACGAGCACCGCACGGGCGCCATGCTCGTCGATGACCGGCTCGAAGCGCTTCATGATCTCGGCGGTCTGCACCGCATGGCTGGCCGACCCGACCTCGAGATTCACATCCGGCTGGGGCAGGTCGAGGTCTGCGAACAGACGGTCGTTCATCGCCGCATCGTAGTGCTGCCCGGTGTGCACCAGCAGGCAGGGTATCGGTGGTTCGTGCGCCTTGAAGGCGCGGATGATGGGCGCCATTTTCATGTAGTTGGGCCGGGCGCCGACGATGCAGATAACCGGAAAGCGGTCGCTGCGCTTGCCGCTCACGAACGGCCCCCGTCAGTGGGCTGATCCTTGCGCACTGCCTGCAAGAGCTGGTTGAGCACATTGAGCGTTGCCGACATCGAGGCTTCGAGCCCGGCCAGCCGCGCCTCGATCCGGCGTGCGTCGAAGCCCGCCGCCATGTTCGCCACGCTGTCTGCGAGTTCGGGCGGGACCGAAAGCCGGGATGCGTCCAGGCCGCCCGCGAACACTGGCGTGGCACGCGCCGAGCCGTTGACCGGCGGGCGGCCTGCAGACGAGCTGAACTCCTCGGCCAACTCCTTGACCACGCCCTCGGCATCGCTCGCGGTGATGCGGTGCGAATCGGAGAGATAGGCCGCGAGCAAGAGCCGGTCGCACACGCTGTTGATGCGTCGTGGGATGCCGCCGGAGTGGCGATAGATGATGCGATAGGCTTCGTCGTCTATCTCTGGATCGTTCTGCCATCCGACATGACGCAGACGGTGTTCGATGTAGGCGTGGGTCTCCTCGGCGTCCATCGGGCCGAGGTGATAAGAGGCGATGACGCGCTGACGCAGCTGCTGCATCTGCGCGCCCTGCATGATGTCGCGAAACTCGGGCTGACCCACCAGAAAGCTCTGCACCAGGGCGTGGTCTTCGAGCTGGAAGTTGGACAGCATGCGCAACTCCTCGACCGCCTGTGCCGAGAGGTTCTGCGCCTCATCGACAACGAGCAGCGCCCGCCGACCCTCTGCGGCAAGCGAAACGAAATAGGTTTCGAGCGCAAGCAACAAGCCCGGCTTGTCGAGGCCGCGGTTGGGCACACCAAAGGCGGACGCGACCATCTTGAGGATCTCGCTCTCGTCCACCTGGGTGCTGACGAGGTTGGCGGCCACAACCTTGGTCGGGTCGAGATGCTCCATGAGGCTGCGCAGCAGGGTGGTCTTGCCCGCACCGATCTCGCCGGTGACGACGATGAAGCCCTCGTTCTGGTGCAGACCGTACTCGAGGTAGGCCATCGCCCGGCGATGGCCTCGACTTGCGAAGAAGAAGTTGGGATCGGGATTGAGCTGGAAAGGCTTGCCGCGAAGCTTGAAAAAGGATTCGTACATTCCGTGGTGGCGCCTAGAAACGCATGTTCATGGTGGCGCTGATGACGTTCTCGGTGAAGTCGTTGGCGCCGGAGGATCTTTGATGGCGATAGGTGAGCCCACCGACCGTTCGATGACCGAAGCGGGCGCTATAGCCGAGGGAGGTCGTCAGGCGGCGGGTGCGGTCACTGAGCCCGCCGGCACGCTCGGCGATGGAGCGGGCGACCGCGGCGTTGAGAGAGCTGTGGGGGGTCAAGCGGTGAGAGAAACCAACAGAGAGCGATTTATTCTTGACTCGATCCGAATCGGTGAACAGATCACCACCGCGCAGTCCGGTGATACCGCTTACCCTTGAGCGATCCGACTGGATGTAGGCGAACGAAACGGAGTTGCGAACGCCATTTATCGTATAAGCGGCACGTGCTCGGCGATCGACGAAATAGGCGTTACTCACGAAACTGTCAGCAGTGAGGCCCAGAATTGCTCTTACGACATCCTCTCGCTCGAGGGGGTCGGGAAACTGCGCAACCAGGAACGGGTCATCGAAGCGTAGCAAAAAGAACGGGTCTGAAAAAACGCTCCCGAAACGCTGCACGGAAGAAGTCACATCCCGGCCGAAAGACAACTGGAGGTTCGAGCGCGCCATTCTGTGACTCAGGCTAAGGTCATAGCCATTGCCGAAAAAGCGGTCCTCTACAAAGCCGCTGAGAGAAGTTCGCGCAGAGGGGAACCAGTCAAAGCCGGCCCCTGTGATTCTGTTGCTCTGGGTTCGTCCCGCTGCGAAATCGTTGCGCTCATGCCCCACGATGCCTCTCACGCGAAACTGGGGCGTCACTGTATAGAACACAGACCCCCTCCATGACTCCTCGCGAACGTCGTTGAGATCATCGCCACGATAGCTCGTATCTGCACGTTGGTAGCTGAGGCCCCAGCCAAACGGCCCGAATGACCGGGCACTGTCGAGCGCCAATGCCCATTCGCCGCGACGTTGCGCGGTCAAGGTGTTGCTGCCGCCAGAGAGCCAGTTCTGACTGTATCGGAGTTGCCCGTTGGCCAGTGCGCCCAGTGCGAACTCAAGCCGCGGACTGACGCGAAACGCGCGCGTTTCGTTGGTACGGCTGGTCTCCAGGAAATCATCCTCGGCACGCCCGGAAAAGAGGTTGAGATTGGTGCGACGGATCGAGGCATCCGCCTCCACGAACAACAGATCTTCGAGGGCCTCCACCTCGCCATTGGCCTGAAGGCCAAGGCCCGGGCTACGCCACCCCTCGTCGCTACTGTAGCCAGTGCTGCTGAGACGAGCATTGAGATTTGCCTTGACCCGGCCGCCCTCGCGACCGATCACGCCACCCAGCCCAGGGGACACCTCGGCTACCCAACCAGCGCGCTTGTCGTCACCGGAAGCGCGAATATTGTCACTGTAGGTAAGGCGCGTTTCTAGGCTTGGCTGCAGCTCGAACTTTTGTGCATGTGCAGTTCCGCTGAACGCAAAAACTGTCAAGACGGCGACACAAAGTGAGGCCGATCCAATCGGCCCCACCGGTCTGCCAACCTCAGGAAGCCGCTTCAATTTTTGCATCGGGACCATAACCGTATCCATAGCCGTAGCCGTAACCATACCCATAGAGGTTTGCGTTTTCGCTCTTAGCCGCCTTGTTCAGCAACATCAGCTTGACCGGACAACTCTCTATCGTCGCCAACGCAGCCCGAATCGCCCCTTGCGAAGTGCGATCGGCCTCGACCACCAGCACTACCTGTCCCATGTGGGTCGCAAGTGTTCGCGCTTCGGTGGTAGGTAACAGAGGCGGGGAGTCGAAAACGATGATCCGGTCAGAATAGCGACTCGAGACCTCCCCAAGCATCTTGCTCATGGCTTCAGACGCGATGAGTTCAGTCGCTCGTGGGTGGGGCATGCCCGCAGGCAAAATGGTCAGCTTCTCGATACTGGTACGCAAAAATACTTCAGAAAGGTCTCCGACATCCCCAGTCAGAACGTCCATGAGTCCCTTTTGAACAGGCAAACCCAGACGCGAAAGGACCGCAGGCTTGGAGAAATCGGCGTCCACCAGCAACACAGTGAAATCCAGCTCCATCGCCATGCTGATGGCGAGATTTATCGCAGAAAACGACTTTCCCTCGCCCGACAGAGCACTCGTTACCATGATCAGGTTGCCGTCCTGGATCGACGCAGCCCCGAGTCCTTTGGCGTTTTGGATCAGGGGGCGTTTGATCACCCTGAACTGTTCAGCAATCATCGACTTGGGTTTGTCCGGCGTGACCATGTGCATTCGAGAAAGCCGGTCTAGATCGATTTCGGCCAGCTTTGTCTGCACTTTGGTGACCGGAGGCGCCGCGTCGACGGCATCGACAGTGTCCTTTACAGAGGGAGCCACTGCCGGCTCGGGCGCCTTTGCCGGCTCCAGATTCTTGAGCAGTGGTTGGTCAGCGATGGCGAGATTCGACTCCCCCGATTGACTGGCGACACCCTGGTCGGCGGCTGGCTCCCCAGAGGCACGTTTCAGCTTGTCGAGACGCTCAACCGCCTTTTCGATGAGACTCATACGGTTAATTCCCTCATCTCTGGAGAAATTGAACTGCCAGAGTTGCGGCGCCAACACCAGCGGCCAACATCAAGATTAAACTCGAAAACATAACAACCCCAAGACGCCTTCGCCGGACAGTCGCCTGATCCCGAATCAAGGAAACCGTACCGAGCAAGGGCAGCCCGGTGACGTTGCGGAGCGTACGAGCATCAATGATCGTCGGGCGCAACTGGGCCAACAAAAAGGTCAATGCGATCCCGGCGCCCAAAGCAACGATCCCAGCCAACGGCACGAGCAACATGCGGTTGGGCGCCGCTGGTTGTCGCGGAAGACTGGGCGGATCAATGACGCGGAAGTCTCCGGCGCCGGATTGAGCGTCGAGCTGAGCCGTGATCGCGGCAGACTCTCTGCGGGCAACCAATTCGTCGTAGTTGCGCTTGTGAACAGCGTAATCCCGGTTGAGCTGGGTTTGCTCAGCTTCGATCTGGGGCACCAGCGCGGCACGGTCGCGCAGCGCCTGCAGTCGTTCAGCAAGCTCGGCATTCCGGGCATTCAAGGCCGCAACCCGGGCGTCCGCGTTCGACAACGCGATGCGCATCTGCTGAAAAACGGGGTTGGTTCCGCCGCCAGTGCGCGGCTCGCCCTCGGAGGCAAGCTCTGCAGCCAAGGCAAGCTCGCGGTCACGATCTTCTTCAAGCAGCCGTATGACCCGTCGCGTGTTAATGACATCCGGATGCTGCTCTGTGTAGCGCATCAACAGCTCATCAAGATTGCGCTTCAGCGAATCGATCCTCCCCTCCAACTCCATGACCACCATGTTGAAAGCGGTTTCGGGGAACTGAGAACCCTGCAACATGGGCGCCTCACCTGCCAGCTGCTGCTGCAATGCCTCGCGCGTATTCATCGTCTCCTTGAGTTCGAGCTCTGTTTGTGCAATCTGCTGGTTCAGAGATGAAATCTGCGACACGAAATCGCGATTGCCGTCACCGAGCAACTCCATGTTGCGCAGCCGGAATTCCTTGATGCGGTTCTCGGCCTCGATCAGTCGCTGCTCGTAGTTCGCGATTTGACTATCAATGAATCGCCTTGCATCGTCAGTATCCTGGCGCTGCGAGACGAGACCGGACTCGACGAAGAGCGACACAAGCGCCTGCACCACGCGCTGCGCACGCTCTGGGCTCTCATCCTGAAAGGATAGCGTGAAGATGTTTGCGCCACCCCGGCCACCATCGCTAATCCGAAGATCTCGCTGAAGACGGGCGATCAGCGCCTCGCGCTCCGCTTGATTGCGTACCGTCAAGTCCAGATCAGCCATGGTTATGAGCTTCTCGACGTTCGGCCGCGTGATTAGCGTACGGCTGAGCATCGCCACCTGCTGATCGACGTTTGGCTGCACCGCCAGACCGCGCATCAATGGCCTCAACACCGACTGGGTATCCACGAACACCCTGGCGCTCGAGCGGAACTGGTCCGGCATTTGATAAACAAAAGCGGTCCCACCGATGGCGACCACCCAAGCGAGCGCAAGGCCCCACCAACGGTAGCGCCACATGCTGCGTATGTAGGCGTTGATCTGAGCTAGAAGTTCTTCCATGTCCGGCCTGTTGCAACACCGCCGCGTGGGCTGCTACACGGCGCTTGGATGAAGTGAAACCGTGTCAGAACCAGCTTTGCGGGATGATCAGTACATCGCCCGGGCGCATCTCGACGTTGGCCGAGACATCGCCCCGCTTGAGGAGGTCATTGATACGCACGCTGTACTGCTTGTTGCCCTCGGCGGTACGCAGGATCGTCGCCCGGTTGCCCGCTGCGAAATCGGTAATCCCCCCGACCTGGATCATCACGTCGAGCAGCGTCATGCGCTGCACGTAAGGCAGCGTCTGAGGCTGGGCCGCCTCGCCAACCACACGGATCTGCTCGCTGTAGGGACCACGGAAACCGGTAACGATCACGGTGACCACCGGCTCGCGAATGTACTGCGCCAGCGCCTCTTCGATATCGCGCGCGAGTTGGGAGGAATCCTTGCCGATGGCGGGCAGGTCCTCGACCAGCGGCGTGGTGATCTTGCCGTCCGGGCGAACCGGCACGGACATCGACAACTCGGGGTTGCGCCACACGACGATGTTGAGATTATCGCCCGGCCCGATCACGTAGTTATATTCGGCATCGGCAGCCTGCGTCGGCGCCGGCGGGAAGGACGAAGTCGCACACCCAGCCAGCAGGGCAATCGCCACCACTGCCAGAACCCAGCGCATGCCCGCCCCAAACACGGAATCGTTCTTGAACATCTTCGGATCACCCCTTTTGGTAGTTGGCGAGCACCACCGCCCGCGTCGCAGTCGCATATTCCATGCTACACAAATGCCACATTGTGGAGTAGGAAATAATACACGACCCGGCCCCGGGGTCAGGCCTGCCATCGTAGCATCTTCACAACGCTCCAACCTCTCGGAGTCTCGCCTCCCGGTTGCCACCAGCGCCATGATCGTTACAATAACGTCATGGACATAACAATCATTCATCATGGTGGACGCGAAGGCGTCACCGGCTCCTGTCATCAATTGGTGCTCGATCAGCGCAACAGCCTGCTAATTGATTGCGGGCTGTTTCAAGGCGCGGAGACCTCGCCCGACGGCGCCGCCGCTGCCGCGCAACACGAAGTCCGCTTTGAAGTTGATACGATCCGGGCGCTTGTTGCAACGCACGTACATATCGACCATGTCGGTCGCATCCCCTACCTGCTCGCCGCGGGCTTCAAAGGCCCGATCCTTTGCTCCGAGCCGTCTGCGCGACTACTCCCGATCGTTCTCGCTGACGCGTTCGCACTGGGCTTTACGCGCGATCGCAAGCTCATCGAACGCTATCTGCACCTGGTCGAATCGCGTATCGTCGCGCTGCCCTACAAGCAATGGCACACCATCGTCGACACCGCCGAGGTGTGCTGCCGCATCCGACTGCAGCGTGCAGGGCATATTCTGGGTTCGGCCTATGTCGAATGCGAGATCCGTCGGCCAAAAACCGGCGAACGCAAACGCGTGCTGTTCTCGGGCGACCTCGGCGCACCGCATGCACCCATCCTGCCCGCCCCGAAACCACCATGGCACGCCGACATCGTCGTTCTCGAAAGCACCTACGGCGACCGCAACCACGACAATCGCCGCACCAGGCGGTTGCGCTTCGAAGGCATTCTCGAGCACGCGCTGGGCAACGGTGGCACGGTCGTCATCCCGGCTTTCAGCATCGGACGCACCCAGGAGTTACTCTATGAACTGGAGGACATCCTGCATCGTCGTCAGCAACAACCACGGGCATCGAAGGTGGCGTGGGAGCAACTCAATGTCTACCTCGATTCCCCGCTCGCTGCCCGTTTCACCGACGAGTACCGTCGTCTAAAGCCATTCTGGGACGCGGAGGCGCTTGCACGAATAAGTCGCGGCCGGCGCCCACTTGCGTTCGATCAACTGATCGCGATCGATGATCACAACACTCATCTTGCCAACGTCAGACGCCTGGCCTCCACGGGCGAAGCGGCAATCGTCATCGCCGCCAGCGGCATGTGCGCCGGCGGACGCGTCGTGAACTACCTCAAGGCGCTGCTCGGCGACGCACGCAACGACGTCATGTTTGTCGGCTACCAGGCCAGCGGCACGCCCGGCCGCAGCATCCAGCAGTACGGCCCTCGCAATGGCTATGTAGAACTCGACGGCGAGCGCATCACCATCCGCGCCGGCATCCACACCCTGTCCGGCTACTCGGCCCACGCCGACCGCGACGGCCTCACCCGCTTCATCACCGGCATGCGCCACCTCCCGTCCGAAGTGCGCCTCATCCACGGCGAGCCCCAAGCCCGCCAAGCCCTCGCCCGACACCTTAACGAGAAGACCAATGGGCAGATCCGGGTAAGGGCCTGATCAGGCAGGCGTTGTCTTGGTCAGTCTCGGCAGGAACTCTTCGTAGGCCCGAAGGGCCTCGGCGGCATACATGAGGGTTGGCCCCCCGCCCATGTAGGTGCATACCTCGAGGGTTTCGACGAGTTGTTCTCGGGTCACGCCGAGTTTGATCAGGGCTTTTACGTGAAATCCGATACAGGCATCACAACGCGAGGCGACCCCAATGGCCAGCGCGATCAGCTCTTTGTGCAACGCAGAGAGACTACCCTCCCTGAGCGCCGCTGCTGACATGGCGCTGAAGCCCGCCATCGTATCGGGTGCCTCCTTGCGCAGGGCGCCGAGAGCCTTGGAGACGTCGGTGGTTATCTGAACGAATGATTTGCCGGACATCGCTAAATCTCAGTAAGTGGTGATTTTCTAAAATACCATCAGGGGCCGCTGATTGTCATTGTTTGCCCTGGAAACTTGTTTCTAGGGTAAAGCGGGCGGCTCGATGACCTCGACACCACCCATCCACGGCACGAGAGCCGTCGGCACGCGCACCGACCCGTCGGCCAGCTGGTAGTTCTCGAGCACCGCGACCAAGGTGCGCCCGACCGCGAGCCCCGAGCCATTGAGGGTGTGCACGAACTCGTTCTTGCCCTGACCGATGGCGCGCACCCGCGCCTGCATCCGACGGGCCTGGAAGTCGCCGCAGTTGGAACAACTCGAGATCTCGCGATAGGTGTTCTGCGCAGGCAACCAGACTTCGAGGTCGTAGGTCTTGGCGGCGGCAAAGCCCATGTCGCCGGTGCACAGGACGATCTTGCGATACGGCAGCTCGAGCCTCTGGAGAATCTTCTCGGCATGGCCGACGAGTTCCTCGAGTGCGGACCAGGAATTGTCCGGGTGTTCGATCCGGACCAACTCCACTTTGTCGAACTGGTGCTGTCTGATCATCCCACGCGTGTCGCGCCCGTAGCTGCCTGCCTCCGAACGGAAGCAGGGCGTATGAGCGACAAACTTCATCGGCAGCGCGTCAGCTGCCACGAGCTCGCCGCGGACCACGTTGGTGACCGGCACCTCGGATGTCGGTATGAGGAAGAACCTGCCCTCATCACCCCGGTGCACCGCGAACAAGTCCTCCTCGAACTTGGGCAGTTGCCCGGTACCGAACATCGAGGCTTCATTGACCATGTAGGGGACGTAGATTTCAGTGTAACCATGCTCCCGGGTGTGTACGTCCAGCATGAATTGTGCGAGGGCCCGATGCAGACGCGCGACACCACCGCGCATCAGCGCGAAGCGCGAGCCCGAAAGCTTGGCCGCGGTTTCGAAATCCAGGCCACCCAGCCCGACACCCAGATCTACGTGGTCACGCACTGTGAAGTCGAAGCTGCGAGGCGTGCCCCAGCGCAGCACCTCGAGGTTGTCGCTCTCGTCACGACCGACCGGCACGGTCTCGTGCGGCCGGTTGGGAAGGCCGGCAAGCAAGGCATTGATCTCGTCCAACAGCGCCGCCAGGGACTGCTCGTTGGCCTTGAGGTCGTCACCGATGCCACCGACCTCGGCGAGCACCGCCGAGGCGTCTTCGCCACGCGACTTGAGTTGGCCGACCTGCTTCGACAAGGCATTGCGACGCGCCTGCAGATCCTGGGTACGGG
>CAYTAY010000124.1:0-9475 GCA_964435845.1 uncultured Azoarcus sp.
TTCAGCGGTGCGTATCGGAATCTGACGCCACGCTGAGAAATGGAGCGGGTGAAGGAAACAGAACACCGCACCCAACCCATTGATTGAAAAAAGTTTCTTCCCGTTCGCTCAATGGGACATGACCCTATTATGTACCGCCCCTTCCCCCTCGGCAAGAAACGATGTCTGCAGAGATCTTCTGACCTCCACCCACTGCCACCAAGGTTAGAAGCGCTCCTTGACCAAGCGCGCGGCGTTTTCATCGCTGATGGCGACGGCCGTCGCTCCCTGGACGCGCTACTCAGGGTTGAAAAGGTCGAATCCCGTATAGCCCCTCTCGATCCGGAGCACTCCAATTCAGTTCTTCCCCTGCACGATGTTGACGCCGATTCGATCGGCCAGATCGAGCACCACATCGTAAGCGTTCGCATCGTCCAACAGGCTGCGCGAGTTGCCTTCCGGCCGAAGGGCACCATCAGGGATGCGGTCACCGAGAAGAACGACAGCGCGCGCCGAATCGTCCTGCCTTGAGACCCAGGACAGTCCTTGGGCCTGCGGGCATTGGCGGAGGATTGCCTCCGCCCACTTGCGGGTGGCCGGATATTGGTCCTTCTCGGTGTCGATGAGCTGCTTGCGCGTCACGCCCAGCTTGCGCAGAGGCACGCTCGCCAGATCGACGAGTTGAAGCTCCTGTTCGACCTGGACGGTGGAATGCACCTGGCCAACTAGCTTGCCCTTGTCGAAGCTCTTGAAGCCAGCAGTGTGCGGGACATCGTGGAAGACCGTCTCCATCAAGGCGCACGCCATCGTTGTGCCGCCGTACAGGGTAGGAATCGGATTTCCATGCTCATCCTGGATCGGGCTGAAACGCGCGTTGCCTTGTACGCCCGGATTGAACTGGTCAGCCTGATACTTGCTCTGGTGCACACGATGCAGCACCTCGTCCTTTGCCAACGAGGTGAGCGTGACATGGAGCTTGTCTGGAGGGGCTGGCGTGCTCGAAGACGCCTCGTCGGCGGGCGGCGACGAGGCCGTGCCGCCCGCCGGCTTGGCGCTTCGCCTAGCCATGGGCGATCTCCTGAATCTCGTCCGTGGCTGCTTCGATCACCCGTTCGGGTGCCGATGCCAGCAGATCCTGTGGCCGCTTGCCTCCCAGGAAGCTGTTGTCCGAGCGGAACCAGTAGGCCATGCTCCAGCTATCCTTGTGTCCACCAAAGGTCTCGATGATCTTGGCGAGCGCCTTAACCGGCCTGAAGCCGGCGTCGCGGTCCAGACCGTAGCCCGGGAAGTAATCGACCCCCCCGTGGTTGATGGCAAAGATCAGCCCCTGTTTTTTCCATTTGTTGGGCTGGGCGCTGGGATTGCGGGTGCTCAGGCCTGCCAGTTGTGCGATGTCGGCCGCGGTCAGCCAGTCACCGCTCTCCAGTACAGCCTTGCGCGCCCGCACGAGCATGGCCGCTTCCTTGAGCAGGCGGGGAGACGGTGGCGTCCGAGGCACCAGAACTTCGGCCAGGCGCTCCAGCGACTCCCGGTCATGGCGCTCCAGCAATACCTCGAACATGGAAGACGCCACGTTGGTGAAGTTCTCCGCCAGGGCCTGGAAGACGTTCGGTTTGATGTGGTCGAACGCGACCACCAGCACGCGGTCAGCATGCGATTTCCCAAGACGAGCCTGCACCTCCTTCGGGGTGCCAACCAAAGTCGAGACCCCCGGATGGTCTGCAACGACGCTCATGGATGCTCTCCTTTTAGGGTTATCAAGGTTATCTAATGCTAGCATATCGTCGATAACCTCGAAAGTGCGCCCCTCCTGCGGGCAGCGCGCCTGAATCGGAGGATAGGCTCCATGAAATCCCGTACGCTCTATGTGATTGGCAACGGCTTCGACCTGTGGCACGGCATCCCGTCAAGCTTGGCCCAGTTCAAGCAGTACGTCCAAGCCACCGACCGCGACGTCTACCGTGAGATTGAGGAGTACCTCCCCACGCAGGAGGACTGGAGCGACCTGGAGCTTGCCTTAGCCAACATGGACGTGGATGCCCTCATCGACAACTTGGGGCACTTCATGGGCTCGTATGGGGCGGAGGACTGGAGCGACTCGGAGCATCACGATTTCCAGTACGAGGTGCAAAACGTTGTTGAGCGCCTGTCCAACGGCTTGCGACTGCGGTTCGCCGAGTGGATCCGGAAGCTGCCGATTCCAAGCCCGGCGACGGCCAGGAAACGACTTGCGGCGCTGGACACGGATGCGGTGTTCTTCAGCTTCAACTACACCAGCACGCTGGGTACGCTGTACAGCGTTTGCCCCGAACGGATTCTGTTCATCCACGGCTACGCCGATCTGGCTGACGACGAACTTGTGCTGGGGCACGCGTGGCATCCGCAGAGGCGCAAGTCGTTGAATGATCGCCCAGACATCGACGAGATCGACACGCGCTTGATGGAGGCCAACGACATCATCGACGGCTACTTTTCTGCGACGTTCAAGCGCTCTGCCGAACTCATCGCGGAGCACCGGGGATTTTTCGACGCTCTGACCGACATCGAACAGGTGATCGTGCTGGGGCACTCGTTGTCGGCTGTCGACGCGGCCTATTTCAAGGCCTTGCTCGAACAGCGCAGTGTGGCCGACGCGCAGTGGCAGGTCGCATGCCGTTTCCCCGAAGAATGGCCTCAGAAACGAGTGCTGCTTGCTCGCCTGGGCATCGATCCCACCAAGACCACACCCATACTCTGGGATGCACTGAAAGCGCCGTGATCCACGAAGCGCCTGCTTCTATTTTAGTCTGACAGCATTCCCTGCAGGTCTAAGCACGCCCACGGATAAACCGCGCGTGCCTGAAACGCGCTGCATGCAGTCGATAGGAAAGCTTGTGGTTCGGAGGCAGATAGATCCTGGGCGCAACAGCTTATGCAAAACGGGTCTCGCCGGGTTTCGATAGAGCCATAACCTTCACGAGTATGCAAAAGGCATTCATCAACGTCGCTGCCGCGAGATTCGGCCCAGCCCCGTCCTGCAGTCAAGAGCGGATCGAACCCAAATCCATCTTTGCACATGGGCGGCCTCGCGATGATCTGGCAGGGACGACGTGATCGGTGCGCGCGAACGAGCATGGGCCTTGACGCTCTCGGCGTTGCTAGCGCCGGGGACGCTGTGGTCTAGAGGAGCTTTGGAAGATATTCCTGGTAGGGAGAGGGATGCATGCACGACAGTCCACCTGTATCCAAGGTCTACTATCGACCGATCGAAGCGGCCATACGCTGGGCAGGCCTGCTGAAATACAAGAAAGACATCTTGCGCTTGATATCGTCACCAAGGCACTTGCCCATGACGCTCGACTGCCCTGGATGGGCTGAGCTACGGCTGTGCACCGAGCGCATCCACGATGCCATCTTCAATGGCGAGCTTCCATACGGACGCAATGGCATCACTCAGAACGACAAGGCGCTCTGGGATTCTCCTGACCTCACCATCAGGCACCTGGATCTCAAGCGCTGGATGCGGGATCACTATCCTGAAGAACGTCCAGCCTTCCTTTTCAGTCGCCGCGAGTGCATCGCTCACCCTGTCATCACCTTGGAGACGGGCCAGGCAATGCTGGTCGAGCGGGAGGCCTTGAAGGGGGAACTGGAACACTGCCGGCGCCAGCTCCAGACGCTGCAGGAGCAATACCACGGCCTGCTGAAACAGAGCGAAGTGATACCCGTGGGCAACGAGTGCGCGATCACGGATCGGTCGGAATCCACCTACCTGCACATCATCGGCGGCATGCTTGACTTGATGCTGAGCCAGTCGCCGGCGGGCACTCCCTACTCGTGCTTCAGGACGCAGGAAGCGGTCGTGACCGCCTTGATCGCACATCACAGCGGCGTCATGGGGATCACCGAGCGCACTCTGCACGGCAAGTTCGCGCAGGCGCGCCGAAAGATCCGCAGCTCCGCCTCGTAGGGCCATAGACCCCCGGCCGTCACACCGCGGGTGCGCGAGTCCAGCCACGCACCGATTTGCAAGCTTGTATATGCAGTCCGGGAAGCTGCATTTGCAGTGGCTTCCGTCAATCAGATCTATTTAATGAGGGTCACGCCAACGAACGCCACTGAGCGTTAAGGAGTGACCACCATGTCGCAAACGCCTGCATTGCCGCCGGGCGAGCGCCGCATCTTGCGGCTCGACGAAGTCGAAGCCAAGTCTGGTTTCAAGCGCGCCCACATCTACAGCCTTATGAAGAAGGGTGAGTTCCCCCAGGCGCTGCGCCTTGGGGTCCGCGCTGTCGGCTGGGACTCGACGGAGGTGGACCTCTGGATCAGCGAACGCCTCAAGAACCGGGTGTGACCGGCTCTCCTACGGATTCCCTGAACACCCATGAGGAGAGCCTGATGCAGGTCGTATCCATCATTTCCACGAAGGGCGGCGTCGGCAAGACGACCACTGCCGCGAACCTGGGCGGTCTAGTGGCCGACGCGGGCTTGCGCGTGCTGCTGATCGACCTCGACGTGCAGCCTACGCTGTCGTCCTACTATGAGCTGGCGCACCGAGCCACTGGCGGCATTTACGAGTTGCTGGCATTCAATGAGCAGCGTCTGGAGCAACTGGTATCGCGGACTACCATCACCCGCTTGGACCTGGTTCTGTCCAATGACGATCGGGGCGAACTGAACACGCTGCTCCTGCACGCCCCGGACGGGCGGCTGCGTCTGCGCCACTTGCTGCCAATCCTGGCACCGCTGTACGACCTGGTACTCATCGACACCCAAGGCGCGCGCAGCGTGCTGTTGGAAATGGCGGTACTCGCCTCCGACCTGGCGCTTTCGCCTGTCACTCCGGAAATCCTGGCTGCGCGCGAACTGCGCCGCGGCACCCTGCAGTTGATCGAGGACATCTCCCCGTACCGGTGTCTCGGCATAGAGCCCCCGCAGCTGCATCTGCTGATCAACCGTGTGCATCCCGTTTCGTCGAATGCAAAGCTGATCCAACATGCGTTGCGCGACGTGTTCGCCAGCCACGTCGGGGTGCATGTCCTGGACACTGACGTTCCCGCCATTGAGGCCTATCCGCGTGCCTCAACGAGGGGCCTGCCGGTGCACCGCGTCGAGTACCGACAACCCTTGGGGCGGGTCGCGCCGGCGGCATTGGAGACCATGCGTGCCCTGGCAGGGGAGTTGTTTCCGGCGTGGCGCGAGCGCTTCGCGCTGGTGACAGGCAAGCTCAATGAGCCCAGGGGAGTCCGCCATGGCGAACGCGCATGAACTGGCGCGCGGCCACAAGCGATTGCGCGCCCTGATCGAATTCGCCCTCGCAGAGGGCTGGCATGTCAAGCGAACGCCGGGAGGACATCTCAAGTTCACCAAGCACGGCTGCACGCCGATCTACACGAGTTCGACGGCCAGCGACCATCGAGCCAGCCTCAACGCCCGGGCTCAGATCCGGCGCGCCGATCGCGAAGCCCGTTGCGCCCTTGATGCTGCGGCGGAGGTGGGTGGTCATGGCTGAGATGACCCCTCGGGACATGGCGGACAAATTGCTCGCCGCCGGGTTTCAGCGCATCGGTCCCGCCGTGACGGCTTTGACCGATCCGATCGCCGACACGCCAATGGTCGTGACGCTGGACCAGCTGCGCCCGTATGACCACGATCCTCGAGTCAAGCGCAATCCGGCATACGAGGACATCAAGGCGTCGATCCGCGAGCGCGGTTTGGATGCACCACCGGCGATCACGCGGCGCCCATGCGAAGAACACTTCATCATTCGCAACGGTGGCAATACGCGATTGGCCATCCTTCGCGAGTTGTGGGCCGAGACCAAGCAGGAACGTTTCTTCCGTATCTCCTGCCTGTTCCGCCCTTGGCCGGAACGCGGCGAGATCGTCGCCTTGACGGGCCACTTGGCGGAAAACGAGCTGCGCGGTGGCTTAACCTTCATCGAACGCGCCCTGGGGGTAGAGAAAGCGCGCGAGTTCTACGAGCAGGAGATCGGCAGCACGCTGACCCAGTCCGAGCTCGCGCGGCGCCTGACGGCCGACGGCTACCCGGTACAGCAATCGCACATCAGCCGTATGCAGGACGCGGTGCGCTACCTGCTGCCGGCGATTCCGACAGTGCTGTACGGCGGGCTGGGCCGGCATCAGGTGGAACGGCTCGCGGTGCTGCGCAAAGCGTGCGAGCGCACCTGGGAACGGAGAGCGCTGGGCCGTCACCTCGCCGTAGACTTCGCCACGCTGTTTCAGGATGTGCTGTCGCAGTTCGACACGCAGCCGGATGACTTCTCGTTCCAGCGAGTGCAGGACGAACTGGTGGGCCAGATGGCCGAATTCCTGGAAGCGGACTATGACGCGCTGAGCCTGGAGATCGACGACAGCGAGAGCCGCCATCGGGCCTTGACCAGCGAGCCGTCGGCGGCGAGCCCGGCGGCACCCATCGTGCCTGCGACGCCGAGGCCTGCATCGCCACCTCCGGCGGCGACACCTGCACAGCAGGCTGGTGCACCGGCTGGACCCGTTATTGAGCTTCCGCGGACACTGAACACTACGGCGCTCGCGCTTGGCAATGAGCAAAGTGAGGGAGAAGGCGCCGCACCAGTACCGGCCGACCGCGATGCGGAGCGCCTGCAGGGACACATCGTGTCTCCGGCGCTGACCACTGAACGCCTGCAATCCATTCAGCGCTTGGTGGCCGACCAGTTGGGCGACAAGCTGCCCGACTTCGAGACCGATGCTTTGCGCGCGATTCCTGTGCAGGTCGGTGGGCTCTACCCGATTTCAGATGTCTGGTACATCGAGCCCGGACTGGACGTGCCGGACCGGCTCCGGGTGCATATCGCACAGTTCGCTCGCGAGATCGCCGAAGAGGCGGCGGTCGCCGAGCAGATCGAGCCCAGTGAGAGCGGCATCGGCTTTATCTGTGCGACTACTGCCATTTGCCAGACGAAGGCCTTGCCGGCCTTCGCCCGTGCCGTGCTGACGCTGCTGCATGTGCTGACCGCGGCGCCCGCACCTGTGACAGGGCTCGATCGTGAGCGACTGACCAACGATTTGGCGCCGCTGCTGCGCGGCGCCGGAACGTCCATACGCCTGAGTGACGCCGGCCTGGTGAAGCTGTTCCGGCTGCTGCGCCTGGCGCGTCGCCTGCTGGACCTGGAGACCGGTGTGGCATCCGTCGCCCCGGACCACGAACCCTGAGCGCGGGAGACCACCATGTCGTCACCCCATCCGCTCAATCAGGCCGTCATCGCCCAAGCGCTGCACGATCTCCGCAACGGTCAACTGCGTCGCTGCAAGGCGATGGGCTTCGGCGAGGAGGAGCTGGATGCACTCAAGCATCCGGCGCTGGTCAGCGTGCTGGTCAACGCCACGGTGTCGTGGTGTTCGGTCTCGGTCAATCGCGAGGTACTGAAGCGACTGCTGAACCAGGTGCATGACGTGGAGCAGGAAATCGCCATGGTGGATCGCATGCTTCGCCTGGGTGCGAGCACGGAGATGGTGAGCCGCTTCTACGGTCTCACGCATCAGGAGGTCGCCCTGCGGCGCGACATCCTCGGGTTGCCCAAGCGCAAGGGGCGTCACCCGGTGCTGGACGAGGCGCAGGACACTGCCTTGTGGGAGCATTGGAAGGCCGGTATCAGCGAGCGTCACATCGCGCTGGACGATGACATGGCGATGCTGGCGCTGGCCATGGACCTTGCCGAGACCCTGACGCTGCCGATGTCGGTGATCTGGGCGGCGATACGGAACTGGATCGACCAGGGAGTCGTGTAGGCCATGGCCACGGGCGGCGCGCCACGGCGCGATGGTCCCCTGGCGCTGTCGGCGTTGTTCGACGATGCGCTGCGAGAGCTGGCACCGGCCCAAGTGGCGGCCCCGGCCAGTGACGGCTTCCTCTACAGCGGCAATCGCCATGAAAGCGTGCCGCGGGCGCTGTTCCTCGATCGGCGCCTGACACCGCTGGAACGGAACGCCTGGCAGGTGTTCCGCCTGCAGCTCAACAACGACGGTGTGACGGCTTTCCCGACCTACGACCAGCTTCGGCCCTACCTGGCCTCGATGCCGTGCGCGGCGCAGGCCTCCCACGAGACTGTCGCGCGCGCCCTGACGCTGCTGCGGCTGACGCGCTGGCTGAGCCTGGTGCGGCGAAGGCGAGATCCGAAGACCGGCCGCATTCTGGGCAACCTCTATGTTCTGCACGACGAACCGTTGACGCCCTTCGAGGCGATGCAACTCGACCCCGACTACTTGGGCTTGGTGAGCCAGGCCCTCACCCATGCCGCCAAAGCGGTGCAGATCGTCGGCATGCACACGCTCAAGGAGATCGCCGAAGACCCGCTGCTTAGTGGCCGCACGCTCCCGACGCGCCTGCAGGCGTTGGCGCAGCGCATGGTTCGGCACGGCTGGATGCCAGAGAGTTATCCACAGGATGGCGCTGGCCACGATTCCGAAGAAGGCCGGGATGGCTTGCTTCGGAATGCCGAACACCCGTCTTCGGAATCCGAAGCAGGACCAAAACCCGCGCCGGACGGCTCTCTTCGGAATCCGAAGGAAGACCGTACCGTACGTAAGGATCGTATGAATGAAGTACGTACAATACCGCGCGCGAAGGCCTTGCAGAACCTGCGTCTGCCTGAGCGCTTCCTGAATTTGAAGGACGAGCAGCAGGCAGGTGCATTGATTGCTCTGCAGCAGGTGGACGAAGCCCAGCGGCAGGCGGTGCTCTACGAGTGGGTGGCGCGCTGCCGCGGCAGCACGGTGCGCAATCCGGCTGGCTACCTGTTCGGCATCATCCAGAAGGCGATTCGCGGGGAGTTCAAGGCCTGGGCGGGCGAAGGCGGGTCAGTGCCGCCAGCGCCTCGAGCCACGGCACCTGCGCCGTCGCCACCTCCTGCGTCCAATGGCCCCGACCGCGAGATGGCGCGCGCTTACCTGGCGCAATTGCGGTCGATGATGCGCGATCCCTGATCGACTGGGCTATCCCCAGGGGATAGCCGGCACAGGCGGCCTTCCGCATCAGGTAAACCGGGCGGACACCGGCGGCGGTTTGATGACTGACAGCCTTCCGCCTGATGCCCATGCTGGCGACTAGTTCATTCCCCGCGAGTCGTCTCCATGGCCAACGAACCCCTGCAACTGAATCTCGGATCGCTGCGCAGCGCGATGTCGCTGACGCTGCACACCCACCACGCTTCACGCATCTGGCATGGCCGAGCGCCCGCCGAGGGGCGGCCCGGCATCATCGGCCTCAACGGTTACATCAGTGTGATGAACAAGATGAAGCGCGGCGCCGAGCAGGACGATCCCTACTCGGACTGGTGGATGCTGCGCATCGAGGACAAGCTGACGCAGACCAAGGCCAGCCTGCAGGCGCTGCGCGAACAGGTGGATCAGGCGCTGGCCGACGTGCCGCCCGCACTGTCCCTGGGCGAGAACATGAACGTGCAGCCGGTGAAGCTGCCGCTGTTCGTCAATGCGCAGCTCGGCTTCATGGCGGTGTACCTGCTGGCCGACTACGA
>CAYTAY010000125.1:0-4860 GCA_964435845.1 uncultured Azoarcus sp.
AGGCTCCATGAGCACCAGAAGCCGGTAGAGCTCGAAGACGGGCTTGCCGGCTTTGTCGTTTTTGGATTGCCGGAGCCGAAAAACCTGCAGTTGTCAGTTGCTGCGTAAAGAAAAAAGGAATTCACCTTGCCACACGCCATCAAGAAAACATTTGCCTACGGTGCGCATACCGTTACGCTCGAAACCGGCGAAGTTGCTCGCCAGGCCGGCGGCGCCGTCATTGTGAACATGGACGATACCGTGGTGCTCGCCACCGTGGTTGCACAACGCGAACCCAAGCCCGGCGTCGATTTCTTCCCGCTCACCGTCGATTACGTCGAAAAGTTCTATGCGGCCGGCCGGATCCCTGGTGGCTTCTTCAAGCGCGAGGGACGCCCGAGCGAGAAAGAGACGCTGACGTGCCGGCTGATCGATCGTCCGATTCGACCGCTGTTTCCCGACGGCTTCTACAATGAAGTGCAGATCATCGTCACCGTGCTGTCGCTCAACTCCGAGGTCGATCCGGATATCCCGGCCATGATCGGTGCCTCGGCAGCGCTTGCGATCTCCGGTGTGCCGTTCAATGGCCCGATCGGTGCCGCTCGCGTGGGCTGCATCGGTGGTGAGTACATCCTCAACCCGACCGCCTCCCAGTTGCAGGAAAGCGAGCTTAACCTCGTGGTTGCCGGTACCGCCGCTGCAGTGCTCATGGTGGAGTCCGAGGCCAAGGAGTTGAGCGAGGAGGCCATGCTGGATTCGGTGGTGTTCGGCCATCAGCAGATGCAGGTCGCCATCAACGCCATCAACGAACTGGTCGAAGTGGCTGGTAAGCCCGAGTGGGACTGGCAGCCGCCGGTACCCAACGATGCCTTGATTGCGCGGCTGCGTGAACTGGCGGCTGCCGACCTGGAAGCGGCCTTCAATCTCACCAGCAAGCAGGAGCGCAGCCAGCGGATTTCCGAGATCCGCAACGCGACGTTCGCCAAGGTTCTGGAAGAACTGGAAGACGCGCCGTCCTCGAATGTGCTCAAGGATATCTTCCATGATCTTGAAGCCGGTATCGTGCGCAGCCGTATCCTCAATGGCGAGCCGCGTATCGACGGTCGCGACACCCGCACGGTTCGCCCGATCGACATTCGTGTCGGCGTGCTGCCGCGTACCCACGGCTCGGCGCTGTTCACCCGCGGTGAAACCCAGGCACTCGTGGTTGCGACGCTCGGCACTGGTCGCGACGAGCAGATCGTCGATGCGATCGGCGGCGAGTACCGCGAAAACTTCCTGCTGCATTACAACTTCCCGCCGTTCTCCACCGGCGAAACCGGTCGTGTCGGCATCACCAAGCGCCGCGAGGTGGGTCACGGTCGTCTTGGCAAGCGCGCGCTCATCGCTGCGCTGCCCAAGGCCGAGGATTTCAGCTACACCGTGCGTGTCGTGTCCGAGGTTACCGAGTCCAATGGTTCCAGTTCGATGGCCACGGTTTGCGGTGGCTCGCTTGCCATGATGGACGCCGGTGTGCCGATGAAGGCGCACGTGGCCGGCATCGCGATGGGCCTGATCAAGGACGGCAATCGCTTTGCGGTCCTGTCCGACATTCTTGGTGACGAAGATCACCTCGGCGACATGGACTTCAAGGTGGCCGGTACCGAAAACGGTGTCACCGCGCTACAGATGGACATCAAGATCCAGGGTATCACCAAGGAAATCATGCAGGTCGCGCTGGCTCAGGCCAGCGAGGGTCGTCTGCACATCCTGGGCAAAATGAAGGTTGCGCTCGCCTCGCATCGGGGCGAAGTGTCCGAGTACGCCCCGCGCATGATCACCATGAAGATCAACCCGGACAAGATTCGTGACGTGATCGGCAAGGGCGGTGCGGTCATTCGCGCGCTGCAGGAAGAGACCGGTACCGTCATCGAGATCGAAGACGACGGCAGCATCAAGATCTCCTCGGTCAACCCCGGCGGCGCCGAAGCGGCCATGAAGCGCATCGAGGACATCACCGCCGAGGCCGAAGTGGGCAAGGTCTATGAGGGCACCGTGCTGCGCCTGCTTGATTTCGGCGCCATCGTCAACGTCCTGCCTGGCAAGGACGGTCTGCTGCATATTTCTCAGATCGCCAACGAGCGTGTCAACGCGGTCTCCGACTACCTCTCTGAAGGTCAGCAGGTTCGCGTGAAGGTGCTCGAGACCGATGACCGGGGCAAGATCAAGCTCAGCATGAAAGCCTTGATCGAAAAGACCGCAGAGGAATAATCGGCTGGAGGTGCGAGGAGAGCACTGCGCACCTCCAGGGTTCGGGTCTTGCGCGGGCAATGCAATAAAAAGGGCGGGCGGATTGACCACGCCCTTTTTCTGCCTGCGGCGGAAGCCGCTTGTGGCTCAGACCTTGAACCGATGCACTAGTTGGTCCAGTGACGAGGACAGATCTTCCAGGCGTTGCGCGGTTTCATAGTTGCGGCGCGACGCGTCGCTGTTGCTGTCAGTCATCGAGGCGATACGCTCGACGTTGGCTGCGACCTGCTGGACTGCGACGTCCTGCTCGCGCAAGGCGAGGCTGATGTCCTCGACGCTGTCCGACACTTGTGCCGAATTGCGTCCGATCTGCTGCAGCGCGCCCTCGGTGCGTGACACGATCTCGAGGCTGCCGGAAACATGCTCGTCCGCTTGTTTCATGGTCGCGACCGTGCCGTCGATTCCACCCTTGATGCCGTCGATCAGCTTGCTGATGGAAGTGGTCGAGACCGAGGTGCGCTCGGCTAGTTTGCGCACTTCGTCGGCAACCACTGCAAAGCCACGACCTTGTTCGCCGGCTCTTGCCGCCTCGATCGCCGCGTTCAGGGCGAGCAGATTTGTCTGCTCCGCAATCTCCCGGATGGTGTTGACGATCCCGCCGATCTCCTGGGAATTCGACTCCAGCAGCGTCAGGCTTGCACGCGAGGTTTCGACCTGTGCCGCGAGCGCCTGAACACGTTTGACCATGTCTCCCATCAGATCGAGTGCCCCGCGGGTTTCGTGATTCGCATTCTCGACCAAGCCGGAAACCCGTTGTGCGTTCGAGGCGGTCTCGCTGATGCTGACCGATGCTTCCTCCACCGCCGCGGCAACTGCCGAGGTGGAGTCGGCCTGACCGGCCGCGCTGGCGTTGAGATGACTGCTCGATTCGTTGATGGTGTGGGAAGCATTGGCGATCTCTTCGCTCGATCTGCGTACTTCTCCGAGGATGTGACGGACTTTGTCGATGAGGCTGTTGAATGCGCTCGCAGTCCGCCGCACTTCCTGTACCCCGGCGGCGTTGACTTGGCGGGTGAAGTCGTCGTTTTTGTTGATGAACTCGGCCGTGGCGATGAGCTTCTTGAGCGGATTGCTGATGCCGCGTCCAATCCAAACCGATGCGATGACAGTCAGCAGAATCGCCAGCAGCGAAACTGAAGATGTAACCATGAGAGCGTTCTGGCCTGCGGCGCGGTGTTCCACGGATAGGTCGCGGATGCTACCGGCTACCGTTTGTTCGAGCCCATGCAACAGGTCGATTCGCGCAGTGCTGGCAGCGAACCAGTCATGTGCGCGAACGTTTAAGCCATCCTCGAGATATCGCTCACGCAGGGTCGAGCGGAATGTCTCGACCGCGCGGGTTTCGTTTGAATTCAAGACCGCCTGCAGCCGCGCGATCTCGCCCGGTGTGGCATTGACGCGGTAGATCTCGAACAGCGCATCCTGCCGATTGACCAACTCGGTGATACGCATGAAGAGGTCGAAGGGCGCCTGGCCACTCGAGAATGCCTGCGTGCTCAGTGCCCGCTCCAGCCCGGCGGACTCTTTAGCGCGCACCAGTGCGTCAAGGGCGGTGTTTGCCCGTGCAACCCGAGGATTGCGCGAGTAGCTCGCCGAAACAGCGATGGTAGAAATCAGCTTGCCTATCGTGCCGGTATAGTATGCCGCGCTCTCTGGGGGCGGGAGTGCGAGTCGTTGGGCATTGTCCCGGATTGAGTAGATTTGTTGCAGCCGTTGCTCGGCTTCATCCATCCTGTCAACCACAGCAGCCAGGTTGCGTGCCGGGCTGTCGCGGAAGATGGCTCGAAGATTCTGTAGCGCGCGATCGCTTTCTGTGCGGTAGCCGGGTAATACGTCGGCGAAGTCACGCCCCCTGGAGCCGAGAAACCCGGCAGTCGCGCCCCGCTCGATTTGCAGGCGGTGAATGAGATTGCCGATAGCGACATTGAGTTCGACGACGTCGGCAGTCAGCCCAGCATCCCGGGATTGGGTGAGATTGGAACTGATCAGCAGATAAGAAAGGACACCGAGGCAAAGCAATGGGATGGCCACGAGAAGGCCGAGTTGCATGCCAATGGTCGTACGGGCGGGTTCGACGACTTTGTCGCGGGAAACCATTGTGCTTGCTCCGGTGGATGATCCGAGCTGACTGCCGAATACACGCGTATTCGCCTTGTTCCAATTACGACCGAATGTACTGCCACCTTCAGGGATGAAATACCGGATAGATCAAGTAACGAAAGCAAAGCCGTCGCTTTCTGGTGGACAAATCATCGCCGCGTGATCTGGATCACGCTTGACGTTTGCAAGGTGTTGGCGATCTCAGGGCGAGATAGCGGAATCGTGGATAGCGACGAGGGCCTGGCCGGCCTGAAGCTGACCCTGACTCGATCCCGGATATCAAAAAGCGAAAGCCCCTTTGACGGGGGACTCTCGCATGATGCTTGGGGCGACATACGGGGATCGAACCCGTGACAACTGGAGCCACAATCCAGTGCTCTACCAACTGAGCTAATGCCGCCACTTCTGGCTACAGACGATGTCTGCAGCCGGAAACTGTTGGCCTGCCCGACAGGAATCGAACCTGTAACCCCCGGCTTAGAAGGCCGGTGC
>CAYTAY010000125.1:5009-9459 GCA_964435845.1 uncultured Azoarcus sp.
TGCTCCCAAAGCAAGCGCGCTACCGGACTGCGCTACACCCCGAGAGCCGCGAATGATACACATCCCTGCGCGGATCGTCAAACGCCTTTTCAAGTTACCCTGGAAACCTCGGTTGGACGTGTTCGAGCGTGCGTCTGGCGCGTCGTCTGGCAAGGCGCGACGAGGCGGCATGGTTGTTCCCTGCAAGGAGGAGCCACGCAGCCAGGTGGCGCGCCAGGGCAGGGAAAATGGTGAAAAGCGTTTCGCTGGGACTTGAAGTCGAATAGCTTATCTGCTACAAGGGCGCTTCGCTGATCGACAACCGGATGCTGGTATGCCAGACGACACGCTGCACAAGCATTTCAAGCCCTATGCGCCTGCCAAGGGCGAGGAGTATATGAGTGAGGGTCAGCTCGCACACTTCCGGTCCATGCTCGAGGCGGCTCGTCAGGAGATGATGGAGGATATCGAGCGGACTGTTCATGCCATGCAGGACGAGCACACGGTCTTCGCCGACCCGAACGACCGCGCGAGTCAGGAGTCTGATATGGCACTCGAATTGCGAAATCGTGACCGTGAGCGCCGTCTGATCAAAAAGATCAACGATACCCTGGCCCGGATCGATGGCGGGGAATACGGCTATTGCGACAGTTGCGGAGTCGAGATCGGTTTGAAGCGGTTGGAGGCCCGGCCGACGGCGACCATGTGCATCGACTGCAAGACGCTTGAAGAGATTCGTGAGCGTCAGATGGCAAAGTGATGCTTTCCCGGGATGGCGATGAAAAACGGCACGCGAGGCGTGCCGTTTTTCATTCCGGATGATCTCGCCTATTCGCCGCCAACCGGCTTGAAATCCTTGCGCTCCGCGATGAAGGGCGGGCGGGGGGCGAGGCCGCAGAATGGATCCGTCGGTGTGTTCGAGACGCTGTTGAAGACCACAAAGACGTTGCTACGGGGTTGAGGCGTGATGTTCGAATTCGAGCCATGCATGACGTTGCATTCGAAGAAGGTGGCAGAGCCTGCCGCACCCAGCATTGTGTCGATACCGTGCCGCTCGACAAGATGGGCGAGGGTATCGTCGTCCGGCACGCCTATTTCCTGACGCTTGAGCGACTTGCGATAGTTCTCTTCCGGTGTCGCACCCACGCACGAGACGTACTCGCGATGCGAGCCGGGGATGATCATCAGCGGTCCGTTTGTCGGCGTGTTGGGCGTGAGGCTGATGGAGCAACTCACCATTCGCATGCGCGGAATGCCGTCTTCGACATGCCAGGTCTCGAAATCGGAGTGCCAGTAGAACTCCCTGCCTCGAAACCCGGGTTTGTAGTTGATGCGTGACTGATGAATGTAGACATCGTCGCCCAGCAACTGCCGCGCAATCGCGACCACCTTGGGGTGGGTACACAATGCAGCCAGGGCACGATTGAGCTTGTGGACCGCGAATACCGAGCGTAGCTCGCGGCTCTGCGGCTCTACGACGGCTTCGGGTGCATGCTTGACAAGATCGCTGGCACGCAGGCGTTCCAGCTCCTGCAGGTAACTGTCGATCTCGTCAGCGCCGAGGATGGCGTCGATGCGCAGATAGCCCCTGCTCTCGTAAGACGCCAGTTGGGCGTCGTCCAGCGGACCGCTTTCGGCGCGTCCGTAAACCACCGGATCCTTTCGTTCAAGAGTGCGGGGTGAATCGAAGACTCGTGACGGGTAGGGATCGTGCTCGGTTGTGGCTTTGGTGGCTGTGTTGTTCATGATCTCTGCTTCCTGTTGCTTGCCGGTCAGCCGTGGATGTCCGTTCTTCGCAGCGTCATGCGCTCGCGGTGGCCGGCTGGACCAATGGGTAGGCCCCGGTTTCGTCGTGCACCTCAAGCCCGGTGAGTGGGGGGTTGAAAACGCAGACCATGCGCATGTGTGAGCCGCGATTGGCGCGCAGAATGTGCCGGTCGTGCGCGTTGAGCGCGTAGAGTGTGCCGGGTCGGATCGGATGAGCCTGGCCAGTGGCAAGATCGGTGATCTCACCCTCGCCTTCAATGCAATAGACGGTCTCGAGGTGGTTGCGATATTCCATCTCGAGCTCGGCACCCGCCTTGATCAGCGTGTCATGCACCGAGTAGCCCATTCCGTCTTTCTCGAGGATGAAACGCCGGCTCGTCCAGCCATCGGTGTCCACCTCCGCCGCGGTGCCGATGAGTTGATCCAGATTCCTTACGATCATATTGACTTCCTTCTCTTGCTATCCTGGTCAGGCCGCGCTGCGCGAGTCGCCCTTCATCGTGGCCTTGAGGCTGGCCTCGATGATGTCCAGGCCTTTTTCGAGCTCTTCCTCGCTGATGGTGAGGCTTGGCAGCAGTTTCAGCACCTCGTCGTTGATGCCCGCGGTTTCGATGATCAGGCCGCGCTCGAAGCACGCAGCCGATATCGTACCGGCCAGTTCGGTATCTTCGAAGGCCAGACCGAGAATCAGTCCGCGGCCGCGGACTTCGGCTTTGACGCCATAGTTCTTGACCATCTTGCACAGGCGCTCCATGGCCAGCTTGCCCTTGGAGCGGACGCTCTTCTCCAGCCACGCGTCTTTCCAGAAGTCGAGCGCGGCGGTGGCGGTGACGAAAGCCGGGCAATGGCCACGGAAAGTGCCGTTATGCTCGCCCGGTGCCCATTGGTCGAGTTCCGGGTGGAACATCACCATGGCCAGCGGCAGGCCATAGCCGGAAAGGGATTTCGACAGGGTCACGATATCGGGAACGATGCCGGCGGATTCGAAGCTGAAGAAACTGCCGGTGCGGCCGCAACCGACCTGGATATCGTCGACGATCAGGAGAATGTCGTGAGCCTTGGTAATGTCTCGCAGGCGTCGCAGCCACTCGCTGCTGGCAACATTAACGCCGCCTTCTGCCTGCACGGTCTCGAGAATGACCGCTGCAGGGGTATCGAGTCCGCTGCCATCATCGACCAGCATCGCCTCGAGATAATCGAGAGTGTCGAGCTCGCTTCCGAGGTAACCGTCGAAGGGCACTGCCATCGTGTGGTTGAGCGGAACCCCGGCTCCGGCGCGCTTGAAGCCGTTGCCGGTGACTGCGAGCGAGCCCAATGTCATGCCGTGGAAGGCGTTGGTGAAGCTGACCACGCGCTCACGGCCGGTGACCTTGCGCGCGAGCTTGAGTGCGGCTTCAACAGCATTGGTGCCAGTGGGGCCGGGGAACTGGATCTTGTAGTCAAGCCCGCGCGGTTGCAGGATGACCTCGTGGAAGCGTTCCAGGAAGTTTTGCTTTGCAACGCTGTACATGTCGAGCGTGTGGGTGATCCCGTCACGCATCAGGTAGTCGATCAGCACCGACTTGATGCGGTCCGGGTTGTGCCCGTAGTTGAGCACTCCGGCACCGGCGAAGAAGTCCAGATAACGGCGTCCTTCGACGTCGGTCATCCAGGCGCCTTTGGCGGTGTCGAAGACTGCCGGGAAAATGCGGCAATAGCCACGTACTTCGGATTCGAGTTGCTCGAAGATATTCATGTTTGTCTCCATGAGTGAGTTGGATGAAACTGAACGACCGATCAGACGGTCGTGGTGAGCGGGCCGATGCGGTAAAGCGGTTCCGGCGGGTGAGGGACGGGAAACATGTCCGGCGTGAAATGCGCAGTCACCTCGATGTCGGCCCTGAGTTCGCGCGCGAGTGCGCGGAACAACCGCTCGGAAGCGGGGTTGTCGGTTGCGACGGTGGCCGTGATGAAGTGCGCATCGCGATTGGCCGGAAGGCCGTACCAGGCTTTCAGCATGCGCAGGCCGAGACCTTGCCCCTGCATCATGGGGGCGACCCCGATCTGCCAGATGAAGGCCGATGAGGGGTCGCGCGGCGGCCGATAGCCGATGATGGCACCGACTGTTTGACCCCTGGATTCGGCGATGAGGCAATGATCGCCGAAGTCCGTGGCGAACAACAGGTAGAAGTAGCTCGAGTTGAGCTCGAGCGTGCCGGTGGAGCGAACCAACTCCCAGAGCGCTGCACCATCGGCGCGGTTGGCCGGTCGGTAGGCCAAAGTGGAGATGCCGGGGGTTTGTTCGGTGCTTTTGGTCATGGTTCCTGGTTGGTCGTCGAGAAAGAACGTGCGCACAATGGCCCGCGTTCGTGCTCGGCAGGCAGTGGGCGTGCCTGATGGATGGTTCATGGTTCGACGCGCCGGAGGCGGCGAAACCCGCGACAGAAAAGAGATTGTCAGATCGGCGGTGAGCCGAAGGTGCGAGCGTAGAGCGCGACGCGCGGCGGTTTCAGGCCGCAGCGGGGTGGCGTGGGTCGCACACTGTAAGGCTGGAGTCGTGCGGAGCCGTGCGAAAGAGCGGGTTGTGTATGCTTCGTCTGAGGGCATCTCATGGCAAAGCGTTTTAGCAATGAAATGATTGCAAAAAACAAGTTGCTGAAAATGTAGAAGACCCATTCTAACATGGCGGGTCGGTGAGGCCAAAAACAGGCTGCCCCGGCTTTTA
>CAYTAY010000126.1:0-9439 GCA_964435845.1 uncultured Azoarcus sp.
GCGGCACCGGCGGCATGCTCATTTCCGCGCTGGCCGAGGTCAAGCGCAGCGGCGGTGAATACCGCACCCTCAAGCTCTATGGGCAGGAGCGCAACCTGATCACCTCCGGTATCGCACGGATGAACCTTTTCCTGCACGGCGTCGAGGACTTTCAGATCATCCGGGGCGACACACTGGCCGACCCCAAGCACATCGAGGGCGACCGGCTGCGCCAGTTCGACGTGATCCTCGCCAATCCGCCGTATTCCATCAAGCAATGGGATCGCGAGTCCTGGGGCCAGGACAAATGGGGGCGGAACTTCCTCGGCACCCCGCCGCAGGGGCGAGCGGACTATGCTTTCCAGCAGCACATCCTGGCCAGCCTCAGTGACAGGGGCCGATGCGCCATCCTCTGGCCGCATGGCGTGCTATTCCGCAACGAAGAACAAGCCATGCGCGCCAGGATGGTCGAGCAGGACTGGGTCGAGGCCGTGATCGGCCTCGGGCCGAACCTGTTCTACAACTCGCCGATGGAGTCGTGCATCGTAGTCTGCAACCGGCGCAAGTCGGCCACGCGTAAAGGCAAGGTGCTGTTCATCGATGCGCTGAACGAAGTCACCCGCGAGCGGGCGCAGAGCTTTCTGAAGCCGGAACACCAGCAACGCATCCTGCGGGCGTTCCTGTCTTTTGCGCCGATCGAGGGCTTTGCGGCGCTGGCGACGCTGGACCAGATCACCAGCAATGGCGGCAATCTGTCCATTCCGCTGTACGTGAAGCGGGCGACCAATGCGGCGAACGGCAACGGAACCGATGAGGCCGTCAGCCTGCGAACGGTCTGGCAGCAATGGGAAAGCGACGGCTGCGCCTTCTGGCAGCAGATGGATGCGCTGGTGGAAATGCTCGATACACTTCAGGGGCGAGATGCCCCGCACTCTCGCT
The DNA here is from genome assembly GCA_964435845.1 of uncultured Azoarcus sp. GTDB lineage: Bacteria > Pseudomonadota > Gammaproteobacteria > Burkholderiales > Rhodocyclaceae > Azoarcus_F. The sequence continues at coordinate 919 of CAYTAY010000126.1, forward strand.
GAGCCTGTCATGCTCGAAGAAGTTGTTCTGACCTATTACGAGTACGCCTTCAGCCAGCGTCGGGTTCCGTTTCTGGCGGGCATAACCGGAATCAGCGAGAGGGGTATCCGAAAGGGCTGCGAGAACGGTTTTCGCCAGGCGACGCTGGAGCGCGCGAGCGCCGCAGCGGAAGCAGGCGCTTGCGCGACCTTGCGTCAGGCCGGGTTCAGCAAGGAAGACATCACGGCATGGTTCGATGCGCACCCGCGTGGTCTGCTTTCCGGGCTCATATATACGACGCAGGTGAACAAGGAGCTCGAGTACCCGGAGACGATTGCGTTTGCTCGTCGTATCGATGCGCTAGGAGTCGAGTTGATCCATGCTCGCGAGGCAGATGACGTCGCCCAGGCGCGGTGTTCATTGCTTGAAACCGAGTGGCTCGATCTTCGCTACCTCGAGACGCGTCACGACGGGAGCGAGCCTGATCAACCTGCTCCCCTGATGGCGCTGGTTCAACAGGCCACTTCTTGGCAAGATCTCAGCGCGCCCGCTGCGGGGATCGCCGCTAATCTGCTCTTCTCATTGCTCGCCCTGTGGGATATCGAAGTGTACTCGAGGACATTCCCTCGGCTGCGGCGGCAGCCTGTCTTCGGCCTGCTGTTGCCCTTGGCTGATATAGGCCGTGCTCAAGCGAATCCGCGGGGGCGCGAGCTGATCAGATTGCCAGTTTCCAGGTTGATCGATCTGCTATACGCCATGCATTGCTACAGTACATACCGGACTTGGCCGGAAAGCAGGCCGGAACTGAAAGAGCTGGTCCCTGCGTGCAAGGTTGCGTCCGAGGGGAACCTTGTGAATTGGCGAGACGGCACAAAACGCTTCACTTTGAAGAACCTCGAGGAAATCTGGAAAGGGATGTTCGCTGCACGCGGTGGCTTGGAGTTGCCGGACATCATGCCGCTCTATATCGCAACGGTCATATTTCAGACCTTGCTCGTGAAAGTGGATACGACAAAGCGCGGCAAGGAAGTCCGCTTGCATGAGGATGACTACACCTTCTGGTGGAACGAACACCTGAAAAGTGCAGCGCGGGACCATGTGGCCCTCCCCCAGGGGAATGTCCCATGGCCCGCGTGGCTCAGCAGCCCTTAGTGGTCGTCATCGGGAAACACTTGGGCTGAATCGACCCGGTCCTCCCAGTCCTCTGGGCGTTCATCCCAGCCTCTCGACTCCCAATAGGCGTCGTTGTTTTGATTCAACTGGTTTGCGTGATTGTCGAGATCGTCTTTGCGTGACATGGCAATATTCCTTCAGAATAGTGAATGTTCAGTCGTCGTGTTGCTGCTTGCTGTTCTGCTCGGCTACCGCCTGCATTCGTCCGACGTAGCTTCCCTTCGGAACGCGTCCTTCGTTCTTCTTCGCCACACTGGACTGAATGCGGGCGACGTCCTCTTTGCTCACCGGGTTGTGCTTCTTGTTGGATTTGGGCTTGCTCATTGTGACTCCTTAGCGAAGTGAGATTGATTGGCTGCCCGACGCATCGGGCAACTGAACTATCAGCGACGACCGGTCTTCTCTTGTTCCAGAAATCGGAACTTTGCCGACTTTGGCAGCAAGACCGTTGGTAGTGTCTGGTTGTGGCTTTACCAAGTAGGTAAAAATGCCTATCATCGGGGGTTGCTGTTGGACATTCGTTTCAAGAACAAGAAGGTGCGCGAGCTTTGCGAAAAGGCATCTGTCGCTGAACGCAAGCTCGGTCCCGACTGCGCTCGCAAGCTGAGGGTGAGGCTTGCGGCGCTGGAGGCAGCAAGCTCTGTGACCGACCTGGTCGCGGGCCGTCCGCACCGCTTGACGGGTGACCGCGTGGGGCAATTTGCTCTCGATCTTGCTGGCGGGCGTCGTCTGGTATTTGCTCCGGCCAACGATCCCGTCCCGCACACGCCTGACGGCGGCACTGACTGGTCTCGCGTAACCATCGTGAGCATTGAATACATCGGGGACTACCATGACTGAGCTCGACGTTCCCTTTTCACCGGACTGGTCACTCCCGCCTGGCGAATCCATTCTTGATGTGGCAGAGGAGCGCGGCTGGACTCAGGCTGAGCTCGCGCAGAGGCTCGGTTACAGCGAGAAGCATGTCAGCCAGTTGATCAACGGCAGGGTTCCGCTGACCGTTGATGCTGCGCAGCGACTTGAGCGGGTTTTTGGCAGCACCATGGAGTTCTGGCTGAATCTGGAGGCGAACTACCAGCGGCACAAGGCGCGGCTTGAAGCCGAAAAGCGCCATGCCGAATGGGCCCCCTGGCTTGATGAATTGCCGCTCAAAGACTTGATGACCAGTGGTGCCATCGAAAAGCAGCGTCTCGTGCCCAAGAACAAGCCCGGGCTGGTAGAAGCCTGTCTGCGCTTTTTTGGCGTGGCTTCTCCGGACGACTGGCGCACCCACTACGGCGGCATGCAGATGGCTTTTCGGCGCAGCCGCGCCGAACAATGTGATGTAGGTGCGATCTCGGCCTGGCTGCGCCTTGGCGAGCAACAGGCAGAGAAGCTCGATGGCCCCAAGTATGACCGGGCTCGTTTCGAGAAGGGCCTGCGCGCGATTAGGGGCCTTACATGTTTGCCCCCGGACGAGTTCGAACCACGGATACGGCAACTGCTGCATGACGCGGGCGTACTGCTGGTGCTGGTGCCGGCCATCCCCCGTGCCCACGTCAGCGGCGTGGCGAGGTGGCTGAGCCCAACGCGCCCAATGATCCAGCTCTCACTGTTCGGCAAGACCAACGACAGGTTCTGGTTCACCTTCTTCCATGAAGCGGCACACATACTCCTGCACGCGAACAGCAAGGAAGAGAAGAAATCCATCTTCCTCGATGATCCCAATGCAGCACATACCGAAGATCCGAAAGAACATGAAGCCAACCAATGGGCAGGAGACTGGTTGATTCCGCCCGACGCCAGCCATGAGCTACCGGAACTGCGCAGCAAGGCGGCCGTGGTCGAGTTTGCGCACCGAATCCGCATTCACCCCGGTATCGTGGTCGGGCGCTTGCAGCACGACGGCCTGATCGACCCCTCATGGATGAATGACCTCAAGGCGAGCTTCCGCTTCAAGGGAATGGCAGATGAGTGAGTCGAAGTCACTCAAGCCCGGCTGGAAAGTCTGGCGGTTCGATCAGATTGCCACCAACGTCAATGTCCGCATCGACAATCCATCCGAATCCGGTATGGAGCATTACGTGGGCCTGGAGCACCTCGATCCCGACTCGTTGCGCATTCGGCGTTGGGGCAGCCCGGGTGATGTGGAAGCCACCAAGCTAGTGTTCAAGAAAGGCGACATCATTTTCGGCCGCCGTCGCGCCTACCAGCGCAAGCTGGGCGTAGCCGAGTTTGATGGCATTTGCTCAGCCCATGCGATGGTACTTCGCGCCAAGCCCGAGGTTGTGCTGCCGGAGTTCCTGCCCTTCTTCATGCAGAGCGACCTGTTCATGAATCGAGCGGTGGAGATTTCTGTCGGATCGCTCTCGCCGACGATTAACTGGAAGACACTTGCGGCTCAGGAGTTCGCGTTGCCGCCGCTGGAGGAGCAGAGGAAAAGCGTAAGCTTGCTGTCTGCTCTAGAAGACCAGATAGAAGCAATCCATGCGGCAAGCAACGCAACTACGAAGCTGAGAAAGTCGGTAGCGCTTGACGTTTTTTCGTTGATCGATAGCCCGAAGCTCAAGATGGGTGCTGTCGCTGACATACGGAATGGTACGACCCCCAGAAGGGCACGAGATGAATATTGGAAGGGATCAATTCCATGGTTGCCCACTGGAAAAGTGAATGATCGAATCATTGACGCCGCAGATGAGTTCATTACTGAGCAGGCGGTTGAGGAATGCCCATTGACGCTGATCCCTGCGGGTTCGACGCTCATTGCGATGATCGGAGAGGGGCAGACGAGAGGACGAGCCGCGATGCTGGCTTTTGACGCCTGCATCAATCAGAACTTTGGTGCGGTTATCCCGGGCAAGACGCTTGATCCTTGGTATTTGTTCTACATGCTAGAGAGTAATTACGAAGCCCTTCGCCACTGGTCACAAGGCACGAATCAGCATGCGCTCAGCTGCGGGCTATTGAAGGAATTCCCAATACCCGTTCCAGATTTGAACAGGCAACGTGAAATCGTTGAATCCATAAGGGAAATCGAGGCCAACGAGAGACGGTTGACAGAGAGGTTCAAGAAAGCTGCCGAAATGAGGCGAGTCGCACACCAAGTGGCATTGTCAGTGGGGTAATCAGATGGCGATCTTTAACGAATCCAACACCGTCGAAGCCTACCTCTACGACCTGCTCTCCGGCCCGCCAACGTCCAGCCCCGCCAATGTCGTTCGGGAACCGGAAGCCACCTACGGCCGCAGTCGTAAGGGTGTCGGCTGGAGCCGCATCGCCAGCGTCGACATCCCACGCCAGCACCAGGATGTGCTGGTCGAGCCCTGGCTGCGCGAGGCTCTGATCCGCCTCAATCCGGAAATCGCTGCCCAGCCCGATCGCGCCGACGAGGTGCTCTACAAGCTGCGCGCCATCGTCCTCTCGGTACGCTCAGACGGCCTGATTCGTGCCAACGAGGAATTCGCCGCCTGGCTCCGGGGCGAGCGCTCGATGCCCTTCGGCCACAACAACGAGCATGTGCCGGTGCGTCTGATCGACTTCGACCAGCTCGACCAGAACCAGTACGTCGTCACCCAGCAGTTCATCTTCCGCGCCGGCAGCGCCGAGCGTCGCGCCGATCTGGTGCTGCTGGTCAACGGCCTGCCGCTGGTGCTGATCGAGGCCAAGACGCCGACGCGTTCGGCGGTGAGCTGGGTGGATGGTGCGCTGCAGGTGCACGACGACTACGAAAAGCATGTGCCGGAGCTGTTCGTGTCCAATGTGTTCTCGGTGGCCACCGAAGGCAAGGAGTATCGCTACGGCTCGCTCGGCTTGCCGATCAAGGATTGGGGGCCGTGGAACCTGGAAGACGACGGCGATGCGCTCAAGCATCCGCTGAAGGGCTTGAAACTGGCCGCCGAGAGCATGCTGCGGCCTCATGTTGTGCTGGATATCCTGGCCAACTTCACCCTGTTTGCCACCAACAAGAAAAAGCAGCGCATCAAGATCATCTGCCGCTACCAGCAGTACGAGGCGGCCAACAAGATCGTCGAACGCGTGCTGGCCGGCTATCCAAAGAAAGGCCTGATCTGGCATTTCCAGGGGTCAGGCAAGTCGTTGCTGATGGTGTTCGCGGCGCAGAAGCTGCGCCTGCATCCGCGCTTGAAGAATCCCACGGTGCTGATCGTGGTCGACCGTGTCGATCTCGACACCCAGATCACCGGCACTTTTACCGGGGCCGATATTCCCAACCTGGAGAAGGCCGACTCCCGCGACAAGCTGCGCCAACTGCTGGCGCAGGACGTGCGCAAGATCATCATCACGACGATCTTCAAGTTCGCAGACGTGGACACCAAGGCCGATGGCGTGCTGAACGATCGCGGCAACATCATCGCCCTGGTGGACGAGGCGCACCGCACCCAGGAGGGCGATCTCGGTCGCAAGATGCGCGATGCGCTGCCCAACGCCTTTCTGTTCGGCCTGACCGGTACGCCGATCAATCGCTTCGACCGCAACACCTTTTACGCCTTCGGCGCGGACGAGGATGACAAAGGGTATCTCAGCCGCTACGGCTTCGAGGAGTCGATCCGCGACGGGGCGACGCTGAAGCTGCACTTCGAGCCGCGTCTGCTGGAACTGCACATCGACAAGGCAGCCATCGACGCCGCCTTCAAGGAGATGACCGGCGGTCTCTCCGACCTCGACCGTGACAACCTCGGCAAGACCGCAGCCAAGATGGCGGTGCTGGTCAAGACGCCGGAGCGCATTCGGCGCGTGTGCGAGGACATCGTCCAGCACTTCAGTGCCAAGGTGGAGCCGAACGGCTTCAAGGGGCAGATCGTCACCTTCGACCGCGAATCCTGCCTGCTCTACAAGCAGGAGCTGGACAAGCTGCTGCCGCCGGAGGCCTCCGACATTGTGATGACGGTGAATGCCAACGAGCCGCAGTACAAGGCCTATGCGCGCGCGCGGGACGAAGAGGAGCGGCTGCTCGACCGCTTCCGCGACCCGAACGACCCGCTGAAACTCATCATCGTCACCTCCAAGCTGCTGACCGGCTTCGACGCGCCCATTCTGCAGGTCATGTATCTGGACAAACCGCTGCGCGATCACACGCTGCTGCAGGCCATCTGCCGGGTGAACCGCACCTACTCCGAGCAGAAGAACCACGGGCTGATCGTGGATTACCTCGGCATCTTCGACGACGTGGCCAAGGCGCTGGAGTTCGACGACAAGAGCGTGACGGCGGTGGTGTCGAACATTCAGGAACTCAAGGACCGGTTGCCGGAGGCGATGCAGAAGTGCCTGGCATTCTTCACCGGCGTGGACCGAAGCATCGAGGGTTACGAAGGCCTGATCGCCGCTCAGCAGTGCCTGCCCAACAACGAGGTGCGCGACAACTTTGCCGCCGAGTACAGCCTGCTCAACAAGCTGTGGGAGGCCATCTCACCCGACCCAGTGCTCGGTGACTACGAGAAAGACTACAAGTGGCTGTCGCAGGTGTACCAGTCGGTGCAGCCCTCCAGCGGCCACGGCAAGCTGATCTGGCATTCGCTCGGCGCCAATGATCCACCAGAACGTGCACGTCGATGCGGTGCGCGACGATCTCGACACGCTGGTGCTGGACGCCGACCTGCTTGAGGCGGTGCTGTCGAATCCCGACCCCAAGAAGGCCAAGGAAGTCGAAATCAAGGTGGCCCGGCGCCTGCGCAAACACCTCGGCAATCCGAAGTTCAAGGCGCTCTCGGAACGTCTGGACGCTCTGCGTGATCGCTTCGAATCCGGCGTGCTCAACAGCGTCGAGTTCCTCAAGCACCTGCTGCAGCTGGCCAGGGACGTGCTTCAGGCTGAGAAGGAAACGCCTCCGGAAGAGGACGAGGACCGCGGCAAGGCGGCGCTGACCGAGTTGTTCAACGAGGTGAAGACCGCCGAGACGCCGATCATCGTCGAGCGGGTGGTGGCGGACATCGACGAGATCGTACGCCTGGTGCGTTTTCCGGGCTGGCAGGATACGCTGGCCGGCGAGCGTGAGATCAAGAAGGCGCTGCGCAAGATGTTGGTCGTGAAGTTCCAGCTGCGCGATGAGGAACTGTTCGAGAAGGCGTACAGCTACATCCGGCAGTATTACTGAGCGCGGCGCGTGTTGTCCCGCGTGTCTGAAGGCGGCCTGTGGCCATTCGAATCCGGATTAAGACATGTATTCGATGGCGAAGGGGCAGTTCAGAGTCCAGGCGGCTGACGATGGTTGGGCAGGTTCTCTGCTGATGAATGGGCAGTGCATGTTGGGACCAGGGGAATGGACGACAGACCCAGTTCAGACCTGTTCGCGCAATCGCCAATCCGGGGTGATTCAGTTCTCAGATGGTTGCCCGACAGTTCACAATCCATGCGGTCTCAGCATCGGATCTCGCGATCACGTGGGGCACCTCCGTGTAACGCTGGATGCTCCACTCTGATTCCGGGGATCTCGCACTTCCACTTCTCGTTGAGCAGCCTCGAGTCGATTCCAACGGTAACTGAGGTGTCTAGGGCGAACGAATCCGTGATTCCAGCCCGCTGCCCTGTGAAAGTCGCTTCTCCTGCAACGTTAAATGATGCAAGCGGTCCGGCAGCACCATAAAAGTTTACCTGAAGCGTTGGTATCAAGACGGCTCTGGCCGTCGCACGGATCCGCGCGTCTTCAGGAGAGCCGAAGCGGGCCTCCGGTGCCATGCGAGACCAATCGCTTGTGGTAGTGCCGGCACGATGCTCAATTCGATACGTCTCGGCCGTCTCCAGGGTGAAAAACCGAGTGACGGAGAGCGCGCCGTCGCTAACGAGCTTGAGATCCAGGCGTGACACCGTCGAATAGACCAGTGGGACCCCTCCGACCAGTCCGAAGCGAGGGCCACTTCCCCTCATCCATATTGGTGTGGTGCGATCCAACGTGCCTCGTAGCACCAAATCGATGTGACCGCGCTGACAGAATGCCGCCTCGAAAGCTGCGTGAAGTCCGTCTCCGCCGAATTGAATCTCATGATCAAGCTTCAGCGTAGCTCCGTAATGAAATTGGGCCACAGCGGTTCCGCCGAACAGTGACATCGAGTTTGGACGGGCTTGAATTTGACTGGACCAGTTGCCACCGTGGCAAAGGTCTGGGTGCGGATGGAAAGCGACAGTCTGAATCATGCCGAGGTGCTCAGCGATGTCGTGCGAGTTACCCGTGTGGGAGTATGGGGTAGGTAAAGCTCCCTGATCGGGTGAAAGACACCCCGCCTCGATGTAGAAGTGCTCTGATTCTTCGGGCCCTTCAGCTTCGAACGGAAACGCATTGAAGCATTGGGTGTCGTCCGAGTTGATATCAGAGATTGAGCGAGTCTTTAACAGGATGCTCAAAAACCCCCGACCAGCCGATGCCAATGAGATAATGGCA
>CAYTAY010000127.1:0-9425 GCA_964435845.1 uncultured Azoarcus sp.
TTATGCACGACTGTATGGCGGGGAGCCGGGCATCGACCCATACACGCGCGCCGTGTCGGACGTCTACCAGGACGTGTTTGGCGAAGGCTCGTTCATCGGCAAGGGAATCTTCCATGCCGATACGTTCGAGCAGGCGCTCGGGGGACGCCTCCCCGAGAACCGGATTCTCAGCCACGATCTTCTGGAGGGTTGTTACGCGCGCGCCGGACTGCTGAGCGACGTGTGCCTGTTTGAGGACTATCCGGCGCGCTACAGTGCCGATGTCAGCCGGCGCCGCCGCTGGATTCGCGGCGACTGGCAGCTCGCATCGTGGCTGTTGCGCCGGGTGCCGTGCGGATGTGCCGACGGCCGAACCGCCCAGGGCACGAATCACCGGAGAAATCCGCTATCGGCGCTGTCGCAATGGAAGCTGTTCGACAACCTGCGCCGCAGTCTCGTTCCCGCAGCGCTGACGCTGCTGTTGGTGCTGGGATGGACCGCCTTGCCCTCAGCGTGGTTGTGGACCCTGGCGGTGTTCGGCATCATGCTGGTTCCTGCCCTGTGCCTCACGTTCGTCGACGTGTTCCGCAAGTCCGAGGAGGTGCCGTTACGCCAGCACCTGGCGGCGGTCGCGCGCTCGGCTGCACGTCGCGCCACGCAGGTCGGGTTCGAACTCACCTGTCTTCCCTACGAGGCCTTTTTCAGTCTGGATGCGATCGTGCGCACCCACTGGCGAGTGTTCGTGACGCACCGACGACTGCTCGAATGGAAATCGTCGGACGAAATCGATCGCGAGTCGGCGAGGCACGGCCACGACGAGCTTGCCCACGCCTTGCGCGCGATGTGGATCGGCCCCGTCACCGCCATGGTGCTGACGACCTGGCTGGCCGTTGCGAACCCGGCCGTGCTGCTCGTGGCCGGGCCGATCCTGTTCCTGTGGCTCGTTTCACCGCTCGTCGCATGGTGGATCAGCCGCCCGCTGGCGCGCCGCAAGGCGCGCCTGAACGGCGCCCAGACACGCTTTCTGCGCACGTTGTCGCGACGAACCTGGGCGTTCTTCGACCATTTCGTTGGCCCGGACGATCATTGGCTGCCGCCCGACAACTATCAGGAGTATCGCGTTGCCGCGATCGCGCACCGCACCTCCCCGACCAACATGGGGCTGGCGCTGCTGGCGAACCTGGCGGCCTATGACTTCGGCTATGTTACGACCGGACGACTGCTCGAGCGAACCTCCAACACACTGAACACGATGGCCGCACTCGAGCGCTACCGGGGCCACTTCTACAACTGGTACGACACGCACACGTTGAAGATGCTGTCACCGCTGTACATCTCGACGGTGGACAGCGGAAACCTCGCCGGCCACTTGCTGACCTTGCGCGCTGGACTGCTCGCGCTGCCCGATCACAGGATACTGGGGGCACAGCTGTTTGAGGGCCTGACCGATGGCCTCGACGTTCTCGCGGAGGCGGCAGCAAGCTCGGACGGCCCCTTTGTGCACCGTCTGACGGCCCTGCGCACGGACATGGGGCACGTTTGCGCGGCACCCCCGGAGACCCTGGCGCAGGCACGCTCGTCCTTCTCGACACTGGCAAGCGGCGCCGCCGAACTTGCGAACCAGGTGGCAGCCGACGGCAATGTCGGCGACGACCGCGCGCCAGACAATGAAGTCGCCTACTGGGCGGACGCGTTTGCCCGCCAATGTCACGAGGTCCTGGACGAACTCGATTGCTTCGCCGACAGCTGTGCGAGCCAGGCACGCGACACCATCCCGAGCCTGCGGGAACTCGCCGAGGCTGGGAGCCACCCGGCTCGCGCGCGGATGGCGACGATCGAGCGACTGGCTGCACAGGCCTTCGAGCTGGCACGCATGGACTTCGAGTTCCTCTACGACCGCACGCGTCACCTGCTCACCATTGGTTACGACGTCACGGCGCGCCGGACGGACTCGAGCTACTACGACCTGCTGGCCTCGGAGGCACGACTGAGCAGTTTCGTGGCCATTGCACAGGGGCAGTTGCCGCAGGAGAACTGGTTCGCACTCGGGCGGCCACTCATCGATACGGGAAGTGAACCGGTCCTGCTGTCATGGAGCGGTTCGATGTTCGAGTACCTGATGCCGCTGCTGGTGATGCCGACCTACGACAACACCCTGCTCGACCAGACCTGCATCGCCGCCGTGGCCCGCCAGATCGAGTACGGCAAGCAGCGCGGTGTTCCGTGGGGCATGTCGGAGTCCGGTTACAACACGGTCGACGCCCATCTGCAATACCAGTACCGCGCCTTTGGCGTTCCGGGGCTGGGACTCAAGCGCGGGCTGGCCGACGATGTCGTCGTCGCCCCCTATGCGTCGGCGCTCGCGCTGATGGTGGCGCCCGAGCACGCATGCCAGAACCTGCAGCGACTCGCCGCCGCCGGGTTCCTCGGCCGATTCGGCTTCTTCGAAGCGATCGATTACACGCCTGCACGGCAGCGGCGGGGGCAATCGCAAACCGTCGTGCGTTCCTTCATGGCCCATCACCAGGGCATGAGCCTGCTCGCGCTGGCCTACCTGATCCTGGACCGCCCGATGCAGCGCCGTTTCGCTTCGGAGCCACTGTTCCAGACGGTCATGCTGCTGCTTCAGGAAAGAGTTCCCAGGGCCACTGCCTTGTTCTCCCATACCGCTCAGCTGTCCGCGGTGCACTCGACCTCAGAGGCCACCCAGACGCCGATGCGTGTGTTCAAAAGCCCCAACACGCCGAGCCCGGAAGTGCAGCTGCTGTCGAACGGCCGCTACCATGTTCTGATTACCAACGCGGGCGGCGGCTATAGCCGCTGGAAGGACCTGGCCGTCACACGCTGGCGGGAGGACGGCACCTGCGACAACTGGGGCAGCTTCTGCTACATCCGCGAGACAAGGAGCGAGACGACTATCGGGGCGGGCGATGCGTACTGGTCGACCGGCTACCAGCCGACACTCAGGAAACCGCAGGATTTCGAAGCTATCTTCTGCGAGGGTCGGGCCGAGTTTCGACGCCGCGATGCGGCGATGGATGGCGACGGCGACTTCGAGACGTATACCGAGATCGTCGTCTCCCCGGAGGACGACATCGAGTTGCGCCGGGTGCGCATCACCAACCGATCACGGCAACGCAGACAGATCGACGTCACGAGCTACGCCGAGGTGGTCATTGCGCCGCAGGCGTCGGATGCACTCCATCCGGCCTTCAGCAATCTTTTCGTGCAGACCGAGATCCTGCACGAGCGCAATGCGATCCTGTGCAGACGGCGTCCCCGCTCCATTACCGAGAATACTCCCTGGATGCTGCATCTGATGTCGGTTCATGAGGCGGACACGGGCGAAATGTCCTTCGAAACGGATCGCCTGCGCTTCATCGGCCGCACCGGGAGCATGGTCGAACCGCTGGCGATGACCAACGCGGGTGGGCTTTCAGGGACTGACGGAGCAGTGCTGGATCCGATCGTTGCGATCCGCTGTCCGCTGGTGCTCGAGCCGTATCAGTCGGTTACGATCGACATCGTCTCGGGCATCGCCGAAACCCGCGACATGGCGGACTGCCTGGTGGGCAAGTACCAGGATCGGCACCTTGCCGACCGGGTCTTCAAGCTGGCGTGGACCCACAACCAGGTGGTGCTGCAGCAGCTCAATGCCAGCGAGGGCGACGCACAGCTCCATGCGCGCCTTGCCGGCGCCGTTCTCTTCGCCAGGCCCAGCCTGCGCGCCGACCCCGCCGTGCTGATGAACAATCGCCGCGGGCAATCCGGGCTGTGGGGTTACGCCATCTCCGGCGATCTGCCGATCGTGCTGCTGCAGATCAAGAATGCGGCGAACATCGATCTCGTGCGCCAGCTTGTCCAGGCCCATGCCTACTGGCGCCTGAAGGGCCTGGCGGTGGATCTGGTCATCTGGAACGAGGATCGCGCCGGTTACCGCGAACGACTGCATGAACAGATCATGGGCCTGATCGCCTCGGGCATCGAGGCAAGCATCATCGACCGGCCAGGGGGCATTTTCGTGCGCTCCAGCGAGCACATGCCCAGCGAGGACCGCATCCTGTTCCAGGCGGTCGCACGTGCGGTGATCACCGACGAACGGGGAACGCTGCTCGATCAGCTCGACCATCGACGCGTTGCGCAGCCGCCGCTGCCGCTGTTCGTACCGATCCGCCCGCAGCGTCCCGAAGCCTCATCCGACAACATGCCCTCGCTTGATCTGCCTCGCGATCTGATCCTGTCCAACGGGCTCGGCGGATTCACGGCCGACGGGCGCGAGTACGTCATTGCGCTCACACAGGGTCGGAAGACGCCGGCGCCCTGGGTGAACGTCCTCGCCAATCCCGCCTTCGGGACGCTCGTCTCGGAAAGCGGCGGCGCCTGCACCTGGGGCGGGAATGCGCACGAGTTCCGTCTCACGCCGTGGCATAACGACCCGGTCAGCGATTCCTGCGGTGAGGCGCTGTACCTGCGTGACGAAGAAACCGGGCGCGTCTGGTCTCCCACGGCCTTGCCAATCCTGTCGGCGAGGCCCTGCGTGATCCGTCACGGATTCGGCTACACGGTCTTCGAAACGCAAGCGGAGGGCATCCGGTCCGAACTCTGGGTCTACGTGGCGACGGATGCCCCGGTCAAATTTTCGGTGCTGAAACTGCACAACGAATCTGGCCGGCCGCGAAGACTCTCCGCGACCGGCTACGTCGAGTGGGTGCTGGGTGATCTTCGGTCGAAGTCGGCCATGCATGTGGTGACCGAGATCGCTCCCGGCAGCGGTGCGCTGACGGCACGAAATGCCTTCAACGCCGAGTTTGCGGAGCATGTTGCATTTCTTGACGTCGATGACCCCACGCGGACCCTCACCGGTGACCGGACGGAGTTTCTCGGGCGCAACGGTACGCTACACAGCCCTGCGGCCATGCGACGCGCGCGCCTTTCCGGCAGGGTAGGCGCCGCGCTCGATCCCTGCGCCGCGATCCAGGTCGGCGTCGACCTGCCCGAAGGCGCGGGGCGCGAAATCGTCTTCCGGCTCGGCGTCGGACGCAATGCCGAGCACGCCGCCGGACTGGTGCAGCGGTTTCGCGGACCGCTGGCGGCACAAAGTGCCCTCGATGCGGTGCGGCAGCACTGGAACCACACGCTCGGCGCGGTCCAGGTGGAGACGCCCGACCCGTCGGTGAACGTGCTGGCCAACGGCTGGCTGGTGTACCAGACCCTTGCTTGCCGCGTCTGGGCACGCAAGGGTTACTACCAGTCGGGCGGCGCGTTCGGTTTCCGCGACCAGTTGCAGGACATGATGGCACTCGTGCATACCCGGCCGGAACTGATGCGCGAACACCTGCTGTTATGCGCAAGCCGACAATTCGGGGAGGGAGATGTCCAGCACTGGTGGCACCCGCCGTCGGGCCGGGGGGTACGCTCGCATTGCTCGGACGACTATCTGTGGTTGCCGCTGGCGGTGTGCCGCTATGTGAAGTGCACGGGCGACGCCGGAGTCCTGGACGAACGTGCGCAATTTCTGGAAGGGCGCGCGGTCAATCCTGAGGAAGACGCCTACTACGACCTTCCCGGCCGGGCAAATGATGCTGCCAGCCTGTACGAGCACTGCGTGCGCGCGATCCGGCACGGACTCCGATTCGGCGCGCGCGGCCTGCCGCTGATCGGTTCCGGAGACTGGAACGACGGCATGAACAGGGTAGGGATTCAGGGCAAGGGCGAGAGCGTTTGGCTCGGATTCTTTCTGTTTACGGTGCTGGAGCAGTTCGCACCGGTGGCACGCGCGCATGGCGACCTGTCCTTCGCCAAGTCCTGCCTTGAGGAGGGCGCCCGCCTGCGCCAGAATATCGAGCAACACGCGTGGGATGGCGAGTGGTACCGCCGCGCGTGGTTCGACGACGGGACTCCGCTCGGTTCGGCAGGCAACACGGAATGCCGCATCGATTCGATCTCGCAGAGCTGGTCGGTGCTCTCTGCGGCCGGTGACGACGCGCGTTCGCGCATGGCGATGAACGCCGTCCATGAGCGACTGGTGCGCCCCGAGGACCGCTTGGTACAGCTTCTCGATCCGCCTTTCGACACGGCAGACATGGACCCCGGCTACATCCGGGGCTACGTCCCCGGGGTGCGCGAGAACGGAGGGCAATATACCCATGCGGCCATCTGGGCAGCCATGGCGTTTGCCGCACTCGGCGAGCGCGAGCGTGCCTGGGGCCTGCTGAGCCTGATCAACCCGGTGAATCACGGGCTATCGGCTGCCGGAATCGAAACCTACAAACTGGAGCCCTACGTCGTTGCGGCCGACGTCTATGCGCTCACTCCGCACGTCGGCCGCGGGGGATGGAGCTGGTACACCGGCTCGGCAGGGTGGATGTACCGGCTCGTGGTGGAATCGCTACTGGGTCTGAGCCTGGAGGGAGCGGACCGCCTGAGACTCGCACCCTGCCTGCCGGCCGACTGGCAAGCCGTTAAGATCCGTTACCGGTACCGGGACACCGCGTACCACATCGCAGTCTCTCAAACGCGTGTCGCCGACGGCCGAAAGCACGGCGCAACGCGTGTGACCCTCGATGGTGTGGACCAGCATGACGGCGCGATCCGGCTCGTCGATGATCGGCAGGATCACTGGGTCGAGGTGAGCATGGATGCCGAATGATGCCTGGCGATGCGCGCTCTGTACGATACCGCACCGACGATGCCGAATCGCACGATTACTCTCTAGCGCGTATCCCCGGAGGTTCCATGCGGTCGGTCGCGGAGTCAGCACTCCAGCCCGTCTCAGAACAGGAGTAATCGAAATGAACGGAACCAGGATTGCGGCGATCGCGCTCATCGTGGCCGGTGTATTGGGTTTGGTGTATGGCGGTTTCAGCTACACCAAGGAGACCCATGAGGCCAAGGTGGGTCCCCTCGAGTTGTCGATCAGCGAGAAGCAGACCGTCAATGTCCCGATCTGGGCCGGCGTCGGGGCGATCGTGGTCGGTGGCGTCCTGCTCGTGTTTGGAAGCAAGGGGCGCTAGGTGTTTGATCCCATGGTTTGATGGTGCGGTTCTTTCTCATGAACTGAAGGAGGCACTATGGGACAAGTTCGTCACGGCTGCGCCACGATTTATGTGCGACACCGTACAGACCACCATTACCGCCCTGACTATGCTCATTGCAAGGTTTCGATGCAGGCCGTACAAGGCCGGTCGAAACCGGCCGCGTAGTGCTGGGGAGTTCGGGGTCCAGCGGGGGCAACCCCGCTGACTCGCGGTCAGTACGGCTAGTTTGTGCACGCTGAACTCGCGAAATTTCGCATTATCACCATCCTGGAGTATCAATCATGAAACAACTCGGCAAGTATTTTGCAGCACTGTTCCTCGCCTTCGCGCTGGTCTCCGTGGTGGGCTGTGCCGCCCCGGCAAAGCAGCAGTCCGTCGGTGCGTACATCGACGATGCCACCGTCACAGCCAGGGTCAAGGCAGCGATATTCGATGATCCGGGGCTGAGAGCCACCGAGATCAATGTCGAAACCTTCGACGGCGTGGTTCAACTGAGTGGCTTCGTCAGTTCGCAGACGGAGATCAACAGGGCCGTTCAGCTCGTACGCGGCATCACTGGCGTGAAATCGGTCAAGAACGACATGCGGCTCAAGTAAGCAGCCTGATCGCGGTCATTTGCGGAGTCTGCATCCGCAAGTGACCGTGAAGCGCCCGTACGGTGGGCCGCTTGACGCGGACGAATGCCAGGGTGGATCCGATCAAGGATTGGGGCACCGACACGGATCAAGCACCCGAAGCACTTCCCTCTCAAAGACACATTGCACGCCCGACCATCGGAGGCCGACCGCGGAGGTTCCGTAAAACACCGTACATACGGAATACCTGGTCGCAACGATACTGGCAAGGCCCTGGCCCTGGATCCGGCAGTTGACCGTATCAAATGCCGAGTGGATCGATGAGTCCGCGATACTCTGTCCCTCTGATGACGCACACCGTTCGGGCGAGCGCCGCTGCATTTCACAAACTCACTTGCGCCGCATCAGTCCCATGACCAGCGAGACGACGAAGAGCAAGATGAAGATGAAGAACAGCACTTTCGCAATCTCGACGGCACCGGCGGCAATGCCGGTGAAGCCCAGCAGCGCAGCGATCAGTGCGACGACCAGAAACACTATCGCGTAGTAGAGCATCTTCCATTCCCTCCCTCGGCGTTCGCGTGTTTGCGCAACGGTCTGCACAGGCTTGTGCCCTGGTTTGGCGCGCGCACCCCTTGCAGGCGCGGGTGCAACCCTACAACTTGCCCAACAGTACCAGGACGAGAAGGATGACCACCACCAGTCCGAAGCCGCCGCTGGGGCCGTAACCCCATCCCCGGCTATGAGGCCAGGTCGGTATCGCACCGACCAGAAGCAGGATCAGGAGGATCAGCAGAATCGTGCCAATTGACATTTTGTGTCTCCCAACACGGTAGAACAGCAACGCAGGGGCCGCAAAATCGCGGCGCGTTCGGTGAGTCATCGCCCGGATTGCGTTTGAACAATCGCCCACCCCGGCACATCGAGCGCCCACTACCGCGTCCAAAGTCTCGGTCGCACGACGGACGCCCATTCCATCACCTGCATCCAGCCTACTCAGCTGCCCGCTCGCGTCTGTGCGCCATCGCACATATCGCTACCGGCACGACCCGATATCAGGGAAGGAAGTCGCCGACGCCAGTGGGCGCAGCCAGGCTGCCACCCTCGTCCTCCCACGTACGCAATGCGTCTTCGGCAAGCTTCGTCACCCTGACACGCCTCGTATAGAACACGGGGAGCGCAGAGCCGCTGGAATCGGCAGGGCCGGCGTTCGTCGCGGGAAGTGTACTCACGCGCCGGTAGCGCAACACGCATGGACTCCCTTCAGGGGCTGCCGGGGATGCCGGAATCGGGTGGACGGCCTCGCCGTCACCGTAACGGTCATGATCAGCTCAATCGCTGCTTGCCTTCTTGATGTCTTCTTTCAGATCACCGTAGCCGGTC
This sequence comes from uncultured Azoarcus sp., assembly GCA_964435845.1. Classification (GTDB taxonomy): domain Bacteria; phylum Pseudomonadota; class Gammaproteobacteria; order Burkholderiales; family Rhodocyclaceae; genus Azoarcus_F. Next base: position 8,975 of record CAYTAY010000127.1, read on the forward strand.
TGAACTTTGCCGGCGGAGTTCTGAATCTTGCCTTCCACTTCCAACTTCTTGTTGCCGACGATCTTGCCGGCGATCTCCTTGACTTTGCCCTTTGCTTCTTCAGCGCGTCCTTTGACCTGGTCCTTGTTCACGATGTACTCCTGGTGGAAACGATGATTGGCGATGACCCGGCATGTCGCCTGCGACACACCTGCACATCTTTTTTTACTCTAGTCGGAAGGGGAAGCAGTTTCCGTTCGCTGGAACACATTGACGATGCCCGTCGCCCGCACCTCTTCCCCGTCGCACCGCCGTAAGTCGGCAGCGACGGCGGCAGCAGGTCGTGCTCCTTGCGGACAATCGGTAACCGGTAACTGCCCGGCGTCCTTGCCTACTTTCCAGCGACCCGATCCAGGTCCGAGCGCATTGGATTGTCAGCGAAGTGCTGCTTGCACAGTCGGGGCGTGAGCTG